>CALXMI010000001.1 GCA_944389435.1 uncultured Opitutales bacterium
CAATGCACAGCTGGTGATTTCCGGATAGTTCTGCAACAAAATAAGGAGGATAATCGGGTCCTATTTTCCGATTCCCTAAAGTAATGCAAGTATTGAGTGCCATATTTATCTTAGTTCGCAGATTTTATAACATCTAAGCGATTTAACAAAGCGCCTCCTTCGTCGTAGGATTGTAACTTTTCACGGTAAGTTTCGTAGCCCTTTGTATCACCTTTTTGGTCGGCAATGTAACAGAGAGCGTATAGGGCCTGCGCTCTCAAATATTTGAAATTGCATTTGTACAATTCGAGGAAAAGCTTTTCAGCTTCTGTCCATTTTTGCAACTGAATCTGAACAAATCCAAAACCAGCTAAGGCCTGTTCTTTTATCGGCGAAAGTTTCAAAAGCTTCAAGGATTTCTCGAAATAAACGAGGGCTTCGTCGAAACGTTTTTGTTCAATCAAGGTGTTTACGTTTTCTAAGAAGATGAACCCTTTTAGGTTGTTTAAGCCACATGGCTGGTTGGATTCCGCCCAAGCAACTCTACCCTGTAAGGTGGTTTGGATCGCATAAGCTGCAATAGCCTTCTTTTCACGATAACTGCACCATTTACAATGTAGTATCCAAAGAACAGCTATCGTCAATAGTAAAGCACACAACTTACCGAGGTAACCACTGTATTTGCTTAGCCAAATCCATATCTTCTTCTCAATGGAAACAACAGGTGCCTCTTCTGCATTATCCGTGTTTTTCTTTAAAATCTTAACCATAATTCCTTGTTAGAAATAATACCAAATATGGCCTTAACAAGTCAATGACTATTATGAACAAAGTGCAAATGGCGGCCCTGTTTATAGATTTGACAAAGGTTTACTTTTTCGATTTCATAAAAGTGTGGAGAAGTTGGGTATAGACACTTCAGTTGTTTTGGGTACGCGTATCAAGTTCCTTGCTTTAGGAAGCGCGGCTGGCCGTGTGTTGAATTATTTTTTTTCTCAAAAACCTTATACGGCGGATACCTGTCTAGTGGTTGATACTGATTTGCGCTGCTTAGAAAGCTTCGAGTCTCAACTTCCTAAGTACTGTTTTGCAAAAACCTTGTTGCGTGGTTTGAGTGCAGGCGGGGATGATACGATTGTGAAGACAGCCTACGTCAATGAAAGTAGCGTGTTTCAAACTTTTTGCCAAAAAACGGATATTCTTGTTGTGATCGCGGGTCTAGGCGGCGGAACAGGTTACGGGCTTCTGCGAAATGTTATTCAAACGGCCATTCAGTCAGGTAGCTTCGTCTTAGTCGTTCCCATTCTTCCCTTTTCTTTTGAAGGGAAAAGCAAGGGAATACGGGCGCAAACTCAGCTGAAAACTTTGCATACGACAGCCGATTTGGTGGTTCCGTTTCATAACGATTTGCTTTTTCAAACTTTGCCCGATTCGGCTACCATAAAAGAGGCTTTCCAGGCCGGTAATTTATTGCTTTGTCAACTCCTGCAGTCGCTTTGTTCCAGTCTATCACAGGTGGAGCCCGATGAGTTTGCTTGTAGTCTAAGCGATTTTACAAAGCATTTTTCAAACAAACCCGACAATGTTTATTGGGGATATGGTGAAGCCGAGGGTGAAAATGCGGTTCAAATGGCATTGCAGAAGGCTTTGGAATGGCCTAAGGTTGGTGTTCAGCCCGAGGGACCCCTTCATCAAAAAGCATTTATTTATACCCATCTAACATCTGATATTCCGTTGACAGCTTTAAAGAATCTAAACTATGACCTGCAAGGCTTGCTTGGAATTCCTGAATTGCAGGCCTTAAATGTATGCCACACGCAGTTAACGGGTAAGCAAAGTGCAAAGATTTTTGTGCTTATTTCTTGCAATAAGAGAGATATAAAGACCATTCGTTATCGTAATAAAAAGGCAAAGAAAGAGAACAATAGTCAACAGCAAATGCAGTTTGATTTCGAGGAGATGGGTGCGGAGTCTTACTGGGATACGCCGACCTATCTACGGTTAGGTTTGAAGTTGGAATCATGAAGTCGCAATGCACCGGTTTCAGTTTGTTAGAAACCGTATGGACGCTAACCATTTTTTCGTCTGCTCTGTTGATTATATTGAAATTAAGTGATTTAAAACGTCAGCAGGAGCGTTTGTTGCATGATCAGCAACAAGGTTTTGCTTACTTGGAAGCGTTTCGTTGGTTCTTAAAAAAACAAGCCATTATCGATGGCGATTGGTGGGCCTATTGGAATGCGAGTACCTGCAAGCGCAGTTTTAAACCTTACGAAGCCGAAGGTGCGTTTTTCCTGTTTTCGGTTAAATCAGACGAAGAACATCCCGACGTGCATGCTATCAAACAGTACGCTTTGCCTGACAGAAGGCTTATAAGTACGTTTTTTCTTTTCAGAGAACGTGACTCTTTAAACGAACGCAATCTTTAAACATTTCTTCTGGACTTCGATCAACGTTCAACGTAAAAATGAACAACAGTATATTAACAAGACGCAAAAGTTATAAAATGATTATTTCTAGCAGAGTAAATCCGAAATATAAGCACTTGTTGCAGTTGAGTTCCAGCCATGGACGTAAACGCCAATCAGAGTTTTTGATAGAAGGTTTTCGTGAATTAACGCGTGCTATTTCGGCTGGTGTGCAGATAGAATATGCTGTTTTTAGCCAAACGTTTTTTCAGCAGAGCAAAGCTCGAGAAGCGTTGGTTTCGCTCCTAAATCAAGACGCAACGATTGTCTTACCGGATAGCCTATTTGCTCGACTTAGTCAGCGTGAGCATCCGGATGGAGTCCTAGGGGTGGCTAAGAAATGGGATTGTGATTTTTCGCAGTTAAGGCTTCAGTCCAATGGCTTGTATTTATTGGTAGAAGGTGTTGAAAAGCCGGGGAATTTGGGCGCACTTATGCGTTCCGCAGAAGCGACAGGTGTGGATGGAATTTTTATAGCCAACCCGGTTGTTGATGTTTTTAATCCCAATGTTATACGTACTTCGCAAGGGGCCGTTTTCAACTTGCCTATTTATTGGGAATCTTCTGAATATTTATTGCGCCTTTTGAAGGCTTCTTCGTTGCATTTGTTTGCAACAACGCCCCATGCGCAACAAGCTTACTGGGATTGTGACTTGAAGAGCGGTTGCGTGATTTGCATTGGCAGTGAGGCCTATGGCCTGACGCAACCTTGGTTGCAGGAAGCGGTACCGATGCTCATTCCGATGTACGGAAATTCTGCCGATTCGTTAAATGCAGGCGTATCAGCTACCTTATGTCTCTATGAGGCAAGGCGACAACGACGCGCATAGGATAATGTTCGATAACGAAGGTAAGGTATAGGCTGTAAAAAACTTCGAAAATTTTCTGGAGAAAAGCTTGTTTCTTTTGTAAGAGGCGCCTAATCTCTACGTATGGACGTGATAGAAGTTATTGTGCGCGGTTTGTTGATTAAAGCAAACCATTTATTGGTATGTCAGAACAAAGGGAAGGATTACTACTATTTGCCGGGTGGGCATGTCAAGTTTTTTGAAAAAACAGAAGCCGCTTTGATGCGAGAGTGGCAGGAAGAACTTGCATGCGCTTGCAACATCGAAAAGTTTTTGAAACATTTTGAAGATCGTTTTGTGGTTGATGGCAAGCGATACCATGAGTATACGTTCCTTTATCAAGTTAACTGCGATGTGTTAGATCTACAACGGCCGTTTCCACAAAAGGAAGCGCATCTGAATTTTTATTGGATCCCACTGAATAAGCTTTCGGATCTTAAGCTTTATCCGGACAATCTATTTGATTACATTCGGTCTTATTTCCTTTGATAAAACTGACATATCGGCTTGCCTTGGTCAAAAATAGCATGAGAATGGATTCTATTATTGTAGATGAGTCATGAATAATTTTTCATATAACGTAACCGCACGGTCAGGCCATGGACGCGCACATTGCGCCATCATTGAAACGCCACATGGTTGTATTGAAACGCCGAATTTTATTTTTTGTGCAACTCATGGAGCCATCAAAGGCGCAACCATGGATCAAATAAAGGCGACCGGTGCGCAGTTTGTTTTAGGTAATACGTACCATTTATGGCTGCAGCCTGGGCCAGATGTGGTTGAACGGCATGGAGGCTTGCAGCGTTTTACGGGGTGGCAAGGCCCTATGTTGACAGATTCGGGAGGTTTCCAAATTTTTAGCCTAGGCTACGGCGGTGTTGTGGACGAAATTAAGGGGAAGAAGGATCAGTCGGCTCGTCCGCATTCTCTCCTAAAGATTACGGAAGATGGTGCCTTTTTTCGTTCGTACATAGATGGCACCCTTTGCTTTTTAAGCCCCGAGCGTTCGGTGCAAATTCAGCAAAAGTTGGGAGCAGATTTCATTTTACCATTGGACGAATGTACGCCCTTTCATATGAAAAAAGAGGAAACAGCGGCCTCGATGCAGCGCAGTCATCGTTGGGAGGCTAGGAGCTTGCAGCAATTTTTTACCACCTATAACGCTCAACAGCGTATGTATGGGATTGTGCAAGGGGGCGTTTATGAGGACTTACGTCGAGAAAGCATTGATTTTGTGAATAGTCAACCTTTTTTTGCACAGGCTATTGGTGGAAGCCTTGGTGGTAGCAAGCAACAAATGTACGATGTGGTTGATTTTACGATGCGCTACTTAGTCCAAGATCGACCGACGCATTTGTTAGGAATTGGCGGTTTGCGCGATATCCTTGAAGGTGTCCAGTCGGGTGTTGATACGTTTGATTGTGTTCATCCAACTCGAATTGCACGCCATGGTTGCGCCCTCATTGCAAAGCCAGAGGCCGAATTTGCCAAAGAGCATATCAATTTAAAGAATAAAATCTACCGTGAGGATTTCAGCCCGATAGATCCAGAGTGTGATTGCTATACCTGTCGAAATTTCACACGTTCCTATCTGCATCATCTCTTCAAGGCAAAAGAAAGCACAGGTGGTTTACTGTTGACCATCCACAACGCACGTTTTATGGTTCGTTGGATGGAAAGCATTCGTAGGGCTATTCGCGAAGATCGCTGGGCAACCTTTTATAAACAGCATCGTGGGTAATTTTGTTTGCTGTCGTAAGCGCTGACCCAAAAAGGCATGCATGTGTTATATTTTTAGGGTCAAGGTTGGATGATTTTTTCGTAAAAGATTCAATTTTTTTTTTTTTTTAAGTTGAAAAA
>CALXMI010000002.1 GCA_944389435.1 uncultured Opitutales bacterium
TTGTGCCCAATCCTTTAAAACACACGAGGCAGCCTCGCGTTGTTTCTCTGTCAATCGCTTGGAGTCTTGAAAACATAAAACATCTGGATTATCTTTGTTTTGTTCAAAAAAATCACGATCTATCCAAACAGCACCAGCCACCACAGGGCCTGCTAAAGCTCCGCGTCCGACTTCATCCGCGCCTATTAGCTGCTGACTATGGTTTGCTAATTGTCGGCCATCATACAGTAGCAAATTTTCATGCGAAATCATTACGCTTGAATGTTTTCGTTAATCAGATGTTTTTGTCTTCAACCAACTCTGTATACTGTCGAAAACACTATCTGACGACACTTCACCTTCCGAAGGTACTACGCAGGTCTCTGATTGAAAGAACAAGCCGTTTGTTTGCTTATGAAGGGTGGGCAGCATAACAGTTGGTGTTCCAAGGAAATTGGCCAAATGTATAACATCGGAATCATGTCCTACGACAAAATCAACAGACTCCAGTGTCCGTGCAAGCTTAATAAGCGTCTCATGGCCGCTCATGTTTTGGATGCGATCATGTGGTAAAACAGATGCGATTTCTTCTGAGATTGCTCGATCACTATTGTTACCTAATAGGATGCATGTGGTCTTTGAGTAGGTGTTTAATAGCTGACTTATAAGATTTTTCCAAAAGTGTATCGGCCAAAAATTCTGATGTGAATAAAAAGAGTCTAGACAGCAGCCGAAGCAAGTTGCCTTCTTTTTCAAGGGTTTTTTGCAAATAGGAGTCTGTAGTAACGGTTCTTTAAGACCAAAATATTGCGCAAAACGATACCACAATTCTGCTCGTGATTCATTTTCTAAGGACTGGGTTGCATACGTGTGTGTCAACAACGGTCGACGCCTCTCTGTTTGCAATCCGAAACGTTGTGGTGCACCTGCACAAAACGCTTCTAGATCGGTACATAGCGAAGTCATAAAATTGACCCAAATATCTGGGTATTGCTCTCGAATCATCCAAAATCGTTTGAAATATCCCAAGCCTTTCTTCTGTGAAACAATGTGAATGAAATCAACAGGGAAATAACGTTGCAACAAATGGGCCAGGTGAGATTTCACCACTAAATGCATGCAAAAATCTGGCCTCGCTTTACGAATAGCTGTAAGAATGGGATAAATTGCCAAACATTCCTTTAAACTGTTGGGCATTCTAAACCAAGCCTGCGTTTTTTGAGGCAATTTATCCCAATGAAAATATTTGCAGGTATTTTCTAGCCAATCTCTTTTTTGTGAAATATTAAACCGACGTAACGGCCAATGTTGGGTTTTCCAACGACGATGTAGCCAAAGCCAATTTTCATAAAAACACGCATCAGTTTTGAGCTTATTTTCCAGCCAACGATTGGCCTCCATGGTAACAGACAATGTTGATTTATCTGAAATAATTTCCTCAATACAGATTTCTCCCTTTAAAAATCCAGTGCGCTTGGTATAAATGGCAACCAAATCAGATTTAAATTGTTCAACAAGCCGTCCAGGCAGGTCGGTTGTTGAAGCTAAACGCCCAAAGAATGTGGTTAAATTGCCGACACTTCCGGCGGATTGGTCAAAAAGTATGCTTACGATTCCTTTTTGCTTCAAAAATTTCTCTAAGGGTAATAAGCCCCGTTTACGCGAAACCAATCGAACATTAAAACGTTCGCGTGTCTTACGCATCCATGTTTCAAACCATTTTATTTGAAAAGGACGGTAGACCACCCCTGTTTCAGGGAACTTTTTGAAAAAGCAAGGCAGCCACGTTAAGGCCTCCATCAAGTTCAAATGTGGGACCAAAACAACAGCCGAGTGTCCTCGTTTTTCAAAAGACTCTATCCAAGTTTTTAGCTCAGGCGAAACAGAAAAACGTTGACGAATTTTCTCCTGAGACCAGGTTGAAGAAGCTAAAAATTCCCAAACCATTTCAACCCAACGACCGCAATTTAAACGGGCCAATTTTTTACGTTCTTTAAGCGATTTCTTAGGAAAAACAATGTGCAGATTTCTTAACAAAACATGACGACGTGCCCCAACACCATAGTAAATACAATAGCCCATTGTAGAGCATAAAAAGCGAGCGCACCGTTCAGGAATAAGGTTCAACAATTTACTTATTAACGATAAAACCTGTTCCATCTTCATTCCTTGTAATCAAAAAATCCACCTAACGCTTTAATGTCGTCTAGTAGACCTTTGTTTTCACGACGTTCAATCTTAGACATTCTATCTAAGAAAAGGATACCATGGAGATGATCACATTCATGTTGAATACAACGCGCGAACAACTCATTGCATTGCAAAACATGAGACGTACCTTCTAAATCTTGATATTTCAGTAAAATTTCGTAATAACGTCGCACATGCCCACGTAGGCCAGGCAAGGATAAGCAACCTTCCTCTTCTTCAATTTGGATGTCGTTTACGGGTTCGTACGATGGATTACAGAAGCAGAAGGGTTGCATCAACCCAAGTGGAAAAGTTTTGCCATCCAATTTTACTGTTGCGCTTGTAAAGTTAACCTGCAAATCGATCACCACCAGCTGCTCTGATACCCCTATTTGAGGGGCTGCCAATCCAATACCGTTGGCTATACGCATTATTTGAAGCATATGCTCGGAACGCTGATTTAATGCAAGATCAAACACCTCTATGGGATGTGCTTTTTTTCGTAAAACAGGCGACCCCAACGTACAAATCAGACATGAATCACTTGTGCTCATTCGATGCCTCTTTTTGGTCTGTTGAAACGTCAGTCTTGGTTTTGTTTTCCTTATTATTTTCAGTGCCTTTTGCCTTTACTTTGGGCGAAATTTCAGAAATCAATTTGCCTTCTTTGACGATTTCGTAAATGTATTTTCCTTCCAACGTTTCGTACGTTAGCAATGCTTGCGCCATGACCTCAAGGCAATCTCTTTTGTCTTCTAAAATCTTTTTTGCCCGCTTGTATTGTTCTTGAACAATACGTGAAATCATATCGTCAATCTGCTGAGCGGTACGCTCGCTGTAATTCTGTTCACGAGCAATCTCCTTACCTAAAAAAATATGTTCTTGGTTTTCACCGAAAGCAACAGGGCCTAAGTCGCTCATTCCCCAGTCGCAAACCATACGACGCGCCAATTTTGTTGCTGAACGAATATCGGCAGAAGCACCGCTGGTTTGCTCATTGAACGTCATTTCTTCTGCGATACGGCCGCCCATAGCACAACAAATTTGATTGAGAGTTTGAGTTTTCGAATAATTCAATATGTCTTTAGATGGTAGCATCATCGTACTACCTAAACTTTGGCCTCTAGGGATAATGGTCACCTTATGAATGGGCATTAAGCCATCGTCAATAATCGCCTGAATAATGGCATGACCTGATTCATGATAAGCGGTAATTTTTTTATCCTTATCATCCATCAAACGCTTCCGTTCGCGTCCGAAAGAAATTTTATCTCTGGCCTCATCCAGATCACTAGGCTCCACAGCTTTTTTCGAATTTCGAGCTGCAAGCAAAGCTGCTTCGTTAAGCAAATTTTCCAAATCGGCACCCGAGTAACCCGAGGTATTACGCGCAACCACCGATAGGTCCACCGTTTTAGCCAACTTGATACGCTTGGCATGTACATTTAGAATTTCCTCACGACCATGTACATCGGGCAAGTCTAAAACTACTTGCCTATCGAAGCGTCCTGGACGCAATAAGGCGTTATCA
>CALXMI010000003.1 GCA_944389435.1 uncultured Opitutales bacterium
CCTACACACTGCATCAAATCTTTATCGGCGCTTAAAATCTCTGCACAATGCATGTGCGTAGAAGCCCAGACACAAAAAGAGCCCATTAAATCATCCGCCTCAACGCCCTGCTTCTCCCAACATACGCCTCCCATCAATGGAATCAGTTGCTTTATAACCGGTAACTGAACCTTAAAGTCGTCAGGCGCAGGCGTCCGATTTGCTTTATATGCAGGCAAGAGTTCCAAACGTCTTTGTGAGCGCGAACAGTCGAAACAAACAATAAGCTTTGAACCTTGGGGTTGCGTCGCAAGCAAGGTGTTTATAAACCCATAAATCGCATTTACAGGCATAGAAGCATTCGTAAGCGGTTTGACACCGTAAAAGCTACGGAAGGCTAAATTGTTTCCATCAACAAGCGTATAATTCATAAATTTCGTCTGCAAGATTAGCAATGCCAAACGAGTTTGTAAAGCGTTTGTCGACAAAAAACTCGCTACAACTTGAATGAAAAACGTCTACGACCTCGGTTAGTTTTCGATTCTACCCTACTCTACCGAGAGTTTATGTAAAAAATCTGACCATCATTCCGAACAGGAGACATCACGTGCACAGACCGACAGGATCGTTCGTTTGCAAAAAGTAACGCTTAATCATTGACAAACACCTATCGTTAGCGTTTTCATAAAAGGCTCTTATGGATCTCGAACAAACGCGTAATTCTGAGTGCAGATTAGGCAATTCTAAACGACGTCAGCAACGGCAATGCATTGTCGAATGCCTTTACATGTGGGAAATGCAACAGGATGTTGCTATCGAACAACTTTTTGAAGATTATTGCATGGAAAAGCAAGATGACGGCTTAAAGGAAGCTTGCGAAGCCGACTTTGTCATCGATTCTTTACGCGGAACCATAAACCATCACGATGTCATTGATGCAACCATCAAAAAGTATGCCAAAAACTGGGCCTTCGATCGCATTGCAAAAATCAACCTGTCTATTTTAAGGCTAGCCATATACGAATTAAAATTTTGCCCATCAACACCCGTGCCCATTGTCATTAACGAAGCCATTGAATTGAGTAAAATTTATTCTTCAGATGACTCCAAGCGGTTTATCAACGGCATTTTGGATCACGTAGCTAAACAAACAGCATAACCATGTTTGATTTTTTTAAGAAAATTAAAGAAAGCCTTACTCGTACACGCGAGAAAATACAAGAATCGGTCATTAACCTTTTCTCAAAGAGTTCTATTTCAGCTGAAGATTGGGACCAATTAGAAGCTGATTTATACCATGCTGACTTCGGTCCTCAAGTGGTTGAATTTATTCTAGAACGTATGCGTTCTATTGCCAAAGCTGACAGGAAGCTTGAAGGTACAAAAGTATTACGGCAGGTATTGTTGGAACTCTTGCAAGGGGCCGAAGGTCGTCTAGATGAGACCAGTAAGCCGCAAGTCGCTCTGCTATTAGGGGTGAATGGAGCTGGCAAGACCACAACGGTAGCTAAGTTGGCCCATCAATTTCAGCAACAAGGCTCGAAGGTTTTACTGGGCTCTTGCGATACCTTTCGTGCGGCTGCCGATCAACAACTCAAGCGATGGGCTGAACGATTGCATTTGGATTGTGTTGGCAGTCATCAAGGCGCAGATGCAGCTGCTGTTGGCTTTGATGTCTGTCAAGCTGGTATACACCGCCAATGTGACTGGGTACTCATCGATACGGCCGGTCGCTTGCACAACAAATCCAACCTTATGGATGAGCTCAAGAAGATGCTGCGTGTGTTGAAAAAATGTAATGAAAACTTTCCACAACATCGTTGGCTTGTTGTGGATGGTTCTTTGGGTACCAATTCCATTGCTCAGGCCAAGCTTTTTCACGAAGCAGTAGGCCTAACAGGTATCATTGTTACCAAGCTGGATGGTACAAGCAAAGGTGGCACTTTGGTTGGTATTTACCACACACTGCATCTTCCGATTTACTTTGTTGGATTGGGAGAAGGCCCTGACGATTTACAGCTTTTTTCGACCCAGGCTTACGTAAACGCTATCGTTGGAACCGATTCTGAAAAATGATTTTTATCGGTCTCATCTGTGGTATGGTATTGACGCTTGTCTGTCTTCATGAACGTTTGCTACGTGCAAAGCAATTTAATCAAATTCGTGACGAAAACGTTGAATTGAAATCTCAACTAGCTGCCGAAAAAGTTATCTCGCAAAGCTACAAACAGCAATTGGATGGCCTAGATGAACGTTTGACGCAACACTTTAAAACCGCCTCCTTGGAACTTTTTAAAGAAAACGCTCGAACCTTTGTGCAATTGTCAGAAAATGGCGTAAAACATTATCAGCAAGAAACTAAAGAGGCCTTTCATGCGCAAAATTCACTGTTAGATAAGATACTGGAGCCTTTAAAGACGAATCTAGTGCAATTTACGAACAAAGTGGAACAGCTGGAAATCGGTCGTCAAAAAACAGACGTAACCTTTAAGGAACAACTGCAACAGCTCAGTCAATTTCAGCAAAAACTTGAAAATAAAACCGACCTTTTAATGCGTGCCTTCGGAAGTCCCAATCAACGAGGCCGTTGGGGTGAATTGCAGTTGCGGCGAATTGTTGAGCTTGCCGGCATGTTAGATCACGTCGATTTCAACGAACAAGTTACCGTCAATGAAGGCAAATTACGTCCCGACATGATCATTCACATGCCCAATGATCGGTGTGTGATCGTAGACGCCAAAACACCCCAATTGGACGATTACCTATCGGCTGTTTCTGAACAGCAATCGGAAGAAAAACAGCAGGCCACGTTGGATGAGTGTTGCAAAAAAATACGCACCTTGGTTAACAAATTGAGCACCAAGGACTACAACGTGCAAGTTCCTCATTCCATTGATTTCATTGTACTGTTTTTTCCTGGAGAATGGTTTTTCAGTCATGCCTTGCAAGCCGACAGTGGCCTTATTGAGTATGGCTGTCAAAACAACGTTGTGTTCGCCACACCGACAACACTCATTGCCCTGCTAAAGGCAATCCATTACGGCTGGAGGCAAAACGAAATGGTCGACGAAGTCCATGCAGTCATCGATTCCGCAAGTGACTTATACGAGCGTTTATGTACGTTTGGCGAGCATTTTCAAGGTTTGAGAAAAAATCTATCCAATACCGTAGAAAGTTATAATCAGCTGATTGGATCTTTGGATTCTAGAGCTATTCCAG
>CALXMI010000004.1 GCA_944389435.1 uncultured Opitutales bacterium
AACAGGAAGGGTTTGCAAAAGGCTCAGGACGCAGTATTCCTGACGTTAATCTGGTTGAAATCTTATCGGAGTGTCAGGCTTACATTAAGCAATGGGGCGGGCATCCTGCTGCAGTTGGCTTAACGGTTACCATTGAGAACATTCGTAAGCTAGAGGATGCAATTCATGCACATCTAGCAAAAAAATTTCCTACAGGCTTACCTGAAGGCGTATTGCACATTTCCTCAAAAATATCTCCCGAAAAAATTAACGAAAGCTTTTTATGCGAGATCGAGCGCTTAGCTCCCTTTGGCCATGGGAATGAAACGCCGGTTTTCGTTCTCGAAAAAGTTTACCTAGAAACTGAGCCCAAGCACTTTGGCAAAAACAATTCCCATTTACGCTTCAATTTAAACGGTATCCCTGTGGTCGGCTGGAACCAAGGCGACACATGCTTCCCGGAAAAGAAACATGTCGACTTGGCCGTATGCTGCAGTCGCTCCTCTTGGCTGAATACTAGCGTCATTCAGTTGCAGTTACTCGATTGGCGCCCAAGCAACGTTGATTAAGGAAGAACCACACTAATCGATTGAGACCTTCGGATACATCCCAAACTCCTCTAACATCTTCTCCGAATTTTATAACAGGAAGCTATTGGCTTTTTGACAACTGCATTTGGTTTTACGTCAGAATATTTTTGATAATCGGTCTCCTCATTTTTCATGAGATCCAAACTCTTTGAAAATTTTACATACTTGTGCTGCAGTTGGAAATTCTGAAACATTTTCAGCTTGTTTTGGTTTTCCCTTTAACGCTCTTTTCGTACACAAAACAGTTTATGTGGTAACTATATTTTATGGGAAGGTCATTTTTCTGTATACTATCCTACTTGAAAATATATATTCCATCTGCCATATATTTTCTCTTTGTTTTGGTTCTTTCTTATCGTATTTCACACTGTATTACGGAAGATTTCCGGAAAATTTTAGAGGAATCTAACAAACACATGTACTTTCCACATTTTACAGGCAATAAAAAACCCCAGGAAGCCTCTGCCTACTGGGGTATAAATTTATCTGTAAATAATTATGCTTGCTTAACCAAACACTGTTTTCTTTTCACTCTTAACAAACGTGAACGGCGTCTGATTTTTCGTAGCAATTTTTCCTGCAGGATATCGATGGCCTTGTACAAATTTTCTGAAAAAACGGCAACGACCAATGCAGGCCCTTGGATTTCTATATAGCCTTTTGCAACGAACTCGCCCTGGTCCTTCTTGGCCACATCTTGAGCCAACTCAACGCGTACACGCATAATGGAGGGCTCGTGCTTGAATAATTTGGACATTTTTTCGTTCACGGCATTCTTAATTGCATCTGTCAACGTCAGATGCACCCCACTAACAATGATAGCTGTTTCATTCATACGAATACATTGTATGCTTTGTTTAAAATAAAAGCAACTGTTTTATTTAAAAATGTAATCCGCATTACATATTCCGTTGTAAAAATATGTTAAGAAGCTAGATACTTTTACCATAAAGCACCTGCTAGGACTGCCCCATAATAACATTGTAGACTGCTGGTGAAACATGCATGTCCCGGCTTGCGTCAGCATTTTCTTGAGTAACACGCGCTTTCAATTCCTTAACGACATCAGGATGCTGCTCTGCCCAATCCTTAAACCCATTTGATCCTTTCAAAAGCCCTTTTAATCTCCCAAACAAACCTGTCTCTTTAGTTGCCACTTCCATGGCCAACATTAATCCGTACGAAGGGGTTGCGTCATACGAAGGATCGGCATTTATCAAATCTTTGATGGCTTTTGTCCCCAATTGCCGTACCGCGAAATCTTCGCTAAACAACATTTCACGTAAGGCTAACGGAATACTTTTTGGACAGTCAGCAACCGCATTTGCTTTTACAACATCATACGATGGACAGTCTTCTGTCTTTCCATTTTCTAGATGCGATGTAAAAACCTGTAACATTTCGCTTACCTGAGCAGCTGTTGGACGTTGAGAAGGATCGGGATTTAAACAGTCTGTCAACAGCGAAGCTATAAAATGCATTTGATCAGTAGTATAACCGTAATCGCTGTTTTTTGGATAGCTATTGAGAATTCGTTCTATCGTATTATTTGCAAAAAGTTCTTGTAGCTCGCTTAAGCTTTGTTGAGCTTCTTGATTTAACGGTGGTCTACTAAAATTTTCCGCGACAAATGCTCTAAATTTTAACGCATTTAATGTTTTTAACCCATTCAACATAGGATGGTTGGGTAACAATAGTTCCCCGATACTTATCCCCAACGAATATACATCGGCTGCAGGCGCAACCCCCTTTGTTTCAAACGTATCTTTTAACATTTCTGGCGCTATATAACCAGGCGTTCCACAACACCCTGTCGCGTTTCTATGGTCTGGTTTCTTTAAATCGTAAACAAGACCTTGATCTATTAGTTTTACGATGGCACCATCTTGCGTTGTATGACACATCGCATTCTGTAATTTTACATCACGATTCACGCAACCAGATTCATGGGAAATAGCTAATGCAGCTGCAAATTGAGCACCCATAGTGGCCCGAAATTTTGGTTTAAGAGATTGGTCTTCACACGTTGACAGCTCATCCCCTTTGGCACGCTCAAAAACAAGCACTTTTTGCCCTTCCAATGTCGTAAAAGTACCTGCATAACCTGTAATAAAGCACAAATTTTGATCAAAATAAGCAATGCCCGTTTCCTTAAAAGCTTTAAACCCTTCATTAAGGGCATCATTTCCTTTTACATCTTCTGAAAGATCTACATCTTGGTTAGGGACTTTAAAAACGTAATTTGCATATTTCCCTGTACCGGCATAAACCGTACCAAACGTTCCACGACCTAAGGGTTTCGAATCTCTGCTCTCCCACGCAACCTTAAGTTGTTCTTGCGCAAGAGATGGCTTAAAGGGTAATGCTTCTTCTGAAGATCGTCGCAAAGCCTGTTCGTAGCAATATCTTCCATACATTTTTTGAATGGAGCTAGGTAATTTTAGAAAAGTTGCTTTGTCAATTTTATCCGTAGAATTAAAAGCTAATAAAGATGTTGCTGTTTGAAGAGAAGTTTTTCGCCCTCTACAAAAAAAGTTTGCAACCAAATTACGAAAACTGTTGTTTGTTTTTTCATTTATACATTTTTGTAGAGTCTCTTTTGTTACTTCAGCTTTTAATTTTGTTGTAGCAAAAGCGCTCCAATCCATCCTATTTGAAATGGGTTCTTGTCCTTGTATTTCGTTTGGCATAGTACTTTTCTTTTTTATACGATAATATTTGTTCTACTCTATACTACGGAATATTTTCGTAAAAGTTTAGGTTTTTTTAACAAACAGCCCGGAAACACTGTCGTCAAAAGTTGCCCGTGGAGGGACTTCTGGACGTCTATTGACTCTTTCTTTTAACGCCTTATAGCTTTCCTTGGTACTGCCGCTCTTATCAAAAATCTACCTCCTACTATCACTTTCTATGGTTTCGCTGTCTCAATAAACTATTTGACAAAAAGTTTTTATCTTTTTAGATTAATAACGTTTATGGAGGCTATTCATTCAACAACACAGGCATCCTTATCGGAGCTTAACGAAAAAATTCAAGAACAAACGGCCTGGATTGATTTATTGAGGGCAGAAATTGGTAAGGTAATCGTCGGTAACAAAGAACTCATCGACGGTGTATTGGTGGGCTTATTAAGCAACGGCCACATTCTAATTGAAGGCTTGCCGGGTCTTGCAAAAACACTACTCATCAAAACTCTTGCTCAGATATTTAAACTCAAATTTCAACGCATTCAATTTACTCCCGACTTGCTGCCTTCGGACATCATTGGTACGTTGATCTACAATCCCGCATCGGGAAATTTTACGACCAAAAAGGGGCCTATCTTCACAAATATTTTATTAGCAGACGAAATCAATCGTGCACCTTCTAAAGTCCAAAGTGCCTTACTTGAAGGCATGCAAGAACGACAGGTAACCTTGGGCGAAACGTCTTACGCCCTTGAAAATCCGTTTTTGGTTTTGGCGACACAGAATCCGGTTGAGCAAGAGGGTACCTATACGTTGCCAGAAGCTCAATTAGATCGATTCATGCTAAAGCTTAACGTAACCTATCCCTCTTGGAATGAAGAGCGCCAAATTCTGGAAGCCAAAAGCACGCTTAAAGAACCTCAGGAAGCGCAGAGCATCCTTTCGGCAAACGAAATTTTTGAAAGCCGTAAATGGATTGACTCTATTTACATGGACGACAAAATCAAGGATTACATTGTCCATTTAATT
>CALXMI010000005.1 GCA_944389435.1 uncultured Opitutales bacterium
ATAGCATCCCAAAGCTTTGGAGCTAACTGCCATTCATCTATCTGCCTTAGGTTGTTACCCGCCAATAAAAGAGAAGGGCTTCGTTTCTGCCATCTCCAGATTTTATTTTTTTGAGCAGGGTCTTGCATATACAAAATGCTTTTGCAACCTGGCTGGCGGTGGTTGTTTTTCCGAACCACTTTGCTCCTTCTCAGGGAAAGGTAGGACCAACGGGGGTTTATTGTTCGCCAAATAGCTTCATTTCAGCCACAAGGGGAGCACTCTAAAAGCCCACACCAAAATGATCGTGGGTACCAATGCCCCAAAGAACAACGGCAAAGGTTTTACGATGCCATTCTTGAAGAATTTTGACAGTAAGGCTTGGCCGGCCGGATTGGGCGCATTGGCAATAACCGTCAAACCACCACCCACAACGGCACCACCCACAACGGCCGTTTGCAAAGAGGGATTGCTGATAAAATCGGGTACTAATGAAGCCAAAAATGTAATGGATGCGTTATCGTTAAATGCCGTCAAAATAGCGGAACCGAAAAACAGTAGCGTATCATTGAGCCTCGATAATACGGCCGAAATCCACCATTCTTGCAAACCGCCGTGGGTAACCAATCCACCCAGGAAACAGCCGACTAGCAGAGATTCTGTCAAATTGATAGGATTCTGGTAGTTGCGTAAAACATGCGCCATCATCAAGAAAGCTAAAAAGCCCCACACGATTAGCACAACATGGTGAGCATTTAACACCAACCAAACCAAGAACAAGACGTGTGTAGCGGTTACCCATGCAGGGATTTGCGCCTCTGTACGACATGCATCACTTGAACCCTTGGCAGCTAAATTTAAAGCATAAAGTTGTTTTGAAAACACTATAAAATAGCATAAAGACGCTATAAAAATACCCACAGCTGCGTACATACCAAAGTTGAAAAACACCGTGTAAGTTGACCACTGCCACTTGGAGGCCACCATTAAAACCGGAGGCGCAGCAAAATTTGTTAACACACCCCCCACAGAAACATTCACAAATAACAACCCTAGCGTCGCATAAGAAAACACAACGTTCGGTTTATATTTAAAGACTTTTTCCGATAACAACATGGCAGCAATAGTCATGGCAGCCGGCTCCGTGATTAACGACCCGAGAAGCGGTCCTATGGTCAAAATGCAGAACCACCACGTAGAGGGCCGTTCACCACCCAACAAACGAACGATTTGACGGATGCAGGCCTCTGCCAGCTTCAAGATAGGGCGCGTTGCCGCAATCGTCATAATGGCAAAAACAAAAATCGGCTCGGTATATTGACGTGACGAAAAGTATTCAACCGTCGAATGCCATCCTTTCATGGCAATAAAAGATATCGTCAGAGGAATAAGCCACAAACCGAAAACAGCCTCAACTTCTCCTAGCCAATGAAAAATTGTTACCTTATAACCTTTCTCGCCCACCTCTGCCAACTTTTTGGCCTTCGTAGCAAATTTTCCAGCAAAAAAGCTATGAAAAATGGCACCTATAAAGATCAAAAAGGTAACCAAGCGAAAAGGATCTTCGCTAACCTTTTGTAGCAATGTAGATGTCAACGCATCTCCTGTTGTAGTTAAAAAATTACCCATACATTCACATATTTTAATGATATTTACAAAATATACAAGAATAATGAGGAGCGTAGTTTTGAAAGATTTAGGATTGCTACGAAGACAAGATAGGGTGAAAATGTGTACGTTTTATGGATAAGCGGGTACAGATTTTAGATTGCACACTAAGAGATGGCGGTACCGGCCTTCAAGATGCCTTCGCCAGAGGACAGCGTTATTTTGAACTGAGTCCTCAGTTAACATCAAATTTTACGAACCATTTAAGTCGAGCCAACATCGATATTATCGAACTAGGTACCATCAATCCCACTCAACAAGAACCTCAGGAGCGCTTTGGCACATACAAACGCTTAGAAGACATTTCAAAGCATCGGACGCAGCAGTCGCATTCCCATTTTGCCGCCCTTTATCATGGTAGCAACACGCCCCTATCTGCTATTCCAGATTGGGACAACGACCTTTGCGATATCATACGTGTCGTGTTGGACAAAAATAAACTCAAGGAGTCTTTGGATTTTTGCGCAGCCTTGGTCCAAAAAGGATATCGGGTCTGCATACAGCCCATGCTAACAATGCTGTACTCCGACACGGAAGTTACCTTCATGCTGGAAGCAGCCAATGCCATGAGCGCTTATGCCGTGTATTTTGTGGATACTTTCGGCTACATGCGTGAAGCCGACATCATTCGCTTTCGGGACATTTACGATAGGAGCTTAAATCCCTCTATAAAAATAGGCTTCCATGGTCATAATCATCTAAACTTGGCCTTTGCAAATGCCCTGCAATTTTTACAGCGAACCACCACACGCAACGTCATTATAGACGCTTGCATATTGGGCTTAGGGCAGGGAGCAGGAAATTTACAGACGGAATTGCTTGCCTACGAACTCAATCAAAATTGGGGCTGTCAGTATGATTACGAAGCTATTCTTGACGCTTGCGAGGTTCTACAGCCTTACTTTGTCGAGAACGTATGTGGCTATTCGATTATTAATCTCTTGTCGGCTATTCATAAAGCTAGCTATAAGTACGCTGCCGAATTAAGGAAGTATAACCTGTCTTTCGCACACATTCATAGAATTTTGACACAAATGCCTCCGGAGGTTAAGAATACCTTCAGTCCAGTTCGAGTGCAGCTTTTTCTAAAAGAGTTGGGGAAGCGATAACTTACCTGGCACTTTTCGCTTCAATAACAACATTTTTCAACAAATTCATTCAATTGGTTAGCTTTTTTAATAGATTCTTTAAAAAGACAGAGAATAGACTTGACAGTGCAATTAACAATTTAGTTTCATTATGCTGTATTAATTCTAAAAATAATGGCGAACATTAAATCATCTAAGAAGTCCATTCGTAAGATTGCGAAGTTGACGTTGAAAAACAGGGCAGAAAAAAGCCGTTTAAAGACATTTTCAAAAAAGTTGCAAGCAGCTCAGGCAGCCAATGATACCGTTTTAGCCAAATCGGTAGCAATTGAATACATGTCGATCATTGACAAAGCCAGAAAACACGGCATTCTGCATGCAAATAAAGTAAATCGCATGAAGAGCCGTTTGTTTTCGGTGATCGTTTCTGTACCGGTTACAACTGAAGCAGTTGTTCAACCTGAAGCACAACAATAGTTTCTCCCATCCCATTCGGGGCCTCGGCTTTTGTCGGGGATGCAAGACCCTATAAGAGGTATTTTTGGATACCATTATGGGGTTTTTTATTTTTATAAAACTCTCTATTTTACAAAACATCTACTGTGCCACTCCCCACAAGCAAATCTTTGATAAATTTTTCTCAAAGCACCCCGCGTCCCGATTAATGATAAAATTTCTTGATAACGTAAGTGCATAAAACCTGCTCCTAAACCTGCTCCTTGGGTTGTCAAAATACAACGCATCGTCCAAAAAAATTTTTAACGTAAATACTTGGGCCCCTATCTACCATAAGAGCCCTATGGCAAACCTTCATTTCATTACAGAATAAAGGGATTCATGGATAAAAGCTTTCAAATTCTATCCCATACAAGCTTTTTCGGTCATGATAGAAAGCTTAAGACACAACAAAATGTAGACTTAAGATCGTTTGTATTACGCGTTCTAAAGTTCTTTCTAAACAACAGACATTCTCAGACAAAAAACAACACACATCAACAAACAACAAGCTTCACTCCTCATTTAATTTAATCAAAGGCAACTGACTTGCCCATCCGGCCCACAGCATCGCTCATTAAAACACCCTCTCTAAGAAAACGCTTAACAGAAAACGAGCTTAAATATGGACGCTGGCAATAATGAAGGCTATAGCCAACCCTTCCAAACGCAGGTTACTACATTACTCTATTTCTTTCTTAACTTTACCATTGAAGGAAACAACAAAGATGATGGCGGTAACAAACAAGGCAATCGCAATCAAACTCAAGCCCATCTGGTAGGCAAATGTCTCGGAGTTATTGCCAACAAAGCGTGTAATTATACAACCCACCAAGGTCTGAGCTATTCCGCAAACCACCATGACAATCATGTTCACAAAAGCAATCGAACTGGCATTCATACGCGATGGGTTAAGTTCCGCGCAGGTAATAAAACTAATGACCTGACCGCTTGAACAAATGCCCAAAATTACTAAAACAAAGGCGGTCAATCCAAAAGACATATCCGGAAACATCAATAAAGCAACAAACACAAAAGCGCTCAATAAACCGCTCAAAAACAAAGGAACCTTTCTCGACTGAAAAACATCCGAAATCCAGCCCACAAGAGGTCCGCCCAAACACCAGCTGAGGTTTAAAATCGAAGTTAATTGAGGAGCTTCAGTTGTTGAAAAATGGCAAACCTT
>CALXMI010000006.1 GCA_944389435.1 uncultured Opitutales bacterium
TTAAAAAAGAAATTTTAAGCTTCACATGAGGGTAAGTTTTGAGGTAATATATTTGCATGTTTGAATTTTTATCCGACCGCTTTTCAAAAATTTTTTCAAATTTATCTAAAAAACGCAATTTAAATGAAAATAATATAGCGGATGCTTTGGCCGATATAAAAAAAGCTCTATTGGCTTCGGATGTTTCTTTCGAAATTGTTCAGAGCTTTATTCAAGAAATCAAGTCGGAATGCATCGGTCAAAAGGTGTTTCAAAACGTGCAGCCGGGGCAACAGGTTGTAAAAATCGTATACGATAAGCTTATAGAGGTTTTGGGAGGTAAGTATACCGAGGTAAGCACACAGCGGCCTTTGCGTGTTCTGATGGTAGGTTTGCAAGGTTCGGGTAAAACAACCGCTTCGGCCAAGCTTGCGTTGTGGTTTAAGAACAAGGGAGAGAGACCGTGTTTAATTGCTTGCGATATTTACCGGCCAGCTGCCATTGATCAGCTAAAGATTTTGGGGCAACAAATCGATGTCCCTGTGTTTGCTTATGGCCAAATTTCTGTCAATGAGATTGCCACAAAAGGTCTTAAAGACGCGCAGACTGCCAATTGTAACGTTATGATATTCGATACGGCAGGTCGCTTGCAGATCGATACAGCACTTATAGAAGAGGTCAAGAATTTAAAGCACGTGGTCCATCCAGAAGAAACGTTTTTAGTAATGGATAGTGCTTTGGGACAGGAAGCGGTTAATGTTGCCAAGACCTTCCACAACGAACTTGAATTGACGGGTGCTATACTCACCAAGTTGGATGGTGATACAAAAGGAGGTGCAGCTTTGTCTTTGAAGCGGGCCGTAGATATTCCTATCAAATTTTCGGGCATTGGTGAGAAGGTTGAAGATTTTGAAAAGTTTTATCCGGATCGCATGGCGAGCCGTATCCTTGGGATGGGGGATATTGTTTCGTTGGTCGAAAAAGCTCGAAGCGAAATGGATAACGATACGGTAGAGAGTTTGTCGCAACGCCTTATGTCCGGAGAATTTAATTTCTCGGACTTTTTGCTACAGATTCAACAGATGAAAAAGATGGGGACACATGGCCTTGGAAAATGGCTTCCGGGTATTGCTGGGCTTCAAATGGATGACGCTTACAGTGTGGAAATGAAACAGAATGAAGCGTTGCTGTTGTCTATGACGCCACAAGAGCGTGAGAAGCCATCTCTGCTGAATTCTTCGTATCGTCGGATGCGAATTACAAAGGGAGCCGGGCTCAACGTCTCTACATTTAACAAGTTTTTGAAGCGTTTCCAAATGATGAAAAAAATGTCTCAAAAGCTACGCAAGGCGGATCCTAAAAAATTGCAAAGCATGTTAAAAATGTTTTCAGGTGGAAATGATTTTTTAACAAAAAATCTGTTTGATAACAAATGAGACATCTTTGGAATTTTGTACCCACTGCATGGATTTTAAATGTGGCTACCTTTGGACGTGTTGGCTTTTATGGAAAAATGCCAGGAACGAATGGCAGCTTTGTTGGTCTTATTGGGTATACACTTTTTTTTCATGGATTGGCTCCGTTGGCTTACCTGTTGTGGTGTGTGATTTCTGCGTATTGCGCATGTGGTATTTGTACGCAGGCGGAAATATTGTTGCAAAGGAAGGATCCCAGCTGCATTATCCTGGATGAAGTGGTTGCTATGCCTTTTTGCTTTTTAGGATTGCAAGCAGCCATGCAACGTTACCCTGTATGGTGGTTTATGTTGGGAGGTTTTTTGTTGTTTCGACTGTTGGACATTGTTAAGCCTTTTGGGATCAAGAAACTGCAGCAGTTGCCGGGTGGTCTAGGGATCGTTGTGGACGATGTTGTTGCGGCTTTGGTGACCTGTGTTTGCTTGCATATCCTTATCCTTTTACTGCCATGATAACATTGAAAATCTTAGGGAGTAGTAGTTCGGGAAACTGTTGCTTGTTAGTAACAGAAGGGCGTTATTATCTTATTGATGCTGGGTTTTCTGGAAAAAAGATACGTGAAAAGTTATCAAGGTATGGTATCAGTTTGAAAGATATTTCGGGTGTTTTTATAACGCACGAGCATCAAGATCATGTCCAAGGTTTGAAGGCTTTAGCGAAAATCGAGGGTATAAAGTTTTACGCGAACTATAAGACCGCGCAGGCAATTGAAAGCCGTTACGATATTAAGGGCCCTTGGTGTGTTTTTGAAACAGCCGAAACATTTTCTATCGATAACCTGTCGATCTTGCCTTTCCTTATTCCCCATGATGCGGCTGAACCAGTTGGATTTTTGTTTAAAACCCAACGTAATAGCTGCGTTTGGGCAACCGACTTGGGCCGTATTTCACCACAAGTGGCTCAGGTTTTGGAACAAGCGGATGTTCTTGTCCTTGAAGCTAACCACGATGCTGAGCTTTTATGGAATCATCCTGATCGTCCTGTGTTTTTGAAAGAGCGTATTGCGGGTGAAAAGGGCCATTTGTCTAATTATGAGGCGTTTAGTTTTATAAAAAATAGCAAACATGCGTGGAAGTCGATTTATTTGGCACATATTAGCAAAGATTGCAATTCGGTGCAGCAACTCCAGCAACTTTTTTTACCCTTGGCTCAATCATTAAAATTCGATTTGGAGATTGTTGATCCGGTGTTGGAAAGTTAGTGGCGATTCTGTAAAAAGGTTCGTAATTTTTGAAGCAATGGCCCTTATTTTTTTGAAAAATAAGATTGACCGTTGAGGTAAAAAAGGAGACAATCAAACGTATGAAACTTGTTAAAAATTTATCCTTACTAGGATCGTCTGTATTGTTAACCTCATCGTTGTTTGGAGCGGCTGCCGCTGTAAAAAACGCTACTACTGCGCCTACGGCTTCAAAAGTTGAAGTTGGAAAACCTGCCGACACAACGCCGGTTATAGCGTCAAAGAATGATTCAGATAAAAGTGCAGAAGTTTCGGCAAAAGAGGAAGCTCCAAAGGTTCAGGAACCTACAAAAGAGGAAATTTTATCTTATTTTAAAACGTTGGGATGGATGAACATTAAGCAGAGCGGCATTCATTCTTTAGGACCCGACGCAAAAGAGGCGGATGCTTATTTGGCGGGGTGTGCATCGGCTATTGAAAACAAAGAATGTCCCGTAAAATTGGGAGAGGTGATGGAGCTTATGCAGAAGTTTTTCCAGAAGCGCTCGGAAGAATTTGAAAAGAAACACAGGGAAGAAATGAAAGTAACAGCAGAGAAGAATCGCAACGATGGTACCAAGTACTTTGAAAATGAACGCAAGAAGGATGCCTCGATTAAGGTAACATCGTCAGGCTTGGGTTACAAAATTATCAAAGAAGGTGATGCTAAGAAGAAAGCTTCCGATGAGGATACAGTAGAGATCTTCTACACGGGTAAATTGATCGACGGTAAGGTCTTTGATGAATGCAAAAGCAAGCCGATATCCTTTCCATTGAACGGCGTAGTTCCTGGTATAAAAGAAGGCTTGAAATTGGTTGGTGAAGGGGGACATGTAGTTCTTTACCTCCCAAGCAGCTTAGGTTATGGTGATATGGAGATCCCAAGCATTCCAGCAGGTTCGTTCTTAATCTTTGAGGTTGAAGTTGTAAAAGTTAACAAAGTTGAAAAGCCTGCTGAAAACCAACCTGATCCAGCGTCAAAAAAGTAGACTGCAAATTTGAATGTCGTTAAAACGTCGGATAAAATCCGGCGTTTTTTTATTGAAATTTTCATCTAAGTTGTTAACCTTAGCTGTGAGGGTCCGGACTTGGTTAGGCGCGGTTTATCAGGTTGTAAAATTATCCTGAGATCTATCATTAAGGGACTACGGGCGTAAAATGGCTGTTAAGCCTTCTTTAGAAAGGACAACAAAAGTTTTACCATGTTGACCCACCTATAAATACAAGAGGTATAATTTTCTACCTCCAACGTCTGTTCAAAAGTCCGAAAGCCCTCGAAAATTTTCACGGGCTTTTTTGTTTTGTTTCCAGCTTTCAAAGAGTCCAAATGCCTTAAGCATTCATTATATAAGCACTTATATCTCCCATTCCCCCACAAAAAAAACGTATCCTTATTTTACTAGCATATTCCGCTTCATATTGGTCACTATAAGAAACGATGACTTCCCTTAAGTTTTCAAGAAATGTTCTAATTTTATTTGAGAGGTTTTTGGCTTCCCACAACAAGCTCACGCTCTCTAGTCTTGAATTAAATCGCTTACAAGCGTATGGAAGTAACTGTAATGGGCAGCAGAGGCGTCAGTTGCGTCCTTACCGGTTTCTTTTGTGAAGGTGATCCAGAGGTGGCCGTTTTTGAGATCCATGGAGATGATTCGTGTGCAATCGGTGAGGTTGCCGAAGCTGTCACCCCAGCCATTTGTGCTTATGCCTTTAAATTCTGTTTTGGTAGTTAGCCTTAGGGCATGATTTGAATCTATAAAGTACTGTGCATAGCCCAAATAGAGGTGGTTTTTTTTCCCGGGGTAGCAGTAGGCATAAATGATGTAATGCTTACCGGAAGGGGATGTGTAGAGTACCATCTTGTGGGAGTTCAAATACAGACGGTATTCGTCGGATTTTGAGGTGTCTTCAATGTCCACAAAGTTTTTATAAGCACGGCGATAGCCTGTTGTGTAGATGGTGTTTTGTGGATAAGCATAGGAATAATCATAAGAGTTGCCATTAGAGTTTGGGGTAAAATAACGTGACCCAATTACGCCTACGGCATAATCATACGACCAATTGACATAGGTTGAAGACCAATAACTGTTTGATTTCAAAAGGCAAAAATTTCCACCACCTCCAAGGCCAAAGATACATAATATTTTATCGGTAGAAGAAGATGATGATGATGTACAAGGCGTTCCATCTCCTTCCAATAGGAAAAAATCAAAGCTGTAAGGGGAGTGAGAATGTCCACGCGTATGGGTTTCAATATAACAATCTAGCAAGGTACCGCCAACGGTCTCCAATGTTCCAACGCTGTCATTGTTGGATTGATTAAGCGATATTCGGCGTAAATAAACCCAGTAACCGTTGTAAACTGTGGCATAATAGGCATAACTCCCGATTTTGAAAAACCTTGGTAAGATCGTTACGGCGCTGTTGAGGCCAACATTACCATCGGCTTCAATATCCGAAGCACCTTTCCTTTGTTGAGTTGAGCTGTTGTATCGGATACAATGAAGACCTGCATTTTCATCTTCATCTGAATCGTATACAAATGGATGGAAAATCCAGGAGTAAAACGGAGACTTTTCATAATGAAAACCTTGAAAATTTCCTGGACAATGCGCAAAAGCTTTTCCTCTTGAAACACTCCAGTTGGGTAATACATGATTCCAGCCTAAGCGATTAACATCATCTCGATTGTCTCCAACTTTTCGTGCAATACTACTCAAATTATTTTTATTGGGCTTTACCCAGTATCCACCTTCAAAATCTTGTAAATTACTGTAATTTGGACTTGTAAGCCTACGATTGGGTATATAATAAAACATTCTAAGATAGGTCCCGTAGCTATCGTTTAATTCTTGGACAATGCAGGGACTAAGCGCATTATGGAAACCGCGTTTGAACCATTCTTCATCGCCGCCTGAACCACCAAAATAAGGCTCGTTAGCCAAAGCTGGATCTTTCCCGTAAGCCCAAACCCAAGGCCAACGCTCAATATAGGTACAAGAAATCGCTCCATTGGAATAGGTCATCTTTGACCATCGAAAGCAAGGGCCACTACTGGCGAAGTTGTGTAACGTTATAGTATACAAATTCCCTTGCCAATCGACCATTGCACTGGGGACAATGGATCTACGTATGCCTAAGATAGCAGTGGGGTTGTTGTGACCTCCGTAATAATCTGCCATTTTAGGCATCCAACCTCCACCTCCGCTATTGGATTTATAGTAAAATCCTGTATCGATAATCCCTGTCTGATATTTCCCTGCTAAAGAAAAAGGTTCATAAGCCTGGAGCCAACCCGCGGTTTCTAAAAACAGCAGAATAAAGCATTTCTTATGGGGTAACAAAGTTTGCGTTCGCCTTCTTAAAAACGAAGGTAAAATAATAGTCAGTTTCGGTAGAAACTTGTTTAACGAGGTTTTTACCTTGTCCATTAAATTCTGTCGATTCTTTTGATCCCTAAAATCCTGTAACCTTCCTCTACTACGACTTACCATCCACAATATTCTACTGTGCAAACCTTTCTGTGTAAAGAAAAAACACAAGGATGAGGACGATTGTTGAAATGTAGTATTTAAACTAGAACAAAGTAGAGCTATGCGTGAGGCCTTTTTATTGAGAAAGTTTTTGAAAAAGCTTTCTTTAAACTTTAAAAACGTTATAGTAAAGAAACGAATTAGATAGGAATGAAAAATTTTTAAAATGAAGTCAATTACTAAGAACTTACCATGTAGTGGTTTTTTTGTTTGCAGCATGTAGTGGATCATTTGCCATGGTTAGAGATAACTTTGTACCCTTTTTGAATCAAGAGCGTATGATGCCTTTGGATTGAGTTCTCTTGTCGAACTGAAGTTGCGCCGAAGTCCCGTCTGCAACGTTAGAGATGAGGGGTCGTGTCTATTCCGACCTTAGGTTATCGCTACGCAATAGTGCTTTTAGATGGCGACATCCTGGGCATTTAGGGGGTGCCCAGGGGCCTTTGAGATAGTTGCTAGTCAGCATGTTCCGAAAGGCCAAGGGTTGTAGTTGATAAAAATCCTTCTTTCGTCAAGTTTTCCCTAAAGAAAAAATAGAAAATGCCGAATTAGGTAAATAAAGAGGAGATTTGCTTATGATAAAGTTAGTAAAAATCATCGGTATAATTTTAGGATTGGGGATATATCCGGTCTTTTGTGAAAATTATAATGTGATTACGGTTGCACGTGGTACGACTTCTTTAAGTTATAATCGTCTTGAGAAAAAGGAAGTTTATTTTGTCTTTGCGCAATTAGCTAGAAGTTTTACGGACAAAGACGCAGATTTACCAATTCCGGAATCGTATAGGGCTAGCTGGGATAATGTTATTTCACAAATGCCCAAGTTAAGATTCGAACGGGAAGATATTCCTACCATTATTGTCTTCAATGAAGCGTTTTTTGGACAAGATAAGCCTTTGTCTAAAAAAGAGGTTGATGAAATTATCGATATTTACAAAAAATTTCAACCGTATATGCCCAAAGCATACCTTTTCATAAATTTTCTTTATACGGATGTATACACAGAGGACAATAAAGATACGTACGATCCGCAAATAGCAGTTAGCAAAAAACGTTACGACGAAATTTTGACAATAGAAGGAGGTAAAACGCTAGCAGAAATTATGCAACCTTCGTTTATTTTTAACAATAGGATTCAAGATTGTATTGACGAAGAAAACCTTAACGAACCGGCCTACAATGAAAATGAAAAAGGCTATTTAAAGGTATCCAAAGAGGCTAAAGTGGAATTTGGACAGTCTTTGTTTTTTAATCAAACGAAGATTTTTAGTGTAACCAATGAAATTGGATATTACAATAAATCTTCTTTTTTTAAAGAGGTGGAAGAGCCAACGCAATTGGGCGATCCAAAAGAAAAAGAGAAAAGGCCTTTCTATGTTATCGGTGATTTTCAGACACAATATGATAGACCAGATGGGTACGGTTTGCCGATTGCTTGTTTAACTTGCTATGATATTGATGTGATAGCGAATGAAGAATATCAGGAAAGGATGCCTCGAACATGTATTTGTGTGTTTTTATCTAATACGAGTGCGTCGTTGCCTTTAACGTTGAATGTTTTGCAGGGAAAGGGTATAAAATTAAGTAATTTTTACATTTGTGCGGATTCTAAAAGTGAGACCGAAGGCAAAACTATTTCCGGCGTTTTGTCTAGATTTAAAAGCTATTTCGAAAATTGCCTTGATCGTACAGTGGAAAGAAAAAATATCTTTCATTTTAAGTATTTTCTATTGACAAATAAATCTATAGTTGAAAGGGTGGGACAATGAAAAATTTGTTTTTTTGTTTCTTTCTAATATCGTTTTGTTTTAGCTATACCAGTTTCGCTGCGGGACATGATGCGTATGCATGTTTTAATTTTTATAATTCTTTAAAGCGAAAAGCAGTTACGTTGAAGATGATAGGAGAGCCTGACATGTCTGTAGAAGGTTCGAAAATTTTTCCTGAAACAATAGTTCTTCCTCAAGGAAGGTTTTTTCTTGAGGAAGAATTAAGGGGATATCAAGAAAATTTACGTGGAGAATTGCCTTCTATAATGCTTACTATTGGGGTATACGTCGAAGACAACCTTGTTGGGATAGTCGAACTTGTTCGAACCGGAAGTCCAGATCCGAGTTTCTTTTATAGCACTGAAAAAAACAATTTAGGGCTCGAATTACGAATCCAACCTTCACGTTTCGGAGGTGGGAAGAGGACACTTGAAGTTGCGCCGAAGTCCCGTCTGCAACGTTAGAGATGAGGGGTCGTGTCTATTCCGACCTTAGGTTACCGCTACGCAATAGTGCTTTTAGATGGCGACATCCTGGGCATTTAGGGGGTGCCCAGGGGCCAGGTCACGTTTGGCTTTTTGCCCGAGAACTTTGTCCCAATAGCGTGGATGAAGGCCAAAATGTGGACGGACAACCTTTATGTTTTGGTCTGTAAAGGCCTCTCCTTGTTTTATAGGAGCACTTACATAAATGGAGCGTCTAAATTTTCTTTGACGCATTTCTTGCTCACTGATCTCTATAGCAGAACGCCCAAGACCTTTGTGCAAAATTTTACCATCCTTTACCATATCGGCAAATTCCTTGGGTTCAATAGAAAAACTACTGTCAATCGCATCACTTTTTCTTGAAAGCACAAAATGTTTTTCAACTAAGCAAGCACCTAGGACAATAGCCCCCATTACGATGGCGGACGATAGGGAGTGGTCCGATAAGCCGACGAGGGGATTATACTTTTTTAATGACAACAAGGATTTGAGGTTAAAACCTGCCGGATCAGCTGGGTATGCGCTGACACACTTCAATAGTACAATGTCCTTACAACCGTTGTCACGTAACGTTGCCAAGGCCTCCTCTAAATCCTCAACAGAAGCAAGTCCTGTACTTAAAAACACGGGTTTGCCAGTCTGCGCAATTCGTTTCAACAAAGGGATGTGGTTTATCTCGAATGAAGCCACCTTGTAAAAAGGCGGATGGATCGTCTTTTCCAAGAAGTCAACGGCCGTTTCGTCAAAAGGCGTACTGAAAAAGGTTATACCTAATTTGCGTGCATAATCGGCAAGATCTTCGTGCCATTCCCAAGGGGTATAGCTGGTCTGATACAAATCATATAGGTAGAGGTTTTTCCATGGGCCACTTGCTCGAAATTGCCCATTGCGAACGGGAAGGGTAAGTGTATCGGCGGTATAAGTCTGAAT
>CALXMI010000007.1 GCA_944389435.1 uncultured Opitutales bacterium
GACAAATTATGGCGGCCTATCCTCCGAGTCATGGATTAAAAAACATCATAACCCTAGGACGTAGGGAGTGTAGTTTACCAGATGATGTTTCAGTTTACAAATACTTGACTGGGGGTATAAAGGCAGATGAGGAGCAGAAGGGTAAGTTGATACAACGTATTATTTCTGATTTGAAATCTTATATGGACTTTTTTGAGGTCCAATCTGGGATGGCAATTGGAAATCTTTTTGTATCTAATCTACCAGAGGAGATGGCTTGGATTGAAACAACTTTATCAAAATCTCTCGATTTGCCTGTTTTGCCAATAGACTACAAGTTGTGGTTAAAAGATTGTAAAATAGAAGGTGTAAATACTGAAAAAGTTCCTCCCAAAGCTTTGTTTGGCATGATCAGTGCTTTACTTCATTGATGAAAGAAAGACCATGGAAGTGTTATTAAATTTTAAATTTTGGAAGCGCGAAAATCGTCCTTGGCAGATAGATTTCAGGGACAATTCGATTATCAACGATTCCAGAAATGCCATAGTAAAAAGCGCTTCTATCGTTGTATTAACATTATTGACAGTTGTCTTATGCGTATGGGCTTGTGTGAGTTTCGTTGTTTTAAGATCTAAAAAAGCTCAACTTGAAGAAGTTCAACACTTTATGACAACCCATACGGCTAAGCACAAAGTGGCCATGGATGCTAATCGAGAATTTTTGACCATAGATGAACGGTTAAAAAGTTGGTTTAAGCAATATAGAACGATGTTCAACATAGGAGAGTTTTGGCAAGACCTATGTTTAAACAAACCTGAAAACATACGGTATACAAAAATTTCAATTAACAACAACGTTTCGTCCGAAAACGGTAATACAGCATCAGAGCCTTGGAGACTTTCTTTATCCGGTGAAATAAAGGTAGATGTTTCATTTTTGGATAAATATAACGTAGATATTTTAAACTATCCGTCTTTGAGCGGAATAAGAGACAAAAGTAGAAGTTTTTTCCGATTTGATCAGAACACAAGTAACTATACCAACGAGGAAGTTAAATTCAATTTAACAATAGAACCCAATGAATAGCTCAATCGATTTAGGTAAAATAAAAGAATTTATAAGGAACAATGTTATTGTTTGTCTATTGGTTATTGTAGATTGTATTTTGTTTTTTGTAAATGTTTCCTTATCTCACTCTGTGGAAGAAACGTCATCGCAGATGGACGCTTTACAGTTGCAATACAATTACGTAAAAACGCAGCTCGCCAATTTAAATTCAATCGAAAAGGATTTATCGACTATAAAAAGCTTGGAAGAAGATATTTTCGATAAATGTTTGAATTTCGGTAAAAAAACGTCCATCTACAAGTTTTTAACAAAAATAAATCAAATATCAGCAGAAGTTGCAAAATCGTTAAATGTAACCATTGTGAACTCTGTAGATGTAACTAAAAGTCAACAAATTTCTTTAGATCAAAGTCTTTTGGATTACAATGGTGACTACGTTATTGTGGATTACAAGATGACTTTTAATGGTAGTTTTTCGACCATCGTTTACTTTATTAACAAGATCAACGAAATTGATAATTTCATTACCCTAAAATCAATCGATATCAATGAAATAAAAAGGCCTTTGGAGCAGGCGTCTGTTTGTGACGTAACATTGGTTTACAGCATTTTAGGAAAAATAAAAATAAAGGATAACCAAGATGCGTAAGTTTTTAACATTTTGCTTATGTTTGTTAACTTCCTTAAACGCGGCTGTTAAGCAAAACACGAAGGTTAGTAAAGCGAAGACTACGGTTGTTATTACAACAGAGAAAGATCGGCAAACCTTAATTAGCGGTTATGAGCAATTTTTGTTACGTTCAAAAATAAATTTTAGCGCGAAATCGCCTTTTGTTTTTGTAGAAAAAGAGGATCCTGTAGAGGAAGAGCCGAAAGAGCAAGAACCGATAGAAATCGTTCAAGAGGTGGAACTCCCTACTATGAATGAACTTGTTTTGTTAAAGGGAATAGGGGAGGCCATTCGACCGGAGGGATCTGCCGTTGTTGAAAACGGTCAGTGGCAGCTTTTTATTAACGGGTCTCGTATTTTAAAAGAAGGGGATCGTCTCGAGGCTACTTACAATGAAAAAATTTATATCGTTACCGTAAAGGAAATAACCCAAAAAACATTTACCTTAGAACTGAACAATTATTTGCTCTCGTTTAACTATTAAAAGATTATGAAACGTTTAATCATCCTTGTTTGTGCCATTATTGTAGGAATTCATCTTGAAGGTGCGATCGATACATCGTTAAGACTTCCTTCGTTTGCGGAAATTCAAAAAAATTTAAACGCAGAAAAACAGAATCGAGTGGACGATGGAGCTGTGTCAGAATCGGTAACCGTTCGTTTTGTTGACGAAAAGACGGTTCCGCAGTTTGAGACGTCTGGCCAGGTCAGCGTTGATTTTATGAATCAAGATATCAAGAGTGTTTTGAGGTATATTTCCGAGCTATACGATCTCAATATCGTCATTCCGACAACCTTAACGGGGAACGTAACGCTTCGTCTTAAAGATGTGACATGGAAAGCTTTGCTAACGGCAGTTTTATCGCCATTAAACTGTACTTATCGCGAAAAAGATGGGATTATTCAGATCGGTACGGAAGAATCTTTTTCGAGAGAGCCCCTCTTAACGAAAACTTTTCTGTTAAAATTTGCGGATGCCAAAACAGTTGCGGCAGAGTTGAAAGACTTGGTTGATGCCAAGAATGGTGAAAGTTTAACATTTAATGTACGTACAAACCTACTTATTTGGACAGGGGTTGGTAAAAATTTAAGCGTTATAGAAGATGTCATCAAAAAACTCGATAAGGCAGAAGCTCAGGTTATGATCGAGGCCAAATTCGTAGAAGCTTCTAATAACAACGGGAAAGATTTTGGTATAAAATGGCCAGGAGCCTTAACGGGATATTATAACCGAGGCGTGATAGACCAAGCCACAACGACAGATGACTCAGAAGAAAGCTCCTCTGGAGACTCTTCAAGTTCAGATGATGATAGCAATCTTGGTAAGGTCTTGACCACTGTTAATGGTAGTAAGTTCTTTGGCGAAAAAGGTAACATTGTCATAAAGACCATGCAGGCTAATTTCAACTTTTCACAAACGGATAGCGTTGGCAAGACTTTGTCGAATCCTACCATTATAACAATGAACAACGTTCCAGCGACGATGTCCGTTGTCAAAAATTATCCAATTCCTAATTACTCATATAATTCAGACCAAGGTAGTTACGAAATTAGTGGTTTTGAAGAAAAGGCGATCGGTATTGAGTTGCAAGTAACACCAAAGGTACAGGCAGAATATATTACGTTACAACTGGAACCTTCTTTGTCGGACCAAAGTGGCACAACAGAATTTAAGGCTGGTCAGGGAACGAGTGTTGAGTATCCGGTTATTAGTCAGAAAAAGACCAATAGTACCGTTACGATAAAGAGCGGTTATACGATCGCTATAGGCGGTTTGATGTCGCAAACCAAGACTGATTCTGTGACAAAAGTACCGCTTTTAGGAGACTTGCCACTCTTGGGTGCATTGTTTTCCAATAAGACGAAAAATGACACTATTTCCAATCTGATTATATTCTTGTCTGCAACACAGATAGGATACGATGGAACCGTTCTGTACCCACATCAAGTAGGCGCCAAAAATATTTCGGATCGGAAAATGTTTGAGATGGGTATGACACAAAAGGATTTGCCAGGTGAACAGCCTATGACGGACCAAGAGAAAACCTTGTATTCAGAAATTCAAACGCTTCAGGCTAAGCTAGATGCTATAAAATTGAACAAAAAAGCGATAAAGAAAAAAGGAGCGTTGAACAACAAATGGGACAAGAAAAGTAATGTGAACAACAAATGGGACAAGAAAAGTAATGACAACAAAAATGCAGGGAAGAGGTGCAAGGCAAGTAATGACAAAAAGGCAGGGAAGAGAAAATTTAAATTGAACCAAAGGAAGCCAATGGCAAAGGCTATGCCGCAAAAACGACAAATTATACCACAGCAATAGCATGTGGATCGTAAGGAACAAATAGAGGGGCTGAAAGGCCCCTTTTTTATGACATAAGAGGGTGTGATAGCGATTAAATAAGTCTTCAAGATGAGCTGAAAACAAAAACAAACAAGGGGTGTTGCTTTTTGTGTCTAGCCTTTAGACGCTTGTTTGTTTAACAATTCCTTTACCATGGGGAGT
>CALXMI010000008.1 GCA_944389435.1 uncultured Opitutales bacterium
AGATTCGTCAAGCTGAAACCGAAAGGGTACCTTATGTGTTTGTTGTTGGTGCCAAAGAGCAAACGGATCGTTCTGTGTCGGTGCGTTCACGTTGTCAACCCAGTAATAATGGTACATACGCGCTCGATGTGATCATTGCAATCTTAAAGCAAGAAATCGAATCGCGTCTTTTGCCAGAATCCATGCGCAAGTAATTTGCAGTGAATTTTGGTTAAACCCTCAGTTGTTGTTTAATCGGAGAGGGGCCTGTTAGAAGGTCCCTCTTCGTAGGAAAACCAACCGATCGATCTATCTCACAAGTCTGTAGATGAGAGGGTATAAAGACCCAGGTCAGAGGTTAAGGGTTAAGTCGTACAGAATGATGAGGGGGTCCCCCTCTACCGCGTCTAGCGGCGGACGACCGAGGGGCGGGAGGGTTTATGTCTGGTGTAACAACGTAACGTTCTTCAATAGGGGCGTTGGCAGGCAGCTGATCGATACGAAATTGATTAACGTGCCTTGCGTATGTACATGGACCTGGTGGATTAAGCCGGGGATTCCAAAGGATGTTGGTAGGAGGTGGAAACGGCAGTGGTGGCGATGAGATGTAAATGGCGTAGTTGGGGCTAGGACATCTTGTGCCTAATTGATTTTTAAGCTTTGTTAAAAAAGTAGGATAGAGCCTAAGGGGGTTGTAACAAGTCAGTTCTATAATCATGTTGAAATTAGTGTAACATAGTGCGCACATATCCCGATCGGTAAATCCATGCAATTCAATGTCCGTAATGGTTTCTCCTATCTGTAACCGATTCTTAGCTTCGGTTGCAATAAGGTTGATCACATCTTCACGATACAGGCAAGCGATTGCCTTAGCTTCACTGTCGACGTTTTCTATGCGGAAAAATGGTTGGTTTATTCCGTTTGGCATTGATCTAGTGTGATTATATCGGCTGTGTATGAGCTTATACGTAGATGCTAACAAAACCGTTGGTGGGGAGGAGGGCCGTGAGTGCTCCAGTATTTGTTGTTGGACCAAATAAAAAGGATCGTGGACTCGGCTTTTTAAAATGCTATAGACATCGGTTGGATTCAGCGTAAATATGGGATTACATCCGCTTTCAAAGACTACATTGACGCAGATCGTGAAGAATCTTTCAGAGATTGTTTTAAAGCGAAATGCACAAGCGAAACGGTTGTGAGTTGAAGGTACAGATTCACAAGCAGATTGAAGTGTTCGATGTATGTTGGCAATCTCTCCACCTAATGCTGTAGCTTGCGAATCCTCCAACGTATTTGTATGCGGAAAGGCAAAAACATTCGTTAGCGAAAACAAACAAAGATATGAAAAATTCCATTTTTTTATTCTTGATTTAGCTCCCATATTGTGTAATCCTAATACTAGATACAAAATAAAGCAAGGAGAAAATTATGAAAAAGAATATGTTTTTTATGAAGTGGTTGGGTTGGTTAGGGGTGATTGCTTCCGTTTGTATGGCGAACGGAGAGGAAATGAGCATTGAAGATGCGACGCGCTTGGCTTACCACTTACGCCCAGAGGAGAATGTCTGGTCATATGTCGATGGGTTTAAGAAAGACTTAAGTTTTAGTGGCCAGATGTTGGAATCCGTTTGTATAGACGTCATATATCTTTCGAATCTGAGTGAATCTGAAAAGGCTGAGGTATTGATATCGTATATTCTTTTCGCGTTGAAAATGGAAAAAGATATGGAAGAAAATAGAAAAGAACCAATTTCGTTTCTTGGCCAAGCAATTGGGTTTGTCTTAGAAAGGTGTGTGGAAAGGCAAATGGTCTTAACGAATGAGCAAGCGAAATTGTTATATGGACAGGTAGAAACAATAGGAAATCTTATAAACGCGGAGTTTCAAGATGGCAGTGATGAAGTTGATGCTGATCCGAAAAAATGGGGCTCTAAGGCATGGCTACGAAATCAGATAAAATGCTTAAAAGAAGCTAATGAAGCGGGTGAACCGGGTTGTGGTGATGATGATGCGTGCGAAACGGATTTAAGTAGCAACGGAAGTGATGGCCAACCTGAAGCAAACCAAAAAGAAGGGGATGAGGTCGTGTCTGCTACGGATTCCAGTCTAGAGGGAAGCTCTGAAGAGGAAGGGTCAAGTGCAGCAACGGAAGTGATGGCCAACCCGAAGCAAAGCGAAGAAAACTGGATGACAAGGTAGAAACGGAAACGTCTCAAGGGGAGTAAAAGCTCCCTTTTTTTATGGACTAAGAACGCTTGTCGTAGGTGGTTACAAAGGAGCTTTCCTTTACGAAAGGTTGTGTACGTTAGATATAAAGTAAGGCCTAATGGATCAAGCACATTAAGCCTTACTTTAGGTTTTAAAAAAGTTGATTGGCTTTAGACACGTGTAAATTCAAAGCTACGGTCGTTAAAATCTTGTACGCTGATGGATGCTTCAGAAGCGTCTTGATGCATGTTGTCAAGCTTATTCTGCCATTCTTCTACCATGTTTACGAAATTACCGAGGACGGTTTTGAATAGGTCAAGCGAAAAAAGGCTGGCGATAAGCGTGTAGCTCATAACGACCTTGTTTTCGTTTTCATCAATCCCAATAACGGCTCCTGCATTGGCTATACCAAACGCATTTTCAATGAGCAATTGCTTAAAAAAGCTTTCTTGGTTTTCTGCAGGAATTTCTCCGAGAGGTGAGGCTAAAATGCATTGATCCAAATCTTTACGGTAAACGATGTCTACGTTTATTTTTGAATCGAAGCAGAGGGAACAAATACCATCTTCGTTTAATTTTAATGACGGTATGCCAATTTCTTTACCGTACGATACAATGTATTCTGAAAAATCAATCATGTTAATAACGTTAACAGGTTACAAGCGAGCGTTTTTGAGTTAAATTAAACAATTCCTGTTTTTCTTTTATGTAGGTTTTTAACCAACGTTTAATCGCTAAAGGTTTTAGCCATTGCGAGTTGTTTCCGCTGGTATAAGCAAAAGCTTCCGTACACAATTTACCATTGCTAGACCAGGAGATTTTGTCGGACCAATAAGGGATTAAGGGCGCAATCACATAGTAGTTGCCGCAATCGTATACCGAACGGCTTTCCTCAAGAGGAATAAGCGTTTCGTGTAGCTTTTCGCCAGGGCGTAGGCCAATGACGCGCTGTTTGCTTTGAGGAGCGACAGCTTTGGCTAAATCGGTGATCGTACAGCTGGCCATTTTAGGTACAAAAACTTCGCCACCTTGCGATGAAAAGAGCGATTGCAATACAAACTTTACCCCTTGTTCTAAGGTGATAAAGAAACGTGTCATACGTGGATCGGTAATGGTTATGTCTTCACCGGCTGCCTGTTGTTTTAGAAATAGAGGAACAACACTGCCTCGACTACCCAAAACATTACCGTAGCGAACAACCGAAAACCGTGTTTGGCTACCGCCACAATAACTATTGTTAGCAATAAACGATTTTTCTGCACATAGCTTGGTTGCGCCGTAAAGATTGATGGGGGATACGGCTTTGTCGGTACTTAAAGCAATCGCGCATGCAACACCATTCGTAAGTGCAGCTTCACATACGTTTACGCTGCCAAGAATATTGGTTTGTATAAATTCATTCGGATTGTATTCAGCTGCCGGAACTTGTTTTAGTGCAGCCGCATGAATAACGTAATCTACGCCTGCCATTGCTTTGGTGAGTCGACTTAAATCACGTATATCGCCCAAAAAATAGCGCATGCTTGGATGCCTAAAAAGAGGATTTTCCTGCATCAACGATTGCTTAAACTCATCGCGCGAATAAACAATAAGGCGTTTGGGGGTAAAGTGGGTTAAAACGTACCTACAAAACGCTTGACCAAAGGACCCCGTTCCACCCGTTATGAGAATGTTTTTCCCAGTTAACATAATTTACTCACTTTGATATTTTTCTTGGTTTATATTTTCTTGACGTAAGGCCTCTTTTTGTATTGCTTCGAGCCTTTTATCTTCTGGGCTTAAAAAATTTTCATCGCGTAAATTTTTCAACTGGGGGTTAAAATTTTCTTGCTGCTCCAACTTCTTGTAGGCGATGTTTTCTATCTCAAACTCTCGGTACTGGTTTTTTGCTTGTAAAAACTTTGAGGCAATGGTTAACCCAGCAATCTTGTTCTTTAATTTGGATTCATCCGTTTCTATCCTTATGGTATTCAGATTGATTACGTGACTTAAATCATATGAAGGATTCTCTAATATTGTTTTAATAAAATGGGTCTTTTCAGTATTGGTCAAATTGCTTAATCCCAGTAACCGTGTGATAAACTCAATTTGTTTTTCCAACGAATCCTTGTTGGGGGTGTCTATCGCCTTTCCTATAAATGTTTCTTTATCCGAATCGCTGATGAATGTTAAGGATAACAATAGACCAATCAAAGCAGCTTGGCTTGCAAAGACATCGCTGTCGGTACAATCAAGAATTTTTCCAATAAATTCAGCTAAAACTGTGTTATTCAGTTTTGCAGACAACAATTGCTTAATGAGATCAGCCTGTTGTGCTAACAGATTAGCATTGCTCTTTAGTTTCTCCAGTTTTTCTTCTTCTTTTTCAGGAACAACAACATCCTCGAGGTCTTGCAATAATTGTTTAATTTTTTCGATGATCTTATCTAAATCATTTTGGGTGTTGGTCGTTTTGCCAAGCTCTTCTTGCAAGGTTTCAAAAATTTTTGCCAACTCTTCGTAGGTTGGAAGATCTTCTGTTGAGGGTGTTGCGTTAGAAGTACCGTTAATAGAGGATGTTGATGCAGACATAGTATCTTTAGAGCAGCTAAAAACATGCCAGATTTATGACAATATATGAATTGAGTAGAAATATTGCAACCGGCTGAATGTATTACGGTTTTTTAAGTGATCGGACTGTTTGCTTTTTTTATTGAATATTTTTTTTAGTTGGCATATACCAAACAATATGAAGAGCGTACTTCAAAAGATATCTGCTGATGAAGCGGCGGCTTACATTCAACATGGTGATTGCGTAGCCTGCAGTAGCTTTACATCAGCGGGTGGAGTAAAAGTGATTCCTGAAAGTTTAGCAAAAAGAGCGCAAAAATTGCACGAGGCGGGTCATCCTTTTCAAATAAAACTTATGACAGGCGCTTCGTCAAGTGACCGCTTGGATGGTGTTTTGAGCCGTGCGAATGCCATTGCGTATCGTTTGCCGTATCAGTCCAACGCAGATTTGCGTAAAGCAATCAATTCAGGCGAGACACAATATACCGATCAACATCTTTCGCACTATCCTCAGTGGATCAATTATCATATTCTAGGTGATATCGATTTTGCCATTGTTGAGGTGGCCGATTATACTGTAGATGGAGAGCTTACTTTAACGATGTCTGTTGGAGCGACGCCTACGTTTTGTCGTCACGCGAAGCACATTATATTGGAACACAATATGAGACACTCGCCGGAACTTTTAGGCTTACATGATATTTACGAACTTGAAAATCCGCCACATCGTCAAACTATTCCTTTGTTAAAACCGGAAGATCGAATTGGTACAGCAAGGATAAAAGTGGATCCTAAAAAGATTTTGGGTGTGGTTGAGACAAACGAGTTTGATAACATTGCTGAATTTAAAGAGGTGAATGCGGTTTGTGAGAAAATTGGTCAACATGTGGCCGATTTCTTTTTGCAAGAGATGAGTGTTGGACATATACCACAATCGTTTTTACCGGTACAGTCGGGGGTTGGCAATATTGCTAATGCTGTATTAGGGACAATGGGGGCTGAGAAGCGTATACCTCCATTTAAAGTTTATACGGAGGTGGCACAGGATGCGGTGATCAAATTGATGCAGGCGGGTCGAATTACCTTTACAAGTTCTTGTGCTTTAACGGTCACAGAACAATGGATGTCTCATGTGTATGATAATTTGAAGGAATTCAAAAACAGACTAGTTTTAAGGCCAGAAGAGATAACCAATCATCCTGAGGTTATTCGACGATTGGGCTTGTTGGCTATGAATACCGCCTTGGAGGTCGATTGCTTTGGCCACGTCAACAGTACGCATGTTTTTGGTACATCGATTGTGAATGGTATTGGGGGTTCTGGAGATTTCGCGCGCAATGGCTATATTTCCATCTTTACTTTACAGTCGACGGCCAAAGGAGGCGCTATATCCAGTATCGTTCCCTTCTGTTCGCATATCGATCATACTGAACATGATACGCAGATTATTGTGACGGAGCAAGGGGTTGCGGATTTACGTGGGAAATCACCGGAACAGCGTGCTCAATGTATTATCGACAATTGTGCGCATCCGGACTATAGGCCTATTTTAAAAAGCTATTTAAAGCGTACACATCATAAGCATATTTCACACGATTTGTCCTGTGCATTTGCGATGTATAACGCTTTTACAGAGACAGGCGACATGCGTAATTGCAAATTTTAAAGAAAATGCGACATTCAGTTTATATTGCATTTGGTTCAAACGTAGGAGATCGCCTTCATTACTTACGTGAGTCTTTGGAGAACATCAAGTCTTTTGTGAAGGATGTGTCAACATCGGTGGTGATTGAAACGGAAGCGATATTGCCAGAAAATGCTCCTGAGGCTTGGGATAAACCTTACCTCAATATGGTAGCTCATGGGGATACGGATCTTGAGCCAGAAGCCTTGTTGAACCGCTTGCAAGCCATTGAGCAGGCGTTGGGGCGTGAGCGTGAGCATCCGTTTTGGGGGCCTCGTACCATTGACTTGGATATTTTGCTTTACGATGATCTACGTGTTTCAACAGAACGGTTGACGCTTCCACATATAGGGTTAAAAGATCGTGAATTTTTGTGGCACCTACTGGGGTCTATTCGATCTGACTTGAAGGATCCCTTTACGAGTCAAACGTTTGCTAGTAAAGCCTGGGGTTGTCAACAAGGGAGTGGGGTGCCAGCAAAGAGGTCTTTTGTTCTTTATCCGCAATTGATGGGTATTGTAAACCTTACGCCGGATTCTTTTTCAGATGGAGGCCTTTGGTTAGATCATGAACGCGGCGTGTGGCATTGTTGTCAGTTGGTTAAAGATGGAGCTAGTGTGGTGGATTTAGGCGCTCAGTCAACGCGGCCAGGTGCGTCTGTATTGAGAGAAGAAGCAGAATGGAAACGCCTTGAAACTTTCTTAGGTTGTCTACAATCCTTTCCGGTTCCCATTAGTTTAGATACCTACTATCCCAATGTTGTCAAAAAAGCCTTAGAGCGGTATCCAATTGCTTGGATCAATGATGTAACGGGGCGTTTAGACGGTGACATTTTGCGTGAGGCAGCTCAAGCGGGTTGTAAGATTTGTGTGATGCATTCGTTATCGGTTCCGCCTGTACACAATGAGGTAGTAGAAGACCTATGGCAAACCTTGGAAGTTTGGGGGCGTCAACAACTGGATCGATTAACGCATTTAGGTTTTGCTGAAGAAAATATTGTCTTGGATCCAGGGATTGGTTTTGGAAAAACTTCCTTCCAGATAGGAATTTTGTTGCGGACCATAGAGCGTATGCATTTTGGTAAATGTTCTGTTCTTGTGGGGCATTCGCGCAAGTCTTTTCTTAATAATTTAGAGCCAAAACCTGCTGTAGAGCGTGATAAAGAGACTTTGGCTATTTCTCAGTATTTAAACCATAAAGTTGAATATTTACGTGTACATAACGTTCGAGATCATCAACGTGTGTTAAGCGCACAGCATTGGATTGAAAATGCGTATTGAGGTTATCAAAACAGAAGTCGTTACAAAACCGCAGCCTTTGGAGGCCTTTATTGAAAAATTTTTGCCAACGTTAGAAGAAGGTTGTATTTTAGCCATTACATCGAAAGTGGTCAGTATTTGCGAGGGTCGTATGATGCCTGATACTATAGATAAGGCAGAATTGGTGCGTCAAGAGGCTGACAAAATTATTCCCAATCCGGACTCAATAGATCCCAGCATTATGCTGACTTATAAGGATCACGTATTGATCCCATCGGCTGGAATAGATGCGTCTAATACCAACGGCCATTTTGTACTTTATCCCAAGAAACCATTTGAGTCCGCACGCCGCTTATGGCAATTTTTAAAGTATAAATATAAGCTGGAAAGGCTGGGTGTTTTGATTACAGACAGTCATACGACCCCCTTACGTAAAGGCGTTACTGGTTTTGCTTTAGCCTGGTGGGGATTTGATCCTGTTAAAAGCTGCGTGGGTATACCTGATATCTTTGGTTATCCTTTGCGAGTAACCAACATCAATGTAGCAGATGCGCTTGCTGTAAGCGCTGTATTTAATATGGGTGAGAGCTATGAATGTACGCCAGTGGCTATCATTACAGAAGCGCCCCATGTCCATTTTAACAATCATGCTCACTCTGTAGAGGCTATTTGTATTGACCCAGCAATTGACCTTTATCGGCCCTTATTGCAGCCTCTGTTGGATTGAACGGGCGGAAGGTATCTAAACAGGCCTGGCATCCTTTCATCCTTTGAGATTTTTCGCAGTGGATTGGAGCCCCGGCCGCTAGCCGAATCTATTCCTAGTGTACTAAAATTTGCTAATCTGGTCTGTACCCAGTCCATGTAAAAACTTCAGCACGCTTAAAAACGTTAGGACGCCATTATTACTTGGGCCTAGTCAATTTTTAGGAATCCTCAGATGAAATTTAATCCTGAATCCCAACCTGGTCCGTGTGGTCTGAAACTAGTCCTGGCTTTAAACCTTACTTGTTAAGGTTAAAATCCCGTTCACGTCTTTTTCTTTCGATGCAAAAATACAGCGTTCGGTCGTTGATTAAGCATCTTTTTCGGAATTACCCTGGTCGTGCTCTTGTCAGTAGGATACTGGACGGACTTCAATAGCAGTATGATAGTAAGGGCGGTCTGTAGGTTTCTTTCTGCATACAGTTTGGACCTAGACCTTGCCGCTACTTTCGATCAACCCGTCTTTCTGCTAACCGCGCATTAAAGCTAGACCTGATTGCTAATAATCCTGTTTTAACTTACTCTGAATCTGTCCAGACAGCGTTGTTTGCTTTATGGCTGAATGGTCGATCTTTCCGTAAAGACCCCCGCGTTACGCTTTCTATCATCGAGCCCCGTAGTGTCCTTGCAACTTACGATACCATTCAACCTCGGTGTAGGGGGCCAAGCAAGCAAGGGAGAAGACCTAGATTTGTCCT
>CALXMI010000009.1 GCA_944389435.1 uncultured Opitutales bacterium
GCCCAAGTTGGTCAAATCAGCTTGAATGATGTCCACTTGGCGCATGCATCCAATTCGGTCATTGTTGGCTTTAATACCCGCTTAGAAAATGGTGTTCAAGCGGCTGCCAAACACGATCAAATTCGCATTTTACAGCATAACATCATTTACGAACTCATTGACCAAGTCAAGGAAGCCATGCGTGAGTTGTTAGATCTTGAATGGTTTGAAAACAAATTGGGTTCTGCGGAAGTTCGTAAAATCTTTGATTTGTCCAAGCATCACGTGGCCGGTTGCATGGTTGTCGCAGGACGTATTCTGCGCGATGCTTCTGCAAGATTGGTACGCAACGGCAAGGTTTTATTGGATACTAAGATTGAGATGTTAAAACGCTTTAAAGACGATGTTACAGAAGTGAAATCGGGTTATGAATGCGGTATTGAGTTGACTAACATGACCGAAGATTATCAAGAAGGTGACATCATTGAATGTTACGAAATGGTTTCAACCCTTCCATCGTTGTAAAAATGCAGAATTTTAGGATTATTCGGGTCAACGAATTGCTCAAGCGGGCTATCAGTGACTATTTACATCAACATTTTACGGCAGAGTCTGTAAACATCACGATTACGCAAGTAAAGGCCACCGATGATTTAAAAACGGCCGATGTTTATTTTTCCGTTTTTAATGAAGCTGACCGCAAGAACGCTTTCCAATTCTTAAAAAAAATTCGAAATGTGATTCAGTATGGCATTAGCAAAGAAGTGCGGTTGAAGTTCACTCCACAACTTTTTTTTGTATGGGACGCTGCTTTGCAGAAAGCTCATCGGACGTTTGCTTTGCTTAATGAAATTGATGCCGAATTAGCGAAATCCAATAATGAAGCTCAATCGGAAGACAATTCTGATGTTGCGTAGGACATGCTGGACGAACTAATTCCTTCGTTACAAGACCAATACGCGAACATACCCGCATCCTTACAATCGAATTTTCTAAATTCCGTTGTGAAGAAAACACCAGTAGAATGGTCACGTTTGTGGAAGCTTTTCTCTTTTTCAAACGGGGGGAACGTTGACTCTAATGGCAATGTTGACTTGTGGCAGTCGCCACAGTGCTTTTCAGCAAAAACTTTACCTGCCGAACTCTTTGCTTCTCTCAAACGAGAAGGTGCTGCCTACTTTCAAAGGGGTGAAGTAGCTATGTTAACGGTTGCGGGAGGCCTTGGAACTCGCTTGAGGTACAATGCCCCGAAAGGTTTACTACCGATTACGCATATAAAAGGTAAGTCGCTATTTCAAGTCTTTGCAGAAAAATTGGAAGCTTTGAAGAAGCGTTATGGTCATCCTATTCATTGGCTGATCATGACGAGCGAAGAAACCGATGCCGCGACAAGAACTGCATTCAAAGAGCATGCATGGTATGATCCACAATACGTGCACTTCTTTAAACAAGGGATTTTCCCGGCGTTTAATGACGAAGGCCATTGTTTATTGGATAAAAATGGTAACGTACGTTATTACCCTGATGGCCACGGTGGTGTTTTCAAAGCACTTGAGCGAGCTGGTCTTATTGCGGATCTGAAAACCTGGGGCATTAAGTTTATCCATTATTTCCAAGTCGACAATCCGTTGATTGTACCAGGCGATACCCTTTTTTTGGGTTTACACATACAACAAAATTCGGCGTTTTCTACAAAAATTGTCTCTAAGCGTGCACCTGCAGAACGCGTCGGTGTGTTTATCGAAGTGGATCAGCGCATACGTTTGGTGGAATACAGTGAGTTTCCAACAAATAAGTTAGACGAGCAAGAGCCGTCGGGAATCCTTAAATTCCGTCACGGCAATACGGGCATACACATCCTTTCAGTAGACTTTATCGAAAAATGCGCAACGTTAGCCTTGCCAATACATAAGATCCACAAGCCAATAGAAACTTGGGACTTTACCTTAGATCAGGAAACAACTTCTATGGCTTTTAAGTTTGAGCAATTTATTTTTGATGCCTTGCCGTATGCAAACAAAGCCATTTTGTTGGAAATAGACCGTGCCGAAGAATTCAGTCCCATAAAAAATGAAACGGGCGAAGATTCGCTAGCAACTTGCTTACGAGACCAGCAAAATCGATGGAAGCGTTGGATCGCGAAGGCTGCTAGATTCCATGAAAAAAATCTTGACCTTGAAGCCATTAATTTAGAGAATATTCCTGTGGAAATCAGTCCTACATTTGCGGATAGTTGGGACGAGTTTTCAGAAAAATGGAGGTCGTTGGAAAAGCTTCCAGATCTTTCAAAAGGATTATTTTTAAGCTAACATGGATGCTTTATTACAAAAATTAGGTGACGCCGCACGCTCACAGAAATTATTGGACAGTGCTTTTAAGAACATCGTAGAGCTTTTACGTACCGATGAGCTTCCACAATGGATCTCAGGAACATTAACAGAGCTGATTCAGCAAGACCATTGGAGTGAGCTAAATGATCGATTCTTTAAGCCCATAGAATTTGGTACTGCCGGCATGCGTGGCCGTTGCGTTGGAAAGGTTACAACCACTTTTGAAAAAAAAAAGGACACATACCTTCATGCAGCTGTAGGTACCACTTGCATGAATGACCTCAACGTCATTATTGCCACCCTAGGCCTTTTTAAATACTGCAAGGCGTATCTTGAAACAACGGGTGATTTCCCCAAACGTCCTAGCCTTGTGATCGCGCACGATACGAGATTCTTTTCGCAACACTTTTGTGAGCTGGTTGCCTCGACCTGGAGTCAATTAGGCGGCGACACTTATACGTTCACGGGGCCACGTTCAACCCCACAGTTAAGCTTTTCGGTACGCTTTTTGAAAACCATCGCGGGTGTTATGATAACCGCAAGCCACAACCCTTTCTATGACAACGGTTACAAGGTTTACTTTTTGGATGGTGCCCAAATCAATCAAGCCCACGCGCAAGGGATTACCCAATGCATTCAAGCCGTTACCTATATGGAAGCGTTAAAATTCTTGGATAAAGACCTTCGTCATGTCTTTACACTACCGCCACGGATGGACGAAATTTATTTGAAGACCTGCCAAAGTGCTGTTTTAGATAAGCCGCTCTTCGATTCAATGAAGCGGTCTAAGATCATCTATACGCCTTTACATGGCACCGGATCCGTATGCGTATTACCGCTCTTAAAGAGTTTCGGTTGGGATCTGCTTCCGGTGACATCTCAAATGAAAATGGATGGCGCTTTCCCAACGGTCAAGTCTCCCAATCCAGATAACTTAGAGACCCTAACTTTGGCTTTAGAAGAAGCAAAACGTCTAAACGCAGATGGCATTATTGCAACCGATCCTGATGGCGACCGTATGTCCGTAATGTTGAAAAATTCTAAACAGGAATGGAGCCTGCTCAATGGCAATACGATTGCGGTTTTATTGGCCGCGTATCGCTTACAAGCCATGAAAAAACTAGGCCTATTGCCTGAAGATTTGCGGCGTGTTGCCCTCATAAAATCTTTCGTAACGACCCCCTTGTTGAAAGTCTTCGCTGAAAAAAATGGCATGAAGATCATCGAAACGCATACCGGCTTTAAATGGATCGGTGAGAAGTTGCTTGATTACGAATGCCTATTAAAGGAGCACTTATGGAACACCAAAGGTCTTGTTCTGGATTACACACAGTGCGATTACGAAGCCCGCAAGACTCTCATGCTAAAAGAGTCCACTTTTTTCTTCCTGGGAGCCGAAGAAAGTTGCGGATTTTTGGCCAACGATGCCATACGCGATAAAGACGCCAATGCAGCAACATTGATGTTTTGCGAAGTTATTGCTTATTTGAAGAGCAAAGGCCGATCGTTCTCAGATTACTTGGATGAAATTTACGCGGCGTACGGCTACTTTAAAGAAGACTTACTTAGTTTTTCATTTGAAGGCGCCGAAGGTTTACACACCATTCAGCGCTTAATGGCCTCCTATCGTCAAGAAAAGCCCGAGCACATAAACGGCATCCGTGTATCCGAAACGATCGATTTCTTGAATAAAGGCCAAAAGGATGCTGACGGCAAAGACATTCCTCCAGCAGATTTTATCGTTATTCAGCTACTAGATGGCTGCACGATTGCCATTCGACCGAGTGGAACTGAACCCAAATTGAAGATGTACCTTTTCGGCCATGAAGAGCTTACTGACAATAAAAACCTTGATACGGTTAAAAGCAATGTTTTGGAACGCATCGCTTCGTTGAAAGAATGGCTACGCGCTGACATCCAACAACGTGCCCGATGAAAAACGCAAAAACTAAAAAAATTTTGGCCTCCTTGATCAAGCAATAAGGGAAAATTTTTATCGGTAGTCATCTGCTCTTGCGCTTCATTTTATTAAAAAAAGCCAGTTGCTTAAAAATAAAATTTTTTTAAAAAAGGATTGTGCGCTTTCTTCCTTTGTTATATAATGTAAGTATGTCAGTAACAGAAGCCGGAAGAGGAAAGATAGAAGTAAATGTAGCGTTCGCGGCAGAATCGGCCTCAGCGAGTGCATCCGAGTTGAATAAGACCGAATCAACCACGCCGGTCCCTCCAAAAGATTCACAACCCTCCACTATACCCTCATCAGCAGCAAGCCTAAACGCATCCACATCAGGACAAATCAAGGCAGGACCAGGAGGCCATCCACACATCACGGAACTATCCACAGAAGATTTGAACGGTATTTGTGATAGAGAAACGGCAAAAGTAACTCAAGCAGACGCAGTTAACCACGCTAAAACATTCGAAGCTCTAAAGGAGAAGAATTTTGTAAGCGAAGACGGCAAAATCAATTTCAGAAAAATCTTGGAAGCTACTGGAATACAAAATATCAGTAAACTTCTTACAGCAGCTAAATTAGAAGGTACAGCTGTTATCAATAAGGATGGAGAATTAGACGTTAACATATCCGGAAGATGCGGACCTGAAGCAGTCGAACTCATGACCATCGTTAAAGCAAAATTCAATGCGGTTGGTGAAGCAAATGGTCTAAAAAACGTTATTGTAGTGAATCCACAAAACCTAAATCCTTCTGAAGAAGATTTAGCTCTTCTGGAAAGAGGCGGACAAATTCGTTACCAAGCTTTGCCTAATGGAAACACGGCAAAAATCATTCTAGACCCAGGAAACAATGGCAAAAACGATGGATTAATGGTGGAAGTTTATGAAGGAAATAATGAGCTAAAAACATCACCACTCCGTACTACCTCAAAAATACCGCTGTCTGTCGTATTCGAAGGCGAAGCATACAAAGGCCAAAAGGCTCTAAAAAATGGCCATCATATTTTACCCAATTGGCGTAAAGATGAACTTTTTAAAGAATCGGAAGTTCAACAAGAAACAATTCGTATGGTTCCACTCATGGCCCGATTTGACCAAAAACATTCTAATCTCACCGATCTTGGCCGCATTCAAGCTGAAAACAATTTGTGGGATGCTGTCTATACGTATTTAGGCCTGAAATTGCCTGATGGTAAGGAAGAAACAGGTCCTGAAACAGGTAGAGAAGGAATGCCTTTCGAAATTTTTAGCTCTTCAACAGCAGATGCAACGGCAGAACAACCATACAGTATAGATTCTCAAACACAAACCGCAACGCAACAAGTAGAAATTAATCAACTTGAGCAACCTCAGCAGGCTCCTCGATCCCATCATTGGCCAAACTTGCAAGCATTGGACGCTAGCGCCTCAGACATTGCTTCACAGTTTCAAACAGACACTGAACGGACGACACTAAAGCAAGCTTCATTGGAAGAATGGATGCAACGCGCGCAAGCTGTACTGATGTCCTTTCAGAAAAAACTTCCTTCAAATGCGGATAACTTACTTGAAGCCTGTAGAGACCTTAATAATGCGATTACACAATTGCTTGCGTCCCCAAAGCCCATATCTGCTGAGGATGCAAGACAATTAAAAGATTTACGTACTATCTTTACATCTGAAGTAAACAAAGGGCATCCAGAATTTTCTGAGGAGCTTTTAGAAGCGTTTAAGCGGGTCGTGGGTACAGTTGATCAACTTCTTGAGTCCAAACTTGTAATAAAAGCGGCTATGAAAACCTTTCAAAAACCTGAAACACGCAAAATAGACGATCTTGTTGAAGCCGGCAGAAAAGTTTCAGAGAGCATTAACGATTTGGCTGAAAGTGTACGAAAAGCCTCAAAATCTGACGCAGAACCTACTATAGCACCCGGATATCGCGTCCTACATGATGTTAGCAATCCTCCCGGCTCAAACGGATAACACCACAACGCAAACCTTCTTTCAGGCCTAAATTCTGCAGATAGAACTTACCTCTTAAAACCGCTTCTCTACAAGCAGATGGACAAGATCTTCAATTGCGACCAGGGTGGTTGTATTTTGATCCACATGTTTGAGCTGTACCTGGCCTTGTTGGACTTCATCGTGCGTAAAGACAAGGATATACTTAGGATTCTCTGAAAAAGCCTTCTTTAGCTGTTTGGAAAGGTTTTTAGATTCATTCAAAACGTAAACAACCCGCAGGCCCGCTTCACGTAACAACTGGGCTATTCGTAAAGCCACAGGACGCTCGGTTGGTTCAAAAATGACAAAAGCGTCTAATCGATGATTGACAACAGGCAGCTTTTTTGTTTTCTGAAGCAAATCCGTCAAAGTTACGTCTCCGGCAGCAAAGCCAACCGCCGGCATCGCGTGTCCGATTAGTTTTTCAAAAAGCTGATCGTAACGACCACCACCAGCTAAGGCCCTCCCCTGCAAATTGTTTTCAAACACCTCAAAAACAAAGCCGGTGTAGTAAGCCAAACCGCGGACAATCCCTAAGTCGATCGTCAAAAAGTCATCGCATTGCAACCGCCTTAATTCATCCAAGAGGGCACTCCATTCGCTCAAACGACTTTCGATAGCCACATCTATATCGGACGATGTTTTGATGGTCTTAAAGCAGACGCGTATGTCTTCTAAGCTGTGTGCGCAACGCAACGATTCTGTCATTTCAAAGAATTTGGATGAAGATACGGTATCCGGCAAAATCTTACACAAATCGCGCTCAATATCTTCGTGGGATCGACGCTCCCATTTGTCAAACAATGACAACATGGCTAGCTTCGATGACTCATCAAAAATACCGAAGGCCTGCAGCCACAACATCCAAAGCTGACGGTCACTTAAGCGTACGTAAAAGTGTTCGCGCGTTAAACAAAATGCCCTAAAACTACGAATCGCCAAGGCAATCAATTCCGCATCGGCTGCCAATGAATCTTCGCCAACAATATCCACATTAAATTGGTAGAAAGACCGCAAACGCCCTTTTTGTGGACGTTCATAGCGAAAGTTTTCGGTGATATTAAACCATTTGGTCGGCCGCTTCAAGGTCGCTAAATTTTTGCCTAAAATTCTTACCAACGAAGGCGTCATCTCCGGCCGTAATGCAATACTCCGCCCACCCTTATCTTCAAAGGAAAAGAGTTGTTCTACAATCTCTTCACCCGACTTTTTCGTAAACAACTCAATGGGTTCCAAAACAGGACCATCAAATTCTTCGAAACCAAACGCATGCGCCACGGAACGCCATTGGGAAAAAATAGCATTACGAATGCTACACGTTTCTGGTGAAAAATCTCTAAACCCGGGCAATATTCCTATCATATTCCCTATTTTTGAATCTATGGATTTTTGTGCAAGATTTTTCTGTGAAAACTTAACGCTTACAGCTTACTTGCGTCTACAAAACACTTTTCCCAATAAAGCTTAAAACCCTCCTTTGAGATAGATTGGGGACAATAATCATGCGCCTTCAAGTACTCAATACCCACAAAACGTGTTTTTGGAAAATCTTCCTTCAAAGAAATTGACACATCGCTTAAATTTTTCGCGCGATCATCCACCAGAATTACACACTTGGGTGTCCAACCTATCTTGCGCAAGAATGCCGTCAAAACCGTCCCCTTGGTCGTTGTCCCCTTCTCGCTATTTGAGCACAAAACACCCTTATAAAAACAGGGCTTGCTTGATCGGTAAGAAGGACACTCATCCAACACAAAATCTTCGTCTTGAAATTGACCCTCAAAACTAATCTGAAATTGCTTAAGGCTTTCATAGCGAACGATTTCCACACGAGGCGCTTGTAAATAAGGTCCTGATGGTGAAGCCGTAAAAGCAATCGTCTTAACGCCATGCAGCTGCTTTAGGATATCGTAAATAGCTTCATCCACCAAATGCTGCGGCTCAAAAAGTGAAAACACTAACGGCAAGGTTGTATCCAGGTTTGGATACTGCTTCTTAATATCTTGGTAAACATCAATATACTTCTTTACATTTGGAACATAAAGAGCAGGATTTTCAGGCTGTATCAGCGTCAAATCAATATCAAACGCACATAGAATATCCTCAGCTGCATATCGTCTTAAACACTTATCAAGGATACGTTTAACCTGCACCATTTGCTTGACAGATTTCGTTACCCCCGGCTTACCTAATTTAAAAAACAACACTCTACCTTTTCCCTTATAAAGCTATTCTGTGGAAAAACTCACCTCTTGCAAGAAAAATTAATTCCTAAAAGCTGTTCTTAAACAACTGCTGCTTATCCCACCCGTATTTTTTTGCCAAACACATTTACAAGTCAACCCATCGCCTTATCGATTTAAACGAAATAAATGGGTAACGGGTGCGTTGATCTTTTTAGAAGGTTGTATGGGATAAATCGGTTTCCAATCACAATTTTCTGGCCAAATCAATTGCGAC
>CALXMI010000010.1 GCA_944389435.1 uncultured Opitutales bacterium
ATGGATCTTTTTGAGGACACGTGCGATGCCGTCAGGATCCGTATTGTCAATGAAAAGTGGACGTAGACCTTTAGGTTTCCTATCAATGGCGTCTGATAACAACTGCGGTCCCAAGGCGGAACCTCCAATGCCAATGCACAGCAAGGTTTTGAATGGGCCGGTTTGCCCTTGAATTTCCTGATTGATAATTTTATCCGCAAACGCGCGTATTTTTAGCCAATTGTCGTGCAAGGCAATATTGATATCTTGCTTGGGCGCCATTTGAAAATTACGCAACCAATAATGCCCGACCATGCGCTTTTCATCTGGATTGGCTATGCTGCCCGATTCAAGAGCGTCCATTTCATTGAAGGCACGCACAATCTTAGATTGCATGTTTTGAAAGAAATGGTCTTTAAAAAAAACCTTGCTGGTATCCAGCGATATCTTCAATTGGTGAAGATAAACAAAATGTTTTTTAAACGTATTCCAACTCATAACTCAACTCAACGCTAATGTTATTATACACCACTTGGCAAGCCCCAAATATAACAACTTTAAGCGGGCCGTCTTCATTGCCGCCCAACCAACGTATTCGAGTGCTTTTTCGACTGGGGCATTGTTGGGGTATTGAGCACTCTGTGAATGCCATTTTTTGACACTTTTTTGGTTTAAGATGATGACGGAGTTTTATGGTGCAACAAATGAAACTTACTCCTCAGATGAATGTATACGAAGTTAGGTAAATTACGGTAAAACGGTATATCTGTATGGCTGAAAAATACGCATGTAGGAGTCTTTATAAACAGGGCTTTTAAGCATCCAAAGTAATAGTGCTTTTTTCTTCAAAAGAGTACAAAAAAGACTTGCAGTGTTTAGGTAAGTGTTTATGGTAGGGACTGTATTATGGAACAGGAGAATATTTCACAGGAACAGGTTAATTTGGGTGATCATATAGAGAACAAAGAAGCTCAGACGGAAAGCCTGGAAGGGGTTTCTGAGGTAGAGGTTCTGAAAAAGCAATTGAACGAAAAGATTTCCGAGTGCAAAGATTGGCAAAACAAGTTTTTGTTGGCTAAGGCAGATTTAGACAACGCAAGGAAGCGTTTTGCTAGGGACAAGGAAGATGTACGTGCTCGAGCCATTGAGTATGCTTGCATGCCCATATTTTCCTTGTTTGATAGTTTTAAAATGGGTTTAGAAAGCGTACAACGTCAAGGCGGGGCTGAAGAAATATTGAAGGGTTTTCAAATGATTTTCCAGCAATTTCAAAATGCCCTGAAGGCGTTGAATGTGGAGGCCGTAGAGCCCAAGGAAGCCGATGCGTTTGATCCACATTTACATGAGGCCGTATCAAATTGTCCGCATGATACCATTGCAGAGGGAGGGGTGGTACAATTGGTACGCTCTGGTTATAAGTTGAACGACAAACTGATTCGTCCGGCGTCCGTAGTTGTATCAAGTGGCGCTGAAAAGAAAGAAGGGAACGCATAATGGCCAAAGGGGACTATTACGAAATTTTGGGCGTGCCCCGTTCCGCTTCCGCAGACGAAATAAAAAAGGCTTATCGCAAGATGGCCGTTAAGTATCATCCTGACAAAAATCCAGGCGATAAGGCAGCTGAAGAAAAATTTAAGGAAGTCTCTGAGGCCTACGAAGTTTTAAAAGATGACAAGAGGAGGGCCATGTACGATCAACATGGGCATGCAGCCTTCCAAGGTGGCGATGGGCAATCTTACCAATACGGTGGCTTCCAGGATCCTTTCGACCTGTTTAGGGAAGTCTTTGGAGGCGGTCGAGGTGGCAGTGTTTTTGAAAGCTTTTTCGGCGGTGGCGAAGGTTCCTATGCGCAGGATCGTAGGGGCTCTGATTTGCGTTACGATCTAGAAATTACACTTGAGGAAGCGTTTGCGGGTGTTACGAGGGTTATTGAGTATCGGCATAATGTTGCCTGTGAGCGTTGTCGTGGGTCGGGTTGTGAGCCTGGAAGTAAGCCCAAAGTTTGCCCTCAATGTCATGGTCGTGGTCAAGTGATAACCTCACAAGGGTTCTTTAGCATGAGTCGTCCCTGTCCACGTTGTGGAGGTTCAGGTCGGATTATTGAAAAGCCTTGCCAAAAATGCCATGGCCAGGGCGTCCAAATGGATCGTACGCAGGTTAAGGTAAATATTCCGGCTGGCGTTAACAATGGTACTAAGTTGCGTTTCCAAGGTTTAGGAGAGGCGGGTGTAGGTGGTGCCGCAGCTGGCGATCTCTACATTGTAGTGTTTGTGCGCGAGCATTCTGTTTTTAAGCGTGATGGTGCAGATTTGATTATGAAGCAATCTATATCTTTTACATTGGCAGCCTTGGGGGGCGATATTCAAATCAAGACGCTTAAGGAAACGGCACGCTTGAAGATTCCTGCAGGTACGCAACCAGGGACGATTTTCAAGATGAAAGGTTACGGAATGCCACAAATGCATGCACGTGGAGTTGGACGGTCAGGTGATCTGTTAGTGCAAGTGACAGTTGAAGTGCCTAAGAAATTGACGCGCGATCAGCGTGAGAAGTTGGAGACTTTTGCGGTAGCAATGGGGGAAGTAACCGATAGCGGTGAAAAAAGTGTAAAAAAAAACTAAAAGATTTTATTAAAAGCTTGTTGAGGTAAAACTATGGATCATAAGCCTGTAAAGACGGATGCGAAAAATGATGCGCGTATGGATGATAAAGCTTTAGAATTGGCCATTGCTGCGATTAATAAGCAGTTTGGCGATGGTGCAATTATGCGAATGGGCAGTACTGCAAAAATGGATGTATCGGTAGTGTCAACTGGTTCGTTGGCTATTGATTTGGCTTTGGGGGCGGGCGGTTTGCCGAAAGGGCGCATCTGTGAGATTTTTGGCCCTGAGTCTTCAGGAAAAACGACACTTTGCTTGAGTATTATTGCCCAAGTCCAGAAGCAAGGTGGACGTGCGGTGTTTATAGACGTTGAAAATGCTTTGGATCCGCGATACGCCAAACTCGTGGGTGTTGATTTGGATAACTTGATCGTTTCGCAGCCTGAAAGCGGAGAGGACGCGCTTAATATTGCTGAGACCCTTATCCGCTCGGGGGCCATAGAAGTGATCGTTGTTGACTCGGTAGCAGCTTTGGTTTCAAAGGCTGAATTGAGTGGTCAAATGGGCGATACCAATGTAGGTTTGCAGGCGCGTATGATGAGTCAGGCTATGCGACGCTTAACGGCTGTTATCAACAAATCTAAGTGTATCTGTATCTTTACGAATCAAATTCGTGAAAAAATTGGCGTTATGTTCGGAAGCCCTGAGACAACAACCGGTGGCCGTGCCTTGAAGTTCTTCGCTTCGGTGCGTTTGGATATTCGACGCATTGGTCAGTTAAAAGATGCTTCGGGCCGTATCGTCGGTAATAGGACACGTTTGAAGGTGGTCAAAAACAAGGTGGCTCCTCCGTTTACGGAGTGCGAATTTGATATTATGTACGATGAGGGTATTTCGCAGTCATCATCTGTATTGGATTTAGGTATTGAGCATGGTATTTTTGAAAAGAAGGGTGCTTGGGTTGCTTACAATGGCAATTTGATCGGCCAAGGCCGTGAGGCGGCTAAGGCCTACCTAAAATCAAAGCCGGAACTTATGGATGAAGTGATTCGTAAGATCGTCGATAAGGTCCGTGTTTCAGGTGGTATGAGTTTGGCCAAGGGCGCTTTTTCTGAAGGTGGCGAAGGTAACGAAGGCAGTGAAGACAAGGAAGAAGAGATTTAGTTGATGAAGATATAAGGAGAAATAGTAGAATGGACGTCTATTTGATACATACTTCATTGCCTTTTTTAAAAAAAGGCATTCGCGTGTTGTTGGCAAGCCTATTGTTGGCTGCCAGTGCACAGTTTTCTATCCCGCTGTACCCGGTTCCGTTTACGCTACAAACAACTGCTGTGCTGTTTCTGGCTTTTGTTTTAGGTAAACGGATGGCTACGATGGCGGTCCTTGCTTACCTTTTGGAAGGAGCGTGTGGTTTGCCTGTGTTTGCGCATTTTACTGGTGGAACTTCTTCGTTGTTAGGACCTACCGGCGGCTATTTGTGGGGTTTTATATTTTCGGCTCATGTTGCAGGATATCTCTTCGAACGGATCCGTTCTCGCAAGATCTCGGTCCTGGTTTCGATAGCCTTATTGGGAGAGCTTCCTGTGTTTGCGTGCGGCTACATCCATTTAGCATGTTTTGTTGGTTTACAGCAGGCTTGGTGGTTGGGTGTAGTCCCTTTTTTTGCAAGCACGGCCATCAAGAGTACGCTATTGGCCTTATGTATCCATCGTAAAGTTGTGTGAATGACGGATGCCTATCGTCTATGTTTATAAGGGTCAAGGGGCTGAAGAGGTAGACGATTACGTTAAAAGTTTATCAGAGGTCTTGCCGTCTGTTTTTACCGTACGGTTGATAGATCCGAAAGGTATTATAGGGGGTGGTTTGGATGACGGTGTTCTGTTGGTTATGCCAGGAGGGGCCGATCTTCCCTATTGTAAGGCTTTAAAGGGTGTTGGCAATTTAAAGATAAAACGTTTTGTACAGGCAGGCGGCCGATATTTGGGTATTTGTGCAGGCGCCTATTACGCGTCGTCTTCGATTGTTTTCGATCCTCAGGATGCAAAAAATTGTATAAAGGGAGCGCGTGAGCTGGGGTTTTTCAAGGGTGTTGCTTACGGGCCTCTTATGAAGAAATATGTTCCAGGTGACCCTGCAGGGATTTTGGCAGAAAAAATAGAGCTTCCGGGTGGCTATTATTCACGTCTTTATTACAATGGCGGTCCTACTTTTTTGAATGTGACAACAGAAAAGGTTTTAGGGTATTACGTGAAGGAGGGAGACGCCTGGTATGATAAGCCATTGCTGGATAAGCGGATGAGAGGTAAATTTCCTGCGATTTTGTCTATTCCCTATGGTCAAGGCAAGGTGGTCCTTAGTGGAGTGCATCTGGAAAATACGATCTTTGACGCTTATGTGGCTGATAAACGCTTTGTATCTCGAAAAACGCTGCTGAGGGCCATTTTACAGGAAGAGCTGGAATTGATTCCAGTGTAATGGTTTGTTGTTGAACTTTTATTGCAAAATTTCGATGAGCTTGAAACGATTTTGAGAGCCTTAACGTGAGGGTGTTTTTTTTGAAAAGTTGCAGGCCTTATGATGTTCTTTGTTAAGTTTGAAAATTCCCGAAAACGGTCTCATAAAAATCTTTACAAAACAGCAAAAATTACGTACCATATTGGGCGTATCAAATGAAGCAATTTTTGGTTTTATTATTTCCGGGTTTTGAAGAAATCGAAGCCTTTGTTCCCATTGACTTGCTAAGGCGTGTGCAGGTAAATGTGGTGACTGCAAGCGTTAATGGCAGCAGGACGGTAACAGGATCTCATGGGATTGCTTGCCAAGCGGAACAGCTTTTAGAGAGCGTAGATCTTGACGCTTACGAAGGTGTTTTTTTACCGGGAGGTCCAGGCGTTATGCGGTTGAAGGAATCTGAAAAGGTGCAAAGTCTTTTACGATTTTTTTATGAAAAGAAGCGGTGGGTGGCGGCCTTGTGTGCGGCTCCACTTGTTTTGCACCAAGCTGGTTGCTTGTCTAAAACGTTTACGGCTCATTGTTGTGTTGCGGGCCAGTTAGAAGGATGTACAAACTTGCCGGTTGTGTGTGATGGGCATGTAATTACGGGGCGTGGTCCAGGTGCTGTCTTCCCTTTTGCTTTTGAACTTATACGAAAATTGACAAGCAATGAAGTTGTCATAGAATTGAAGGAGTCCATTCATTATGAAGAGTGATACAGAAAACAAAAAATCTAAAAAAGTGCTGAAAACAACAGCCGATCCTTTTTTAATTGATTTGTTAAAATCTTCTTCGCCGTCCGGATACGAATTTGAGGCCCAGAAAGTGATTGAAAAGTATGTAACTCCAGTTGCGGATTCTATGAAAAAGGACGCCTTGGGTAATCGCATGGCCACCATTAATTCTAAAGGTTCGCCGCATGTTCTTATGATGGGACATATGGATGAAATCGGCTTCATTATTCGGTATATTAACAAGGACGGTTTCTTGTTCTTTGATACGATAGGAGGCCACGATGTGGGGTTGATCTCTGGCCGCAAAGTCCGTATTTTGACAGAGAAGGGAATGGTTTACGGTATTACGGGACGTCGTGCAATTCACTTGTTGACAGCCGAGGAGCGTAAACAGATGCCCAAACTGCAGTCTATTTGGATTGACATTGGGGCGCGTTCAAAAGAAGAAGCAATGAAGCGAGTTTCCGTAGGTGATGCAGTTGTTTATGACAATGAACCTTTCTACATGGATAACGGTTTGCTGTGTGCTCGAGGTATCGATGATCGTGGCGGAACTTATGTTGTACAGGAGGTGTTACGTCGACTTTCGAAGAAAAAGATGGCCGCTTCGTTAACGTCTGTTTCTACAACACAAGAAGAAATTGGTACGCGTGGGGCTATTCCGGCAGCCTATGAAGTACATCCAGACATTGGTATTGCGGTTGATGTAGGTCATGCAACAGATTTTCCGGATGGCGATAGCAACAAGTTGGGTGAATTTAAGTTAGGCGCAGGTCCTATTTTGGCGCGTGGTCCCAATATTTGCCCAAGGGTGTTTGCAGAATTGAAGGCATGCGCGGAACGTTTGAAGATTCCCTATCAAGTTGAAGCAGAATCGGGACCTACAGGGACGGATGCGCGTGTGATACAGATGTCTCGCGAAGGTGTAGCAACCGGCTTGGTAAGCATTCCGTTGCGTTATATGCATACGCCGCATGAATTAGCCTGCTTGGACGACATTGAATGGGTTGTTCAGCTTTTGGTAGAATTTGTAAGTTCGTTAAAACCAGGTGATAAATTTGAATGGTAAGGTTTTAAAATGTTAAGTCGTATACAGGTGTTTTTGGAAAAAAATCGGAAGTGGTTGTTTGGCTTTCTTTTGATCGTTATTATCATTCCTTTTGTTTTTACGATCGGTAATATGCCAGGTTTAGTTAAAGGCAAGAAGGCGATTAAAATGCATTTATTTGGTTACGATTTGACCGATAGGAGTCAAGTTGAAGAAGTTGTGCAAAAGGGTGCTTTGAGCATTGCTATAAGGACGGGAAGTGAAGAGAATGCCTGGATGGAGTCGGCCCAAGGTTATGCTTTCTATCGTTTGTTGTTGTTGAGTGTTGCTCGTGATCTGAAGTTGCCGTTCCCTTCGGAAGCCGTTTTGCAAAACTTTATCAAAACACG
>CALXMI010000011.1 GCA_944389435.1 uncultured Opitutales bacterium
CCAACTCTGACACAACAGGTGTATTTCGAGCCATTCTACTAGGGAAAAAAGAAAACCTCACAAAAAAGCAATTGCAGCATTTCTTCTACACTGGAACCATGCACCTTTTTGCGGTCAGTGGGCTGCATGTTGGTGTGGTGAGTGGATTTATTTACGCACTATGTCGCCTGCTTGGTTTGCCTCTGTTGATCAAACTTTTTGCGACAGGAATCGGCGTATTTTTTTATGCAACCATCGTTGGCTTTAGCCCTTCCACGCTTCGCGCATCGTTAATGATTTTCTTTATCCTGTGCGCCCAACTATTTAAACGGCGTGTCGATGTACAAAGCGCCTTTTTCAACACTTTAGGCATAACTCTGCTGCTAAACCCCTTCCAATTCTGGGACGTTGGCTTTCAATTTTCCTACGGCGTAGTCGCAAGTATTTTGTTCTTGGGCATACCGCTTTCGACAAAATTAGGCCATGGTTCAGGTTTTCAGGGCACCCTTATCGTTTCCTTTTGCGCAAATGTCATGAGCAGTCTGTTTTCCATCTATTATTGGGACTTGTTTACGCCATGGTCGTTTTTTGCCAATTTAATATTGATACCCATGGCAAGCATCATCGTTGTGCTAGGCATAACGGCGTGGGGAATCGCTTTGGTGCTTCCCTGGGCATTGCCGATCATCCACTATCTATCCGAATGGTTTCTAGCCCTTATGCTTCAATTAGTTGAATACGTTGAAAAATTGCCGGGAGCAACCTACAAAATTTCTTTATCGCCTTGTCTATTTTTTGCCATTATCACACTTTTTATCGCCGTTATCATCCGCTCTCTAAACCATCAGCCTACAAAGGTGTAAATTTTTTAAAAAATAACTTGCATTCGAAGGCAAAACTTGTTGCCATAAGTACATATAGATTTGCCTGGATGGCGGAATTGGCAGACGCGCTGGACTCAAAATCCAGTTCTTTCACGGGAGTGAGGGTTCGACCCCCTCTCCAGGTACCATAGGCACAGAATTAAGTGCCTTTGTTGTTTTACGTTTCATCAAAAAAAGTTGTTTTGCGTGGTCATTTCTTTTTAGAGAATAGGCTTCTGGAGTTAAATAAGTCTTTTTTTAAACGAACCCCATCAAATACGCAAAACTTACCCTACCTCTTTATGTAATTAGTAAAGCAGTTTTAGGCTACGGAGGCGATCAGCAGCTTCAAAAAAACCTTACAAGGGCTTCCATCCAAGCGCAAGATTGCCGTGGATGTTGTAAAATTTGATCAAAAATATGAACCATTTCCAGCTGTAACGCAAGCAACGTATCAAGCGAAAATTTCGTCTGCAGACGACTAAGGTACCAAGGATTTTGCGAAAAGATACAAAAAGCATTCTTCTCCTCTATGGGACCAAAATACCGACTGTAATCCTTGTATCGAGCATCCAGATTAGTTTTGTTGACCACATTCAATTGTAACGCTTTCAGCTGAATAAACAGCCTATTTCGATTCTGCATCATTAAAAGGACGCTGCGCATCTCCTTATTAAGAACAAAATGGTTACGCAAACTGCGAACGTAACGCTTTTCATCCTGTGCATAAAAGGCTTCAACCGGCTCAAAGAACTCATCATTGAGCAAGGTGGGCGTATATTTTAAAACATCCTCTTCGGTAATGGTACCCGTAAAATTCTTTAAGCAAGCTAATTTTTCAAATTCACTTGCAATGGAGCGCGGCTGGTAATTTAGCTTTTGCTTCAAGCATTCGACCGCCTGAGTCGTAATGTCCATCTGCTGTTCTTGACACAGCTTTTTGATCAAAAACACCAAATAATTGTCCGCCTTCTTTTCTTCCAATTCCTCACAAACCGCCAAGCATTGAAGCAACTTAAACAAACGTATACGTTTGTCCACAGGAGAAGCAGAAATCACCAATTGGACGTCTTTAGGCAAATTTTCTAAAACCTTAATCCATTTTTCTACAATAAGTTGCGCCGTTTCGGTTGTAGCTGGACTACCCGTACTAAGTAAATTGGTAGATCGCAACCAAACGCACTTGCGGAGAGAGAAAAAATCTATGGTTTGAAGACTTTCAATGGTATTACTAAGGACGCTATCCAGTTCGGCATTATTCGCCATTCCACCGTCGATCGTTTCTATTGCAAAGCCTTCGAACGTCTTAATAACCTTTTTTGCCTTTAGATCCACCCAAAATTCGTCTGCACCATATATCAAATGTATATTCTTGGTCATATGTTTACGTTCGATAATTTTTGTAAAACTTTTTCAAAAAGCGGACGGAACTCACCTGTAAATTCGATTTCCATTCGCAAAAAATAAAAGGGAAGTGGAAACGGCAGTGCATCGTTGATACGAACGGCATCCTTTTCCGTTGTAATCGTGCATTCCGCGCCAAATTGAATCGCTTTTTTGAAAAATTCTTCTAGCTCTGTTTTTGTATAACGATGGTGGTCTAAAAAATGTTCCTTGTAAACAATTTCAGCACCCCCATCTTCAAGGAATTTTTCAAACGATTTGGGCGCTGCAATCGCACTTAGAGCTGCCACACGACGCCCTTTCAGGAAGCTTAAGGACTGTATCTCTGTTTTTAACGCATTGATGGCTTGCAAATGTTTGGGCGAATGAACACAAGGCAAAATAGGCACTTGCGTATAACGTCGTATAAAGCGCTCCAAGGCCTTCAAACGCTTTTGAGGCACTTGGTCGCTCTTTGTTAAGAAAATGAATTGGGCTCGACGCATATGACGTAGGGGCTCTCTTAGGATGCCACGAGGAAGAATAGCCCCATTCCCGAAGGGATGCGTTGCATCAATCAGCAAGATGTAGAACGTGCCTTTCAGTTGAAAATACTGAAAGCCATCATCTAAAACCAGTGTATCACAGTTCAAGTTTTTAATGGCGAACCGACCCGCCTTGACCCGATCCCTGTCAACAACCACACAAACATTTGGTAAATTTTGAGCCAAAAGCAGAGGCTCATCGCCCGCTTCTTCGTAAGGTAACAAACAGCTCTGGCCATCACTTACAATCTTGGGTGGACACGGTTCTGCGTGAATCAGCCAATGCCACCATTTTTTCCAAAAACTCTCCTTCTTGCTTTTGTAGCCACGACTTAAAACAGCGACCTTACGGCCTCTTTGCTGTAACGTTTTCGCTAACTTTTCTACAATAGGCGTCTTCCCAGTCCCTCCTACAGTCAAGTTGCCGACCACAATTACCATGCAACCAAGGTGATGGCCTCGTAAAAAACGCTTCCGGTAGGCCTTTTCTCTTGCGTAAACAATTCCATAAAAAGGGAACGAAAGCAGGTAAAAAAACCTCGCCAAACGTCTTGCCTTGGCATCAAAGCGCTTACCGTAGATGACATCCTTGATACAATCTTCACAAGAACGCTTTGTGCGTTGAATGAACCGCGAAAGAAACATCAACGTAGAACAAGGTCGCAACGACGATCCTTAGAACCACCGGATTTGCTTACCCGTTGCATGGCATAGCGACTTCCAAGAGAAAAGATCTCTATGCGTTGGGAATCCAACCCTTTTTCTTGGAAATAATTTCTTATTGCCTCGGCTCTTCTAAGGCTTAATGTCTCATTATACCTGGGCGTGCCGAACCAATCACTATGTCCAAAAACCAACACTTTTTTATTTTTGTCTTGGTGTAATGTCTCCAAAACACAATCTAGATCCCCTTTATCCTTGTCTGATAAACGCGTACTATCAAAGGCAAAAAAGATCCTTAACACGACTTCGTCGTCACTGTATAAATCGTCATAAAACTTAAGAAACTCAGGCTCTTCTGGCTCTTCTGGAAGCGCCTCTGGTTCATCAACAATTGTGGACTGTATAATGGTTTCTTCGATTTTTGGATCGGGTGCCGGCGTCGTTTTATAACAGCCCGACAACACTAAACATAAAATTCCAAATAAGAAATGTAACGATCTCATAAAAATATTCATAACCTTTCTTTCGCAAAACTTCAAGCGTTTTTGGCATCTTTTAGGCAAGCACCTACAAAACCTACAAAAAGCGGATGCGGATTATGCGGTCTTGACTTAAATTCTGGATGAAACTGAACACCCACAAACCAAGGGTGCGACGGAATCTCAACCGCTTCTACCAGCTTCAACACGGGATGTTGACCAACAATCTGCATACCGTTGTTTTCAAAGGCCTGCGCATATTCGCTATTGAATTCATAGCGGTGACGATGGCGCTCAGAAATCATGTCGCTACTATAAGCAGAATGAATACGGCTACCCTTCTTCAGACAGCAATCAGCGGCCCCCAAACGCATGCTAGCTCCCATCATCGTTGCGCTCTTCTGCGACTCCATTAAATCCACAACAGGATAAGCTGTTTGTGGATCCATTTCCGTGCTATTGGCACCGGTATAATTG
>CALXMI010000012.1 GCA_944389435.1 uncultured Opitutales bacterium
CTGCGAAGCTAACCGATACAGCCTTCCACTGTATTGCTATGTCCATAGTCGTTCTTAATCTCAGAAAGCTCATGCTTTCTTTGACTGACTTTTTGAAACAGCACTTTTTATATTTCGGATTTTTTGAATTTTCTATTATTCAGTAGACATTATTTACATTTTGAAATGCTTTATGACTTTCATTTCGAAATGAGGGCGGCAAAATTTTCGTACACAAAAATATTTTCGTCATGAGATTGCTGTAAATTTTATTGACGAAAATACCCTATAATCTATATTTTTCGTACACAGCTTTTTTACGCAAGGCTTAGTCCCTATCCTTGCGTTTAAATAAAATTTTTGGAGAAAGGAGACGGTTTGCTATGTCAGATTCTAATAATATTACAGTGCTAAATCCGGGCTTGTATAAGAACTTACTTGCTCAAGTTGAGTCTATCTATAGGCACAGCAACGAGCTAAGTTTTAAAACAAGAGCAAGGTATTATGAAGCAACAAAAAGGTTCTGCAAGTTTTTAGCCGATAATTTTCGTTTACAAAACTTTAAGAATGTGGAAGACCGACACTTTAAAGCCTATGTGGAGCATCTTAAAGAAAATAACTCAGCCGCAACTATTCAATCCGATCTATCGGGCATACGGTATTTCCACAGAAAATCCGGTAGTAAAAACAGTCTATCCCCAAATAGCAAGTTAAATCTGCCCAAACGAGCGACGGGTGTAAAAGACCATTCGCTATTAGATAAAGAGCTTGTCAATATTCGACAGTAGGCTATCCAAACAGGTCGGCAGGATGCGGTAATTGCGATAGACTTTTCCAGTGAATTTGGTCTACGGCTTGAAGAAATCTGCACGCTAAGAGTTGAATACCTTATGTCTGCATTAAAAACAGGACAGCTCGTCATAAAAGGCAAAGGCGGTCAGACAAGGGCTATTGATTTAAGCGCAAAGCAGCGCGGTATTATTACCGATAATTTGAACTATGCTAGATGTTCAGGTCGATACCCGAGAGATTATTTAATCTCAGGCAGCGAAAAGGGCGGAGTTCAACGAGAAAAGCGTTCATTGCAGAACTGGATGAGTTATAACAGAAAATACTTTATGGTAGAAAACCGTGAGGATTTATACGAAGACGGTAAAAAGAAAAGAACCGAAACAATTTCTTGGCACAGTCTGAGACACACCTATGCACAACGCACCTATGAAGAAGCGTTAAAAGAAAGACCGCGCAGAGCACGCAAGATTGTAAGCGAAAACTTAGGTCACCACAGGACCGAAGTGACAAGAATTTACTTGGCTGATAAGTCGAAGAAAAAGTAATCTATTAATTAAAATGATGAAGGAAGAATTTAAATTGACGACAATATCCTGCTGACGAAAATATGCGGGATTGATATATAGGGACAAAAAATAGGAAGTAAAGATTAGGCGGTCTATCTGCCTATAGTTTATGGCGGTGGCAACCCTGCCACCGCCTGTAAGGAGAATTTATATGTTATATGTTTCGAAGCCTACCTCCGGCGGAAATGGAGGCAAATAATATAGGAGGTAAAGTGTCCATGAAAGATATTAGCGTTCCCATTTGGCAGAAGAGTAATTTGACACTCGATGAAGCCGCCGCATATTCCGGCATTGGTAAAAATACGATGCGTAATCTCTGTAACGCTGAAGATTGCGATTTTGTGTTATGGATCGGTGCAAAGCGGTTAATCAAGAGACAAAAATTAGACGAATATCTTGCGAATCGTACTCGCATTGAAAGATAACAACTGAAAAAGCAGGTTTTCCGTCACAGTATGTGGCTCTCACACACGCCGCATACTGTGTTGGGAAATCGCAGGACAAGGAAAGGAGCGTAGTTTAATGTCCCTTTGCTTTTCCAGTTATAACGAGGCTTATCAGACTATGTTTACCGAGTATAAAGATATTGTTTCGGTTAAGGAAGCATCAATAATGCTTAATACCGGCAGAAAACAAATTTATAAACTCTTAAAGCAAGGCAAACTCGATAAGCTCGAACATAACGCTAAAGGATTTTTAATCACTAAGCGTTCAATTGTGGCTTATGTTTTAAATGCTTCACAAGAAGTATCTGCATAAACTGCACCGCCTGTTTTCAGGCGGCATACATGCTTTAAAATGGCCGTAAATCTATTTCATGCGGCTTTATGAAGGAGATAGTTCGAATTGTTAAAGTGTGTGAAAGGAAAGAAAAATGGTAAAAGGATCCGTACAGGAAAAAGGTGGCTATTTGCATACCGTTATCAGCTACACCGATAAAGACGGTAAGCGAAAGCAAAAGTGGCAAAGCACAGGACTTACTGCCAAAGGTAACAAGCGCAAGGCTCAGGAACTTTTGAAAGAACGCATTGACGAGTTGGAGATGACACTTGAACGTGAAGAAACTCAAATACCCGATATGCCGTTCTCGCAGTTTATGTCCAACTGGCTTGCAATGATTAAACCCACCGTTTTGATTACCACTTATGGCAGCTATCAGTATTTCATCGAAAAGAGAATCAACCCTTATTTTGATGAAAAGAATATTACACTGCAAAAGATAAGGACAGTGGATATTCAAGAGTACTATAATACAATGCTGTCTAAGGGTACAAAATGGAACTCGGTTGCAAAGCATCATGCGGTCATTCGCAAGGCACTCGATTATGCTGTTAAGATGGATTACATATTAGTAAACCCCGCAGTAAAAATCGAAACACCTAAGCGACAAAAGTTCATTGCCGAGCATTATAACCGTGATGAGCTTCAACAACTCTTTGAAGCAGTAAAGGGTGATTTGCTTGAAGTGCCTGTCATACTCTCAGCGTTCTATGGGCTTCGAAGAAGTGAGGCTTTAGGACTCAAATGGGGTGCGATTGATTTTGAGCAGAAAACCCTATGTATTAAGCATACTGTGTGCCGAATATCTGTTGACGGCAAGGATGTAATTGTTCGCAAAGACACTACGAAAAATAAGACAAGTCTTAGAACCCTACCCCTAATACCTGATGTTGAAAAACTACTGCTTAAAACTAAAAAGCAACAAGAGAGTAACAGAAGGAAATGTCGCAACGCATATAACAAGGATTTTCTTGATTATGTATGTGTGGACGATATGGGGAATCTTTTAAGACCGGATTATTTATCGCAGCATTTACAGACCGTGCTCAAAAGGAACAATTTAAAGCATATTCGGTATCACGATTTGCGACACTCTTGCGCTTCGCTATTACTTGCCAACGGTGTATCTTTAAAAGAAATCCAAGATTGGTTAGGCCATTCGGATTTCAGTACAACGGCAAATATTTATAGCCATTTGGAGTATGGGGCCAAGGTCAAGTCTGCTAATAAAATTGCAGAAAACTTGAGCCTTGAGGAAAAGACAAAGGACGGGTAAATCCCGTCCTTATACATAAAAGGCATATTAAATTTATAATGCAAATTGCTCGCCAAATAACGCATTAATGGCTTTTTGGCATTCGCGGTTTTTAACTCCTATTTTTTTAAGGCGAATCGCATATGTTAATTCTTCTATGATTTTAATATCCGCCAAAGAAATAGGTTTGAATTTTAGGTCCAAACGGCTGTGTGCAATCCCGTTGCGCAATTCACCAATTCTATTAGCGATGCCATCTATTGCAGTTTTATAATTTCCTTTGTATTTGCGTTTGACGAATATATCCATAATATCAGCACAATCATTTAAAGCATATTTCACATTAGTTTCAAAACTATTATCACGGTCATTGACATAACGGCTTAATTGTTTGGCATACTGTCTACGTTTCCCGTGCTGCACCTGTGAATATTGATTTATTAAATCAACTACATTATTCTTTACATCAATATACTCTTCTGATCTATTATAATCTGTATCATAAATATTACGGTATTCACGTTCAAACTCGGTCAGAATCATAATAGTTCTGCTTACAGGATAATGTCTTCTGTCCTCAATAGATTTGCATATATGACCCGAAACGAGTTGTCAAGGACTTTTTAATCAAATTCACAAAAAAGCCACAAAAAAAGTGCCAGAAGCACTTTCATGCTCCTGACACTCAGGCGGGCGGGTTACTCGCGGCTGCTTAACAGTTCATC
>CALXMI010000013.1 GCA_944389435.1 uncultured Opitutales bacterium
ACAGTATAACGAAACAGAAAATATCACTGTATCATCATATATTAAAATGGATGCAGGATGGATAAAATGCAGCGTAAATTATCGAAGCGGAGTAAATCATTTTTATTTTGATACTGATGATGGTCAGGCTTTATTGGAATGCGAAGCAAATTTAGAAAAAGACATGTTGGTTTTAACTGATTTTGAAAGCTATTCAATGAGTATTAGTGGTTTGGATTCTATTACTTTATCCAAGCACGATTATGATGATACAATTGCTTCATTACCATTTTAAATTTAGGATAAAATTCAAAAACATGATGCTGCTTTGGCTAATAGATTCATTTGATTTAGTATTTGGATATTTAGTCAAATTATAAAATTCACCTTTTTTTACCGATTATACAGACAGCTTTAAAATAACCAAAGGTGAATTAAAAATAATTTTTCTTTCAGAAACAATAAAAGTCAACAAAAAGAGTTTAATTGAATGGAGAGTGATGTCCAATATTCAAATTGTATAAATTGATTTAATGATTCTGATTGGATGTTTTGTACTGAGCTTTATATTTTCCGGTTGGATTGTGATTATATTTTGTTTTGTCTTTTACTAATTGAGTTGTTTTTTTAAAAGTAAACTCAACGGATTAACGAGTTCCAAGCAGAGATATAGACATTCCTATGCCGACAAGTTGCAGCAGCTTTTCGAACAGAAAATAGTGCTTGCCAATTAATGGCAGAAAATAGGAAAAAGTATAGCGAACTAAGTACAGAAGTATCAATACCAGAAAGTTCTGCTTTATATCAATAATGAGGAAAGCCCGATTTTTTCCGAGTATAACGATGACATTATCCGAAAAATCATTAGACAAGTGACTGTTTTACTTAGCACCCAAATCATAAAACGGTTTGTCTGTGGATATGAACAGTATATAGAGCCGACAAACAAAATTAAATTGTCTGCATAAATAGAACAGATGCTCTCAGTTTGAGGTAACACGCAATTTTTTCAAGAGTGTTTCGTACATATAGATAAATAGATAAAGAATAAATTTAAAAATCACAGGATTTTTGCTGTAATAAAAATGGATAAATGTATATTGGGTCTAAGTAAAGGTAGCCGCGTGAGAGCTCCCTCGTTCGGTGTTATTTGGGCTTTCTTCCTAGGAGGATTTATTATATGATAAAAAAACTTAATATTTCAGGTTTTCGTGGCTTCGGTGAACCTCAGACGATTGAATTTGCTGTTCCTGATAAGGAACTAATTGGCAGCGGTCTAACAATCATTACAGGAGCCAATAATGCAGGAAAAACCACTATTATCGAGTCAATTCGAGCATTTATCGGAAGCGGTTCGCCTTCCTTTTCAGAAGGAAAACGCAATCAAAAGACTGACGGAATAGTAACCTTAGAATTGACAGATGAGAATAATAAAATATATACCATAACCTCTGTCCCTGGAGGTGGTAGTTCAACGAAAAAAAAATGAACAATTTTCCCTTTATTACTATGTCTTACCCTCCAGGCGTGCAATCCCTTTTGATTTTGTCAAAGGCCAATGGAATCGGGATGACTATATTTCCAATACTCAAAAATTAGAGAGTCAACGTAGTTCTTCTTTAAGCTTTTTTAATTATCGGATATTTCAGATAGAGAACCAAAAGAAAGATTTTGACAAAATAATTACCAGAGTGCTCGGAAATGATTTTCAGTGGACTGTTGAGCAGCGTGATACTGGTAACTATTATATCAAGTATACAAAGAACGGGGTCTCACATAGCAGCGAGGGTCTTGGCGACGGAATTTGGAGCATTTTCACTATTTGTGCTGCGCTATTTGATGCACCCGAAAAAAGTGTCGTCGTTATTGATGAACCAGAATTATCTGTACACCCTACACTACAAAAGCGCCTGATGACACTTTTTCTTGAATACAGTATGACACGCCAAATTATCGTATGCACTCATTCACCGTATTTTGTGAATTGGGAAGCTATTGTAAACGGTGCCAATTTGATTCGTGTCGTAAAAGAAGATGATGTTTCAAAATGCTATATGATTTCTAACGAGTGCAGAAGTTCTTTTGGTGGCATACTTAGTGACTTAAATAATCCACATACACTTGGCATAGAAGCCAACGAAGTTTTTTTTCTTGATGACAGTATTATTTTAGTAGAGGGCCAAGAAGATGTCGTTATTTTTAATAAAATAACAAAAAAACTAAATTTGACTTTAAAAGGAAACTTCTTTGGTTGGGGTGTCGGTGGTGCTTCAAAGATGAATGCTTTCTTAATGCTGTTTAAAGACTTAGGATACAAAAAAATTGTTGCAGTTCTTGACGGCGATAAATCTGATGATGCTGAGACACTAAAAAAGAACTTTCCCGAGTATAAAATTATTGTTTTAAGTCAAAATGACATCAGAGATAAAGAAGAGAGAGTGATAAAAGCAAAATCCGGTATCGCTGACGAAAAAGGCAACTACAAGGAAGAATACAAAGAATATATTATCCGTTTGATAGAGGAAATCAATTCCGCATTGTAACAACATGGTGGAAGACTACCGTTTATTTGTGAAATTACCAAATAAACGGTAGTATGAGCCTGTGAAAGATTTTCTGTAAAAATAGAAAAGGAAGGTCTTCTATGGTAAAATAAAAAACATAGGAGGCCTTTAATTATGGCAAGAGAAAAGAAACCGGTACACAAAGTACAAATGACCGAAGGAAAGCGAGAGATCATCCAAAAGCTGCTGCAGGAATACGAACAGTCAGCACAGGATATACAGGAAGCCCTCAAAGATTTGCTTGGCGGAACAATCAAGGAGATGATGGAGGCTGAAATGGACACTCATCTCGGCTATCAGAAATCGGAACGTTCAGACAGCGATGATTACCGTAACGGCTACAAGAGCAAACAGGTTAACAGCAGCTACGGCAGCATGAAGATTGAAGTTCCGCAGGATCGGAAATCGACATTTCAGCCTCAGGTTGTAAAGAAACGTCAGAAGGACATATCCGACATTGATCAGAAGATAATCTCCATGTATGCTAAAGGAATGACAACTAGACAGATTTCCGACACGCTCTATGACATCTATGGTTTTGAGGCGTCTGAGAGCTTCATTTCGGATGTCACGGACAAGATCATGCCACAGATAGAGGAATGGCAGAACCAGCCGTTATCGGAGGTTTATCCCGTGCTGTATATCGATGCCATCCATTACTCCGTCCGTGACAATGGCATCATCCGCAAACTCGCCGCCTATATAATTCTCGGCATCAACTCGGATGGTTACAAAGAGGTTCTCACGATAGAAGTCGGAGAAAATGAAAACTCAAAGTACTGGCTGTCCGTCCTAAACGGCCTAAAGAACCGTGGCGTTTAGGATATCCTGCTCATCTGCGCCGATGGTCTTAACGGTATCAAAGAAGCAATAGCAACGGCATTCCCGAAGACGGAATACCAGCGCTGTATCGTTCAACAGGTACGCAATACAATGAAATATGTCTCAGATAAGGACAGAAAGCCGCTCAACGCAGACTTGAAGACCGTTTACCACGCACCGACGGAGGAAAAAGCGCTGGAAGCCCTACGGCGAGTCACGGAGAAATGGAACGGAAAAGTATCCGGGCTCAATGAAAAGCTGGAAGCAGAACTGGGATGCGATTTCCTCGATATTCAAGTTCTCCGCCGATGTACGGAAGGTCATCTACACGAGCAACGCCATTGAGATCCTGAATGTGACCTATCGCAAGTTAAACCGCCAGCGGAGCGTATTTCCGAGCGATACCGCGCTGTTAAAAGCGCTCTACCTATCCACTTACGAGGCAACCAAGAAGTGGACAATGCCTGTCCGTAACTGGGGGCAGATTTACGGTGAACTGAGCATCATGTACGAAAACCGTCTGCCGTGATAGGCGGCAAAACGGATTCCGTAGGATGAATTTTTTCATCTGTTATTGATATGCACCGTTTGAACTGGTATACATAAGCTGAGGGTTTGGCACTCACTCTGGTGCCTTAAACCCTAATCGATATCATAGAAGATCTTAATTTACAGAAATTTCCTCACACGCTCATTCCGAAAATTTACTGTTATATAATTCAATATCTAATATATATGCCTTAATATTCTGATTATATTTTCTTATATAATATATAGCTTCTTCATAAGAATTTATTGCAATTACTTCTATAGAAAGGATATTGCTTTCTATAAAAGTTTTAGTGTTATTCAGTTCAAGTGAATCATCATCGAGCAATAAAATATGCCGAGTGCCGGTTTCGCTTTTAAACATCTTTTTTGCGGCTTTCCTTTATTTCCTTTTCGAATAATTGAGCAGCTTCTTCTATATTTTTCATGAACGCTAAAAGTTGCGGAGAAAATTGCTGTTTTTTATTGTGATGTTCTTTTTCAGCTTTCATTTGACCTAGCACGCATAGAAAGGCGCGTCAACACCTTCCTATGCGTGGTTTTTTATGCCTTTTTGTATATTTTTGTAAAAATTTCAAGTTTTGCTTCGCTTTTTGCATCGTGCAATACTTCTTATTTTTGTGAAAGG
>CALXMI010000014.1 GCA_944389435.1 uncultured Opitutales bacterium
ATACCATAAAAACGGTTCCCTTACCTAACTGGCTTTCAACTTGTAAACTGCCATCGTAGCGTTTTACAAGGCCATAGACGCTTGACAAACCTAGGCCGGTTCCTTTGCCGATAGGCTTGGTTGTGAAAAAAGGCTCAAAGATTTTCTTCAACGTGTCTTTGTCCATTCCAACCCCTGTGTCGCTTACGGTGATTTTAACGTACCGACCTTCTAACAGATCGGGTGGACATCCACAGAAATTTTCAAAAGCGATTTTTAGTTTGCCCCCATTAGGCATGGCATCCCTTGCATTGACGCACAAATTCACCAGAATTTGATCCAATTGGACGACGGGAATTTTTAAAGGCCATAAATCAGCAGGAAGGTTTGATGTAAAATCGATATCCTTGCCCAAGTAGTTGGTTAACAAATTCAATGTTTTGGTGAGTTCAAATCCGTGGGTAGTCGCAAGGGTAGGGCCATCGCTTTTTCGTGCAAACATCATGAGTTGCTGAACTAAAATAGCTCCACGTGTTCCTGCGTCCTGAACACTTTTTAGGTAATCTAGGGTTTTTTTGCTTATATTTTTTTCTTCCAATAAAGCCAAGTCGACACAACCATTAATAATAGCCAACAAATTATTGAAGTCATGAGCAATGCCACTTGCTAAACGGCCAACGGCTTCAATTTTCTGGGTTTGTCTCAAATTTTCTTGTATTTGTCTTAATTTAGTAACATCACGGATGGTAATAATCGTTTGCTGTAAACCTTGAAGTGTATCTGAAAACGGGGAGAGGGCCCAATTCATAATTTTCTCTTCTCCGTCGCAACAAACCATGGGTGTATCTGCAACAAACCGTTGGTTTTCCTTCAACGCGCGTATGATGTTTGCGTTAAAACGCTGTCCCCAAAAAGAAGACAAAGGTTTTGCGTTTGCGCTATCTTCTTGGATTTTTAACATACAAAAGAAGCTTTGGTTAGCGTATAAGATTTTGAAATCTTTTTTATCTTTTTCGCTTTCGACTACGATGACGCCTTCTTGAGAATTTTCTAAAGCCTTTGCCAGCATCCGGTTTTTTGCTTCCGACTTGAATTGTTCCGTAAAATCGTTTAAGGCAACAACGTATCCTAATAATTCGCCGTATAGGTTCCTTAAACAGGAGACTTGGACGTATACGTGACGTACGGAATTGTTGGTACAAACAAATAAGGCGTGGCGATCGGATACGTTCGGTTTTGCTTCGGGTAAAAAATCCAAAAAACTGATAAAGGCCTCGTTTGTATCCTGTGTGGTATGCAAATGAAGGATCGAATCAATCGACTGATTTAAAATGTCACCTAATGGCTTATTAACAAAGGTTTGGCCTGCCGTATTAACGTAATTGATAACGCCATTAGCATCTACCGAGAAAACCGGATTTAGCAAATTTCCCAAAGTAACCGCTAATCGTATCTTGGTTTCTTTCGATTCTCGCTCAACCGAAGCTTTATGGAAAGCCATTTCGGTAGTTACCAGAACCATTTTTGCGGTGTAGGGTTTTAAGATAAATCCATACGGAGTGGTTGCTTTGGCTCGTTTTATCACCGACTCGGACGTATGTCCTGTGAGGTAAACAATTGGAATATCATAATGTTGCCGAATAGCCAGAACGGTATCAATTCCATCCAAATTACCTGATAGGGAGATGTCCATCAATACCAAGGCAGGATGATGTTCTTGAGTCAAATGTAAAGCTTCCTCGCCGCTAGCAGCTATGGGAAGAATAAAATAACCTGCTTTTTCTAAGATAGTCTTTAAAACAAAAGCTGAATTGCTATCGTCTTCAACGATTAAAATCGATAATGGTACGCTCATAAGTTTTGTTTTTTGGCTCTTAGTGTTGCATTTTCATCGACCAACTTTTGGTTTATTTCTAGTAGTGCTTTGTACGAAGTTTCGACGGATAGATTTTTTTCAAAATGTGAATAAGATTCTTCGATGATCTTTAACAGCTGAGCTCGAGTCCAAGGCTTTGCTAAACATCTAAAAATTTCGGCGGAATTGATGGCCTCTAGGAACATATCACTTACCAGCACGCCTGTTATCAAGACTCGAGAGCAGGTGGGCTGTAGGGACTTTACCTGTTGTAAAAAACAGGTGCCTTTTATTTCGGTCATGCGCTGGTCGGATAAGACGACAGCGACCGTTTGCTTTTTGATAAACTCTAATGCATCGTAGACACGAGTGGTTCCAAAACAGAAATAACCTTCTATTTTTAATGTTTCTTGTAACGCCTTTAAGATTGCGGCATCATCATCTAAAATAACTATGGGATATGTGTTTTTCATTCTATCGTTGAAAAAATAATGGTTGCGATGAACCCACTATTAACTGTGGATTCTATTTTAAATGAACAACCCATTTTACGAAGATAAAATCTTACCATATACAATCCAGCTCTTAGCTTTGTATTTGTTATGAATGGAGTACCTTCGTTCTCTTTTAACGTATCCAATTGCTCCTGCGATAAACCATGCCCGTTGTCTTTTATTTGACAAATAAGATGCTTGTTTTGTAGGGTACGTTCAATGACAACTTCAGGTGCGATTACATCTTGAAGGGCTTCAGAACAATTGCAAATTAATTGGATAAACACACGCCTCAGCCATTCGGGCTTGAATCGAATGATGGTAGAGGAGTCCGCTTGAAGGTTTAAAGAAACCTTTGTTTGTGAAGGCAATATGCACCGGAAGATTGGCATTAAGTCTTCTAAAAAATTTTTCAAATCTATGTAAGTAACGGCATCAGCTTGTGGATGCATCAAAGAAGATAGTCGCATCAAAATCTCCCTTTCTCTGTAGCAGTTATCGCGAATAGAAATCATGCCATCTGCTAAAATATCTAGGGAGGAACTTTCAGAATAAAGCTCGCTCAAGGCTAAACTTCCGGTCAAATAGTTGCTTAAATCGTGTAAAAGATAACGTAAAACGCGATGGAGCTTATGTCTCCAAATCAATTCAAGCAGTACGTCTTCTGAGCAGTCTAGCATTCCTCGCCCAGGAGACTAGTCGTATGTGTTTTAAAAATCAAGAATAAAACATCAAAAAATGCGCATTTTAGATTTTTGACTGTAGTTGTGTTTTTATCTTCAAAAATTTTCATAAAAAGCTTTACTTTTGTTGTAAAATGACGTTCACTCATGTGAGTAGAGAATTTGTATTATGGGAAATCTTAAAAAGAAGCGTGTTTTGAAAATGAATAAACATAAACGCCGGAAGCGGTCCAAATCAACACGTCACCGGAAACGGACATGGTCATTGTAGGACGTTCAAATGAAAAAGGCTTATCGGTTCCTGCGAGCACGTTTAGGTTCCTTGCGATCGATGGGCTTTAAGGGCTTTATACTGATAGCACAGCTTGCTTTGATCCTTTACTTATGTTGTGTAGCGGACGCTCAAGTTTGGCAGCGTTTGTTGGGTTTCGTTCTTGGGCTCTATCATTATTTAAGTCAACATGGTTGGTGGGTGGTGGCAGGTTTGCTCTTCATGCCGACGTTTGGGTTGCCTATTTCACCGCTGTGGATATTAGCTGGCACTCTTTGGGGAGTGAAGCTGGGGTTTTTTATCAGCTTTGTATGCTTGGGTTTCAGTCTAATTTTTTCTTACATCTTTTATAAAAAGTGTCTCAATAAGCTGCTGTTTACAATTATTTTTAGAGGGAAAAAGGTGCCTTCTTTTCGTCCTACATCCAGGTTAACAAGTATGAAATGGGTGCTGCTCATTCAGCTTGTTCCACAGATTCCCTACGTATTACAGTGTTACGTTCTGTCGACTTTAAGGGAAGTTCAGTTTGTACATTATCTTAGCCTTAGTTGGATCTTTCAAGCTTTTTGGGCTTATGGCTTCATTTATGGTGGTAACATTCTAAAGACAGGGCAGTGGGGCATGATGCTCTTCGTAATCATCTTTGTCGGGGCTTATCTAACCTACAAGGGATACCGCTATTATAAAGATTTCGACAAGCCTTCATGCTAAAACCCTTCTTAAAAGGTCCGCTATCCGTTAAAGAGCTTTCGATTCATTTGCGCCAGCTTATCCGTGAATCGTTTCCATTCGTTTCGGTTTATGGAGAAATTTCTAACCTTCGAAAAGCTGGCACCCTTACGTACTTTACGCTCAAGGACTCTGACAGTCAAATCTCTGTTGTGGTTTTTAATACCGCAATTACTCATGCTTTGCAAGAAGGTCAATCGATTGTGGTAAATGGTACCATTGATCTTTACCTGCCGGTAGGGCGTTATCAAATTATTGCCAAGCACATTCAGCCGGTTGGTTTGGGACTTTTACAACAACAATTGGAATCACTTAAGGCTAAACTGCAAGCGGAAGGTTTGTTTTCTACTGAAAAGAAATTGCCTTTGTCGATTTTGCCTAAAACCATCGGCCTGATTACTTCGCCCGATACGGCTGCCTTTCATGATTTTATCAAGATATTGCAACGGCAACGATGGAAGGGGAAAATCTTGTTGTCGCCTTCGTTGGTTCAAGGACATTTAGCGCCGGATAACCTTATACGTGCGTTTAATAGACTTCAAGCCTTTTCTGAGATAGAGATTATAATTATTATTCGTGGAGGTGGCAGTTTTGAGGATCTTAACTGCTTTAATCAAGAAAAGCTCATTCGTGTATTGGCCAAGCGAAAAAAGCCTATTGTTACGGGTATCGGTCACGAAATTGATACGACGTTGTGCGATTTTGTTGCGGATCATCGTGCCGAAACACCTACGGCAGCAGCTCAGTTTATAGCAGAGTCCTACACCAATGCTAAGGTTCAAGTTTTTCAGCAGCAAAAAGGGCTGTGTCAATGGATACAGTTTTTATGGCATCAAAAGCATCAACGTTTACAAACCTGTAAGCAACGTCTCCAAAGTCATCATCCACAAAAAGATTACTTGTTAAAAAAGGCCTTACATCAGCAATTAAGACATCGATTAAAAAATGCCTGCGAAACCGTACTTCAACGTAAGATCTTCTTTTTTCAGCAATATCAGCAGCGACTGTTGAGTTTACCAATTTTACAACGTTTGAAACAGCAAAATCAGCATTTAGAGCACGCAAAGCAACGTTTAAATTTTCTTTTTGAAAAAAAGTATCTTGTTTACGAGCAGCAACAAAAACACTTAACAAGGCGCTTAGAATTGCTTTCTGTGACGGGTCAATTGAAACGCGGTATCTTGTTCCCATTATCCAATGATGGAAAGCTTTTACAGGATTTTGTAACCTTTTCCAACAATAGTACGCTAAATGTTTTACATCGATCCGGAAAGTATTGTGTACGTATTGTAGAAAAGTTTGGTGATTAATAAGTTACCATTTAACTCATGTAAATAATCAAAAAGATACTCGAGTTAATGTTTTAGGCGATCTCAATATTTATCATTTGCCCCAGCGTTTTTCAATGGATTTCTCGATAGGAAGAAAGATGTATCGATCGATAAGGAGACCTAAAAAAATCAAAATAATGATGATGCTGATGACTTGATCCATGCTCTGCATTTCACGACCGTAATGCAGCAGTTGCCCTAAGCCAAGGCCGCTGATTGTGCTAATGTAGATTTCGGCCGATAGAAGCGATCGCCAAGCAAAGGCCCAACTTTGTTTCATGACATTTACAAGGTAGGGTAAGGCGGCAGGGAAAATAACGGTTTGCCAGAGCGTAAACCCTCGAGCACCCATGGTATAGGCGGCCCTTATGTAAATGTGTGGCACCAGTTGTATGCTTCGCATGGTGCCTAGGATTAGACTCCACAGCGATCCCATGCAGATAACAAAAATAATGGCCGTATCGCTTTGTCCAAACCAAAGCAAGGTGAGTGGTACCCAACAGATGCTGGGAAGCGTTTGAAACCCTATGGCTATTTTCCCCAAGGTCGCCCTTAAAATTTCGGATGTATGACACAGCATGCCCAATGGGATACCAATCAAGAGCGTTAACAGGTAGCCGATAACAAGACGCTTTATGCTAATGCCGATGGCAAACCACAGGTCGTAAGTTTTTAGAAAGCCATTATACAAAAGCAACATCACTTGTTTTGGGTTGGGAAAGAATAGGTCTGAGCAACCGCTAAATTCATAAACAGCTTGCCATAGAATGAGTACCAATAGGACTAAGAATAATGGGTGGTACAGTAATTTTTTAGCAAAAGTTTTCATGGTTCATTACTTTTTATTCAAGATAGCTATAATTTTGTCGTGTAATTCAGAAACAGATGTGTCATGTATCGTTCGTGACAAAGGTAAATCCACGGTAATTTCCTTTATGATACGTCCTGGATGCGGAGAAAATACCAGAATGCGTTGCGCCAAGACAATGGCCTCTCGAACGTTATGCGTAACCCATACAACGGTTTTTTTCTTGCTATTCCAGATACGTTGCAAATCCCTGTAGAGTTGTTCGCAAGTTGAGGCATCTAAAGCACTAAAGGGCTCATCCATGAGCAAAATTTGAGGATTGGGTGCAAGGGCTCTGGCAAGTGCAACCCGCTGTTTCATACCTCCAGAAAGCTGATAAACGCGATGGTCAGCATAATTTTTTAGACCAACGGTTGCAAGATAGTACAGAGCAATCTCTCGGTAGGTTTTTGGATCTAATCCTCGTTTGAATCGAAGGCCATACATGACGTTTTCAATGACGCTATACCAAGGGAATAAAGCGGATTCTTGGAACATCATCATACGGTGACGTTCGGGCTGATTTAAGTTAGAATCGTTGATTAGAATACGGCCATTTTCACACGTTTCAATGCCGGCAATCATGTTAAGCAGTGTTGATTTTCCGCATCCGCTGGCTCCCAAAATGGCAACAAACTCACCTTGATTAATGGAGAAATTAATGTGATCTAAAGCGAGTCTTGTTTCACCATTTGTCGTAAAAGATTTGCTTACATCCTCTACGATTATTTTGACTCCGTTTTTAACATCCATGTTTTTTTATATCCTTAACCTGAATTTCTTAGTTAACATTTTGCCACTAAGTCTTCAATATGCAATCACGTGAATAGAAACAAAATAAATTGGGCTAAAAAAAAAAAAAAAAATAATCCATAGGCAACTTTCGAAAAGGCATTGGGCTGATGCGAAGATTTTTTCTTGATTTTTTTGTCAAAAGCAAAACAGTTTGTGATGTCTTTAGGACTTCCCATAGTGGATATTAGAAAGAAAATTTAATCATTGTGCAACTAAATTCTCTAGATGATAATCATGACTACCTTTGATGTAAAAATAGTGTCCAGTAAAACTGTTCACATAAGGTTGTGCTTCTCGAGTGCTTTGCGCCGTGAAAATTTGATAAGCTGGAATGCCTGCCGTTAACAGACCGGTTGCAATATCCGTACAAAAGTCCCCAATGCAAACAAAGCGATCGTTTGGATGAGCCTGAAAATGTTGCGCAAGCTCCTGGTGAAAATGGGGACTGTTAGAACCCAATTCCAGCATACTTCCAATACAAT
>CALXMI010000015.1 GCA_944389435.1 uncultured Opitutales bacterium
GCTCTACACCTTCAGCAAACGGCCTTTGGAAGGCTTTACGTCCCAGGATGAGCCCCATACCCCCTGCGCGCTTGTTGGTAACAGCTGTCGCGATTGCATCGATAAAATCATTGCTGCCGGATGCACCTCCAGAATTGATTAAGCCCACGCGGCCCATGTAACCGTTTGCAACCTGATAACGTGTTAAGTCGATCGGATGGTCGGTCGTCAATTCAGTATAGACTTTGTCATGTGTCTTACCGAACTTCTGCAAGGCTTTGAAACCACCGTTGTTAGTAGGCAGCTTCTGTTTAACAATATCGGCCCCCAAGGTTGCCCCTAGATGATTGGCTTGTCCGGTTAAGTCTGCACTTGTATGATAATCTTTATCGGCTTTGAAGGCTGGATTGCGAAGGTAACACCACAGAATGGTTGCCATGCCCAATTCATGTGCACGAGCGAATGCAGCGCTTGTTTCTTCAATTTGACGGCTGGATTCAACAGATCCGAAATAAATGGTTGCACCTACAGCAACGGCCCCCATTTCATAAGCTTGATCCACATCTGCAAAATAAATTTGATCGAACTTATTAGGATAGGTCAATAATTCGTTATGGTTCAATTTTACAATAAAGGGAATTTTATGCGCATATTTGCGAGCTACACTGCTTAAGACACCATAGGTTGAAGCGATACCATTGCATCCACCTTCAATAGCCAAACGAACCAAGTTCTCTGGGTCAAAATAGTCTGGATTTGGAGCAAAACTTGCGCCTCCAGAATGTTCAACACCCTGGTCTACAGGTAAAATGGAAACGTAACCCGTGTGGGCCAATCGTCCATGGTTGCGTAGACGTGCTAAACTGTTCAAGACCTGGTTGGACCGATCGCCTTGAACAAAAACTTGATCAAGGAAGTCTGGGTTTGGTAACAACAATTTCTCTTTGGAAATTGTTTTGCAAACGTGTTGCGTTAAGTAACCTTTGTCTTCGTCTAAGAAACGTTGAATATGCTTGTTCATACATCTTTATAATAACGGAATTTTTTACAAAATCTCCAGCTTTTTTTAAAAAAATCTGAACAATTGTAATAAAAAACAACAAAACGTGCCTTGTTTTATTTATAAATAATGATTTTGCAGAAAAATAACGATGAGAGTTTTTTAAATTAAAGGATTGCCTTATTTGAAAAAATTTGCGACAGTTACTGCCTGTTATGGCAGCCTATGTTGAAGTACGGAATTTATGCAAGCAATACGGAAGTAAGGTTGCCGTTCGAGCGTTAAATTTCGAGATAAAACCAGGTGAAATCGTTGGTTTTTTGGGGCCTAATGGGGCCGGTAAAAGTACAACGTTACGCATTTTATGTGGCCTGTTACCTGCAACCTCCGGATGTGTTTATATTGATCATCAACCCTTAACAACCCACGGTCAGCAATTTAAACAATTTGTAGGCTATATGCCTGAACGTAACCCATTGCCTGAAGACTTACGCGTGGAGGAATTTTTACGCTTCCGAGCACAATTAAAACGCGTTCCAAAAGTTACACAAGCGGTAGGATATGTAATGGAACGTTGCGATTTAGCACGAACGGCTTCACGAAAAATGATACGTTCACTTTCAAAAGGCTTCCGTCAGCGTGTTGGAATTGCGGATGCTTTGCTAGGGAACCCACAGTTGATTATTCTTGATGAACCTACTATTGGTTTGGATCCTCATCAAATTTTGGGTATTCGTGATTTGCTAAAGAATTTAAAAGGTGAGGCGACCGTCATCTTTTCTAGCCATATTTTGCCAGAAGTTGAAGCGGCCTGTTCACAATTGCTAATCATTCACCAGGGAGAATTAGTTGCAAATGGAACGCCGAATGACTTGAGAAAGCAATATTTTAAGCAAATGCGTTACAGGCTTGTCTTAAATGAAGGTGGATACTTTTTGGAAGATTTGGACCAAAGTACGTTTCAATTACGTTGCCTGAAACATGGATCAGATCAGTTTTTGTTAGAAACTTTAGCGCTTCCAGAGGATAGCTTTGAGGTCGATTTCATGGGTTGGTTATTTTCCAAAGGTTACCAAGTGCGGCAATTTTACAAAATAGAACCTACCTTGGAATCACTTTTCTTAAAATTGACGCATTTTGCCTGGAAGGAGGATTGGGGGGCTTTATGAGCAATTTTTCTATCCTATTTAAACAAGAAATAGGCAATCTTATGCGTCGCCCATCGTCTTATTTCATTGCCGCGTTGTTTTTAACATTAATGGGCTTTAATTTCGTCTACATATTGTTTCTGAATATGCAAGCTACCGATCAGCCCATTGACTGCCTGAAAAGTTTTTTTGAATTGTTTTGGTTGCCGACTTTGTTCATTATTCCGTTAATTACAATGCGTACCTTATCGGAAGAGCAGCGTTCAGGTCTACTGGAAAGTTTGCTAACGACACCGTTGAGTCCGGTTGCGCTTGTGTTTAGTAAGTTCTTAGCCACTTACCTGTTTTATGTTTTTCTATGGTGCTTGTGTTTACTATTTCCTTATTTTACACAGTATTTTTTAGGGAATGATCTCACAACGCCTTTAATACAGCCGACAGTCCTTTACGGTGGTTGTCTGTTTTTGTTATCAAGCAGTTTCTTTTTTGTTGCAATTGGGATTCTGGCGAGTAGTTTAACAAAGACGCAATCCTTTGCAGGGTTTTTATGTTTTTGCTTTTTGTTTATCGTACTTGTTGGAGTAAAAATGATAGGTGAGATGCATCATTTTTCTTACACCTGCAGCTTATATGTAGATTTTTTTGAAACGTTGGACCATTTGCTTTCAGGTGTTTTTGACGTAAGGCCTTTTGTTTTTCATTTTGGCAGTGGCATCTTATTGCTTTTGCTGACAACAACCGTACTTGAGAATAAGCTATTGAAATGAAATTTTTAGATGATTTTAAATATTTTAATCGTGTCAAACGGCTTAATGGTTGTCTGCAAACTTTATTGATTATTTTGCTTATTTTTGGAATCCATACTTTACTTCCGTTTGGAACGTTACGTTTTGATTTTTCTGACAGCCATCTCAATTCTCTGCATGCGGAAACGAAAGCTTTCTTGCAGTCATTAAAAGGCACTGTAGAAATTTTCCTACTGCAGGATGCGCAACAATTGCAGCCTGAATTTTTGCACGAATTTAAACGATTCATGCATGCGGTTTCTGCAGAATTTAAAGCCGGTCGTTCTTCGTTCGAATTTAATAGGATTGATACCTTAAAAAATCCTCATATGTTGGTGCAGTTACAAAAAAAATACGACATGGAAGATTATTGTGGGGTTTTGATTAGTGTGAATGGTCGAAGCGTTTGCGTCCCCTTTAGTCATTTCTATAAGGATAAAACTTTCATAGGCGAAACCTGCCTGTTGTCTACCCTTATAAAACTAACCGCAAAACCCAAAAAAATCTGTTGGGTTTTAGGACACGGTGAGATGAATCCGAAAGATATGCATCCTGTAAAAGGAGGTTCGTTAGCGTATAAGGAATTTAGTCGATGGAATATGGATGTTCAGCTTTTGGACACGTGTAATGATTTACCTGCAGATACCAATTGGGTAGTTGTTTTTGGTCCACAATTAGCTTTTTTACCACAAGAGTGTGCTCAATTAAAAGAGTTTATCAATAATCGCAATGGAAATGTGTTGGTCTGCTTACATCCTCTTTATGAGCATGGATTAGATGAATTTTTAGGTACCTTTGGCATTCGATGTGACGGCGAATTGTTATTGGACAACAGTAAAGACTTTTTGAGCAACGACGGAAACCTTATTATACGCCGGTTCAACAAACATGTTATCACCCAACCTTTAATTGATAAAAGCTTAGGATTGGTTTTCGGTCTGAGTTCCGTTTTGAAATTAAAGGAATCGGAATGTTTAACTCCCTGTTTGTTGTCTTCTGAAACAAGCTGGATACGTGATTCTCAAAATTTAGATAGCTTGCTATTTAATGCGAAAACAGATCCGACAGGTCCTTATGTTTTAGGTGTTGCCTATGTTTCTTACAAATCGGATACATTTAACCTCAATCTTCCGAAAAGTAAAATGGTGGTAGTAGCTTGTTCGGATTGGTTAGATAACGCACATTTTCATTTGTTGGGCAATCAAACCTTTCTGCAAGCTTGTTGCCAATTTTTCGAAAATGACAACAGTTGGTTACCAACGGTAGATGTTCAGGTCAATCAATCGCCAAAAATTGTGATAACGCAGCAAAAGTTTTTTTTGTTGGCCTTAAATTTTATGCTCTTGCCGTTTGTTTTTTTTATAGGAGGAATTATTGCCATTGTGCTTAGAAAGGAATAAAGATTATGTTGCGACTAGGCTTAACTTTTTTCTTGTTGTTTTTTAACATTTTATGGATGTGTTTTTTCGTTTATGTAAAAAATCATACAGTTACCAATCGTACGCCTCTTGAGCTCAATATCCAGAAGGATGTTTTTAACATCAATCAGATAGAGTTTCATTTGGGATCAGAGCAACAGTATTTACAGTTATGTAAAAAAGGACAGGATTGGTATGTAAATCTTCCGTTGAAGTGGGAAGCGAATCCTTTGACAATAGGGGATTTTTTACATAACTTTGCGTTGGTAAAGCCACAGCTCTCGTTTAAGTTGGATACAGGTGATAACCTGGACCATTATGGGCTATCGGTTCCATTTTGTACCTTGAAGTGTTCAACTCCCTTGCATACTTACATCTTGCATTTTGGGAACAATACAAGCGTGAATGGAAAAGTTTATGTTTTGGAAATGGAAACAAATAAGATCTTTGTCCTGGATGCTTCGTTTCTAAATTGTTTGCTGTTGCCATTGGAACAGTGGTGTCATCCAATGGTCTTTAATGTTCAAAATATGCAGAGCATCAATTTTGAAAGTCCAATACAAAAGGTCTATTTAAGTTACTTGAATGGTCATTGGACGCTGAAAATACCGCAAGAGGTCGTAGCGGATCAACAGCATGTCGAGGTGGTTTGTCAGCAGATTTTGCAACTAGAGGTGACTCACTTCTTGTCTGCAGAAGAAGCTAAGCCTTGGGTTGAAAAATTTACGCAAGACCAAAACTTTTACCAATTGACACTTTTGACAGAAACCGACTCGAACGTTTTAAAAATTTTCCCCTATAATGAAAGCAAGCATCAATTTGTTGCTCAGCGTAACAATGAAGGCCCACTGTTTGTTTTTCAGTCTACATTTGTAGAACGTCTATTAACACCTGAAGATACGCTACGAGAGAGGAAATTATTCCAATGGAAATGGTTCGATTTTTCAAAAATAAATTACGAAAATAAGTTGGGCAGCTTTACGTTACAACCGATTACAAGCGAACGTTGGGAAGTTTTGCATCCAGGCTCAATAGATGGAACCAAGCGAGCAAGTTTATATGACATACGACAATTGGTTAGGAATTTGAATGATCTTTACGTGGAGCATTTTGTGAAAGAACCCATGGAATTTTCAAATGCCGATGCGACGATTTCGCTGCATTTACAAGATGGTCGCGTACGACATTTATGTTTTTATAAAAAGGAAGATGGCGTTTATTTGCAAGAAGATGGAAGCGGGTCTTTGTATCGTTTGACATGTGTCGACGAAGATCTGTTGACAAAAACAATGGAGGATTTTCAAAACAAAACCATTTGGCATTGGGCTAAAGATGAAAAACTTCAAAAGTTGACGTTAGTCCTTAAGAATACAGGTCAAAAATTTCCTATTGACTTAAATAAAGTGGATGTTCGTTTTTTATCTCGATTAACAGCCCACCAATGGGTCAAACATGCGGTGACATTTCCGATATTTTCTCCCAATATTTACGAGCTAAAGATCGAAACCTTAGATGATAAAAAGACAATACGGCGGTATACTTTGCAATTTTCGGATCGCGTGAGTGGAACGTTACAAGCCGGAAGTTATGGGGGTGAACGCTTTACGTTCACGCAAGACTGGATAGACTTTTTATTCGAATTAACCCACCGACCGGTTTGGAATAGGATGAAATCCGAACTTTTACCTTAGGCATGAGGAAACTTTTTTACATCCAGGCGTGCTTGGCATTAATAGGGCTTTGGTGCATACTCTTGATACGTGGTAAAGCTTTTTATTTAGACAATAAAGGCCTATGGGGATATTGGTTTCATAAAAATCACATCGATTACGAACGCTTGGTGGCTTCTTCAAAAGGATTGGTTTTTACGAATTTTAAGCTTGAGAAGGAAGGCGTGAAAGCGTCCGCTAAACGGTTAAAAATTTCTCGGAACAATGGTGTATGGCAAATCGATATTGACGACGGTCAATATTGCTTGTTAGGTTTAAATTTAGAGAACATTGCAGGTGTTATACAAATAGGACAGGGGGCTTTTCGTGGATGGTTGATTGCTGGATCGACCATGTTAGAAAGTGTGCACGTGGCCTTTTCGGAATTTATAGCCATCGCTCCATTTAAGAGGTTGTTTTCTAAAAATTTCGGTCGAGGATTTCGGTTTCATTCGGCTTTGTTGAAGGTGGCCTACTTCGGACATGGGAAGCTTTATTATCAAGGCGATGACGTCATCGTTAAAGAGGTATCCGTCAAGCAAGTTCGAGGTGAGATTAAACTGGGTAAAATTTTTAAACATCGCTTAATGGCGAAGTACTTTAAGCAAAAAAATGTCCATGTACAAAGGTCAGCTGTAACCTTTGAGAGTAATGGGGCCTTGTTGGGGGTAAAAAATGCGATAGCTTGCGTGGATTTTGATGTCGATGAAATTAAAAACATTCACGTTCTATGTCGCACTCCGAAGCTTTTTTTAGATAAGAAAAATTGTTTGGACTTTTGTGTATCTAAAGGAGGGAATACCGGTAAGGGACGCGTGCAAGTTGATTTCGGAAGCCAAGATTGGACTCTAAAGCATTTTGCATTTTCATTGACACCTCATTTTTTAGAAAAAAAATGTTTTGGGCTAAAAGATTCGCTTCATGTAAGTTGTTTGAAGAAGATACATGGAACGGTACAAGGGAGTCTCGCAAAAGCAAGATGGATGTTTGCAACAGATGCTGTGAAATTGGGTGGAATAAAACTTAAGCATGTTTTTGGACAAGGTTTTTGGAATTTCAATTACAGGGTGGCTTTTGCTCTGAATTTGAATCATTCCTGCAAAATAAGAGGCTTTTATCATCTAAAGAGCAAAGATTTTAGGTTTACCTGTGTGGGTTTTTTAGATCCTGCATTAACGTTGTGCGTGCCTGATTTAATGCCTGATTGGTGGCCTACCTTTGTAAAAAACTTTCGTTTTGATAAAGAAAATCCCTATGCGGATTTTGAGATTTTTAATAAAAATAGTCAGACGTTCTCATTTGGTAACGCTCGATGTAAGCAAGCAAATTACAATGGAATTCCGGTGGACGATCTGAACGTCACTTTTGCCGATCAACCTGGGTTTTGTTGTGTCAAAATAAATATGTTAAAAAACAACAAAGGCAGTGGGGCTTGTGAAGTTTACTGGCCTTATTCAACAATAAACCCTGATTTTGAAGCTTGGAAATTCGAAGGCAACGGATCGTTTACTGTTCCCATGTGGCAAATCATTTTGAAGGGCTTTTTGTCTGAAAATACCGGCAATTCATTGACCTTATTAAAAACAAAAGAACCGTTAATGGCAAATTTTAAGGGTTTGGTTGCTTCTAAAATTGCAGAAGATAAAGTGCGAGAAATCGTAGAGGTAACGGCGAATATTCCAGCTGTTTCGGTCAAAGATTTTCCTATACAAGATTTGCATTTTAAATACGTATGGCAACCTGACGCGATTCATTGCTCTGATATTCAAGGCCACTTGTACGGTGAAGCGCCACTGATGGCATCATTTGATCTTTTGGGCGATAAGTATCATATCGGTATGCGTCTGCAAAATTTGGACACAGAGCGGCTGTTACAGCATCCATTTTTGAAGAATTGGCAGCAAGAAATTCCTGTAAATACCCTAGAGGCTTACAAAGGCGATTTATCGATCGATTTTACAGGGGATGGAGACGTCAATCAAATAGACGCATTGAAAGGGTATGGGCAGATCGATTTTAAGAACGAACATTTGTCGCAAATCCATTTGTTGGGTCCACTTATGAAGTTGTTACCGCAAAAAATGGGGGCTTTCTCTGCTATTACTTTTAATCAATTTGTAGCTAATTTTTCCATGGAAGACAGCAAATTGGTTTCCAAAGATTCCCAACTTCTAGGGCCGACGGCTTCTGCCAATGTTCAAGGACGGATCGATCTAAAACGGCGAGAGTTGGCTGCCAATATGCAATTTTCTTTCCTAGATCATCGTCGTTTGAAAATGCCGATTGTGCGTCAGTTAATCCAAATATTTCAGCCGGTGTCTAAGGGTTTTACGGCTTCAGTGGAAGGAACGTTTCAAGCACCTAAATGGAAATTGAGATTCAATCCTTTGCAATTTGTGATTCCAGATTCAAAAAAGTGAAAAATTAGCTTTACAAGCGGTTATAATTGCTTTTCACTTGTTACGTATTATGCAAAAGACTAGAAAATCGATTGCTAAGAAATTTAAGATCACCGCAACAGGGAAGGTCGTCTTCCGCAAGCCAGGTTATCGTCACTTTCTTCGCCATAAGTCTCCTGCACGTTTTCGTAACGCAACGAAGGATTTGGTGTTAGACAATGCGAAACAGATGGCTACGGTAAAAGAGGCCATGCCGTTTGCATGATTTTAAGAAACGAAAATTGCTCGGCGTAGGGTTTAACGACGACCCTATGTTGGCCTAAGAGATAGAATGTAAAGTTATGACAAGAGTAACAAATGGAGTTGCAACGAAACAACGTCGTAAACGGGTACTGAAACAAACTCGCGGTTATTTTGGTAATAAGTCGCGGTTGTTTAGGTATGCACACGATGCTTTTTGGCGTGCAGGTGCGTTTGCTTTTCGTGATCGCCGTAAGAAAAAATCTGAGTTTCGTCAATTATGGATTGTAAGAATTAATGCTGCCTGCCGTACATTGGGCATTTCTTACAGTCGTTTTATTAGTGGACTCAAGCAGCTCAATATTGAATTGGACCGCAAACAACTAAGCGAGTTAGCTATTCACAACGAAATGGGTTTCAGAAACTTGGTTGAGCAGGTCATTAATCAAGTTAAGGAATAACAAATTGTGGACGCGTTGGAGTCGTTAAAAGCGGAAGCTTTAAAAGCTATAGGCAATTGTTCTAGCGTGTCCGATTTGCAAGCTATTAAGTCGCGTTATTTAGGCGGTGGAAGCCAAATAATCGGATTGTTAAAGAACTTAAAAAATCTTCCGCAGGAAGAAAAGGTTGTTGCAGGCCAACAAATTAATACGTTCAAGCGAACCCTTGAAGAAGAAATCGGGAAACGGAATAAATGGCTGCAGAATCAGGAAAGACTCAAAAAGTTAGGTGATCCAATTGATCCTAGTTTACTGACGTCTTATGCAAGCGAGACGCCCTTGCATCCTTTAACTCAAACCTGTCAGCGTATTGTGTCAATTTTCAAACGGTTAGGCTACAGTGTTGTCGAAGGACCTGAGATAGAAACGGAATGGTTCTGTTTTGATGCGCTCAATGTGCCGCCCAATCATCCAGCACGGGCGGAGAAAGATACATTTTTTTTCCAAAAAAATACAAAAGTAGGAACTACAAAGAAAAAGGCTGACGAAGCCTATCTTTTACGCACGCAGACTTCTACAGTGCAAATCCGTAGTCTTGGAGAACACAAGCCGCCGTTTAAAGTGGTTTCTCCCGGTCGCGTGTTTCGTCGCGATACAGTTGACGCAACCCACAATTTTAATTTCCATCAAGTCGAAGGCATTTGTGTCGATCAAAACATATCGATCGTTGACTTGAGGGGGACATTGGATTTTTTTGTAAGGGAATTTTTCGGAAAAAACATCAAAACCCGTTTGAGACCCAGTTTTTTCCCATTTACGGAGCCCAGCTTTGAGATGGATATTTTCGTGGAAAAGCTTGGCAAATTTCACAATACGTGGATTGAGGTATGGGGCTGCGGCATGGTGAATCCGCACGTATTAGGTAATGCTGGGTTAGACCCTCAAGAATGGCAAGGGTTTGCCTTCGGTTTTGGGGTCGAGCGTTTGGCCATGTTCCTTTACGGCATCGAAGATATCCGGCGATTTTATCAAAACGATACACGTTTTTTATCTCAATTTTAGCCGCTTCATACTTGACATAACCGAATTATGTTTTTCTAGATGTGGGTGAAAATGACTCGCCCATCAAATTTTATATAGCTTATTGGGAGAGGAGTATGTCCTGCCAACTTAAATCCACTTTCGCCATTACTTTAAAAAAAATACACACTGGTAAGGGATAAAAGAAAAGTTTTTTCAGTTCTGGTCTTGTTTGGCTGTAGCTTACATTACGAGTTTCTCTTCTTCTCTTACTAAAGAGAAATGCAGTAAGAGATGCGGCTAGTGTGATTTGTAAAAAGATGGATTTTGCTTATAGGGTTGAAAACAAAAAAATGACAACAGCCTCCTGTAAACCATTTGGCTGCAGTCTAAAGTAAAATTCGTTTAATGTAAAAGTTACTTTGCGATTGAAAAACGCTTTTCACGAACCTGATTAGCAGCTTTACCGATACGGTTGCGTAGGTAGTACATCTTGGAAGAACGCAAAACGACACTTTCCTTAGTAACCTCTATCTTGATGATATTGGGGGATTGCAAAGGGAATACGCGCTCTACACCAAAACCTGATGTAACACGGCGAACGGTAAAAGTTTCCGCAATACCCGAACCTTTGCGACTGATAACAATACCGGTGAAAACTTGTATACGTTCTTTTCCACCTTCGCTAATGCGAATGGAAACAGAAACTTCATCTCCGACCTTAAAGGAAGCATGATTGCTTTTAATTTGATCGGCTGTAACTTCGTTAAGAATAGCTTGGCTCATTTTTTTATTAATTAAAGATTAAATCTGGACGACGATGAATCGTTCGTAGCATTTGTTGTTCTAGACGCCACTTTTGTATGGCTTCATGGTTGCCAGAGACAAGGATCTCGGGCACCGTACTTTCATTAAAATTTAATGGACGGGTGTATTGTGGAAAAGAAAGAAGTCCGTTGCTGAAGCTGTCCTGCTTTAACGATTGTTCTGAACCCAGTGTTCCAGGAACATAACGCACGACGGCATCCAATAAAACAGCTGCCGGCAAAGTCCCATTCGTCAACACATAGTCACCGATAGAAATTTCTTCATCCACGAACTCAACACGAAAGCGTTCATCGACGCTTTCGTAATGCCCTGAAACAAGCAACAAGTGCGGCTTTTGGGCTAGCGAACGCACTTTTGCAGTCGATAAAAGCTTCCCATCAGGACACAGATACACAACGTGAGTTTCCTGAGTTTTCAAGGTTCCAACAGCCGTTGCAAGAACATCAGGCTTCAGAACCATGCCAGCCCCGCCCCCGAAAGGCCGATCGTCAACGGTGTGGTGGACATCTTCAGCCCAATCCCTTAAATTATGAATATGAAGATCGATACGCTGATCGCGCATAGCACGTCCCACTATGCTTTCAGAAATAAAACCATCCAGCATTTTTGGGAAAAGCGTCAATATATCAACCTTCATATCTAGGTCTGTGCTTAGGCTTTACGGGATTGCTTTAAAAGATAACGTGCCGTATCGGTCAACTGGGCTCCTTTGGAAACCCAATAATCGGCTCTTTCAACATCTAACTTAAACTTTTCTGCATTCCCTTTTGCAACGGGATTGTAGAAACCTAACACCTCAACAGAGCGTCCATCGCGACGTGCGGAAGCTTCCGCGACAACAACACGATAAGACGGGCTATGTTTTGCTCCGTAGCGCTGTAAACGTATTTTTAATGCCATATTTTTAAAAAATTCGAATTCTACTTTTTAAACACAAGAATCTGTGTACGAAAACAAAACAATAAAGCAACAGTTTTCGTACATTGTCAAGCGCTTTTTCTAATGTTTCTCAAAGCTTTTGGTGAAAATAAGTAGAGAAGGCCTTAATATGCGTTTTCATCGACTCTATTTTATATACGCGCAATTAAAACCTTGACAAAAGGTACGCTTTTACAGAAACTTTTAATGCGCTTGGGTTCTATGCAAGAAAACTTTGTGAACCCCGTCAGGACCGGAAGGTAGCAGCGGTAGTCAAAGGTTTCTGTGCCGTAGAGTGCCTGAGCGCTTTTTTTGTGAAAAATAAACGTGTGGTAAATTTGAAATGGTGTCTGCGTTTCTATCTCTCTGAAGTTCCAGCAGTTCTCGCTGTTATAATAAAATAGAAAAATCCCAAAAGCTTTCTAAATCAGATTGTTTTATTGGTTTGCTTTATTTTATCTGGGTGCACAATTCCTTACAATTTTGATCAAAATCTCACTTTTCTAAAGGTGTTTTAAGCGTTTACGTAGCAACTTTCTCGCATTTTAAGGTATTCTTTGATCAAAACGTTTTGTAAATTTGAGCTTTAATTTTAACATTACCCATACAACTCATAAAATTATTTGCAAAAAAACAGTAAAAAAGACTTGATTTATGAAAATAATCCTACACTATAGTTGAATGTTGGATGCGTCCTGTTCGTCTAGTCGGTTAGGACACCGGGTTTTCATCCCGACAACAGGAGTTCGAATCTCCTACGGGACGCCAATATTTTTTTAGTTAGATTGTTCTTGCTGTCATCACTGTTTTTAAGTTGCAGATGATGATATTTTCTTAGTAGCGGTTTCGTGGGCTGTGCTCATCCGTTCATAGAACGGTAGCACCGCTTCGGAGAGGTGAGGGCATTTGATTAGTAACAACACCTACTGGACAATAGAACGCTTGTGTTTGGGGCAGACCAAAACCGCTTGCTA
>CALXMI010000016.1 GCA_944389435.1 uncultured Opitutales bacterium
GCTCTACAAAGATTTCAAGATCAACGAAATACTAGACCATGTGGATACGTTCTTTAAAGGTTATCGTGGATATTATTTAGTAAATAATGAACTCCCTCCAGATTCAGGCACAGGAGAAGTAAAAACCGTCATGGTCCCTTATTTACCCGCTCATTTTTTCTCTCTCCCCCCTTCAGGCGAGTATTCTTCGGAATCCTCTTGTCGTTTAAGGGTCAATGTGTACCCTAACGGAGAGTTTGATCACGATAATTGGTTATCTCTAACATCTGGAGTCGCCTATCCATTCCGTGTTTTTATAGGATTCTATAAACTTGACGCTAACAATCGAGCCATGTATGAGAAAAAACTAAAGGCAATATATCCTTTTACCCATGTGTACAATTACTCCAAATGGCTATACGTTGAATTTTCTGAATTCTCTGTTAACAGCGTACAAACCGAATCCAACACCACCGGCCGCAATCGGTACTATTAAAACCTCCTCCATTAAACAGCCAACAACTGTTTTCCCCTTGTCTGCTTTATCATTTTGCAAAAAACTCTAAAAAAGCATTGCCCTAAGTAATAAAAGGGCTTTAAATGGAAGACTCTTCTACAAATTATGCCGGATTTAATACAAGAGCACCCGATTGCGCAGCAGTTGGACCAATATACCTTCGAGGACTTGGACCAACACTTGGAGACGCATTTTGCGAATCTGGATCCGGCAAAATTAGCCAGAACTTCACCACACGAAATCGGTCTGTTCTTGGAGCGTTTAACCGTTGATGAACGGCGGACTTTTTTGAAGCGGTTGTCTGAAGAAAGCGCATCGGATATTTTGGCTGAAATGAACGCTGAAGATTCTGCTGAAGTATTAAGCGCCATGCGTGAATTTCGCGCAGCAAGAATCATCGAGCTTTTGGATGCTGACGATGCGGCGGATTTGATTAGCAAGCTGGAAGAGCCGGACAAGGTTCGATTGTTGGCCCGCATTAACCCGGAACTGGCCTTTACCTTACGTAAACTGCTTCGTTACGATCCAAATACGGCCGGCGGTGTCATGAACCCGGAAGTGGCAACTTTACAGACCCGTTGGACGATAAACACGGCCCTGGATCATTTGCGAAAAGATCCTCAGAAAGTAGAAAATTTGTACAACTTGTATGCTTTGGATGAAAAAAATAGGCTGGCGGGCGTTGTTCCGCTGAAAACACTTATTTTTGCCGATCCGAACATGCGCGTAGGCGATATCATGGACCCAAAGGTGCAATCTATTGCATGCCTACCGGAAGTTGACAAGGTCTCGGTTGCTAACACGATGGCCGAGTATAATTTGGTTGATCTGCCCGTCATTGACGAAAAAGGGCGCCTCTTGGGTGTTGTCACCCACGACGATGTCCTCGATATCGTTCAGGAAGCCGCTACGGCCGACTTACAGCAATTGCACGGTGCGGGTGCTGACGAAAGTGTTCACGATACCGTTTGGTATAGCTTGAAGAAAAGAAATCCTTGGCTCATTATCAATTTGGTAATGGCCTTTTTTTCTGCCTATGTCATTTCAAAATTTGGCTATGCGATTGAACGCATCAGCTGGATGGCCGCCTTTATGACGGTCATTGCCAATCTGGGTGGTAACACCGGCGCACAAACCCTGGCTGTCGCCATTCGAGGGCTTGCATTAGGCGAATTTCAAAAGGGTGATGGCATCTTTATTTGCTGCAAAGAACTTCTTAAGGGCCTACTCAACGGCATTTTTATCGGTTTTATAGGCGGGTGCATTGCCGTCTACATGATGCATGACGTACTTATGGGCGTCACGGTCTTTCTTTCAATGGCGCTTACCATGCTGCTTTCAGGTCTTGTCGCAGCGGTTATCCCTATCATATTAAAGCATTTCAAGTTTGATCCGGCACAAAGCTCTTACATCTTCTTAACGGCCTTTACAGACATTGCCGGCCTATTCATTTTCCTAAAACTAGGAAGCTGTTTTTTTTTTTTCTTTTGAACGATTCCAAGCCTTACGACACTATACAAACTCTGAAACAACGTGCAAACGGTGAAGCTTTTACAGTCATCGCAGCCGTTCGAAAAATTGTTAAAAAAACAAGCAAAACCGGCAATCCTTTTCTGCAAGTGGAGGTTGGCGATGCGTCCGACACCTTCGTATTCAATTGCTTTGAAGGTAACACATCCTACATGTTTTTTCAGACACCTGCTGAAAAAACCCCGCAAATTGTAAAAATTTACGGCTTTGTTGATTTTTATGCAGAAAAACTAAGTCCTAACGTAAAGACCATCCAAAATGTCGATAAGGTCGATTACGACACTTACCTTGGCAAAGTAATTGAAAAGCCTGACGAGCCGGTTGATGATCTAAAGAAAGATCTGGACGCCTTGGTTAAACAAATTACGTATCCAGCCCTACAGGCCACTGTTTTGCAGGTCTTTAAGGACTTGGGGTCCGGCTTTTACGAAAGTGTTGCAGCCATCTCAATGCATCATGCTTACGTTCATGGCCTTCTAGAACATACCGTACATGTTGGTAAAGTCGTACAAAAACTATTGCCTTTGTACGCCGACGTAAACGCCGACATAGCCCTTGCAGGGGCCTTATTACACGACGTTGGCAAAGTTTTAGAGTACAGCTACCACTTTGGCGAAGGCATAGACAGAACGTGCGTAGGACGTCTTCAAGGACATGTCGTGTTGGGCTATCGCCTTGTTCGTAGAGCGGGCCTTCAGCAAAAATTGCATCCGACTTGGCAAGAACGCTTAGAGCACATCGTCTTATCGCATCAAGGCGAACCGGAATGGGGTGCAGCCGTTTACCCATCAACGCCCGAAGCTGTCCTCGTGGGTTTAGCTGACAATCTGGATGCTAAAATGGCCATGGTGCATCATCAACTTAAGAAGGCCGTAAACACCCAACCTTTTTCCGATTTTGTAGCGGGCTTAGACACAAAAATCTTAACGCAACCGCTCCCAGATCCTGAAGAGCTGAGTCTGTAATCCACATGAACCTTAGTACGATTAACCCCAAAGTCCGTAACCGTCTACGTGTGCTTTTGGCCGAAATTGAACGCCATAATCGTCTCTATTATCAGCAGAATACACCAGAGATTTCCGACTTTGAATACGATTGCCTGCAAGCTGAATTGCAAGCCATTTACAAAAATTTTCCAGAGTTGGCTCAATTGACTGGCCCTGGCAGTGATCTAACCAACGGACCTTTTGCAAAAGTGGCTCATTTATCGCCTATGTTGAGCTTAGCCAACACCTATTCTTTGGAAGAACTGCAAGCGTTTGACAAAAACTTGACGGCAAAAATAGGGCCATCGCATACTTTTATCTTGGAACCCAAAGTAGATGGAATGGCCATCAACTTGTGGTATGAATCGGGCGTGTTGGTAAGAGCCTTGACGCGAGGGGATGGCAAAAAAGGTGAAGACGTCACCGCCAACATTAAAACCATAGGGTCCATTCCACAACAGCTTTCTGGAGACGTTCCCGAACGCTTAGAAGTTCGAGGCGAGGTATACATTACGTTGGAAGACTTTACCGCCATCAACAAAGAACAGGAACAGTTGGGACAGGAACCTTTTGCCAACGCTCGTAATCTAGCTTCTGGCAGTGTCAAACTTCTGGATGTTGATGAGGTACGGCGGCGGCGGCTCAGCTTCGTGGCTCATGGAATTGGTTACTTTAAGGGCTCTTTGGACACACAGGAGCAATGTCGTCTGTGGCTCAAAGACAAGGGTTTTCCGGTTTTCCCATCCATCGACAAAGCGAATTCTATCCAAGAAGCTTGGGCCTTTATCCAAAATTTTTGGGAAAAAGCTAAGAGCTTACCTTATGGAACCGACGGTGTTGTTTTGAAGCTAAACGACCGAACCTTTCAGCAAGAACTCGGCGCTACGGCTAAATTTCCGAGGTGGGCCATTGCCTACAAATTTGAGCCTGAAGCAGCCGAAACACGCCTGCGAACGGTTACATTTCAATTGGGACGAACGGGCATCGTTACGCCTGTGGCCGAACTTGAACCGGTGTTGTTAGCCGGCTCACGCGTTTCTCGAGCCACCTTGCATAATTTTGACGAAATAAAGCGCAAGGACATCCGTATTGGCGATTGGGTTGTTTTGCAAAAAGCTGGAGAAGTCATTCCCATCATTACAGCCGTTAACAAAGCCAAACGCCCTGTAGATGCCCAACCGATCGTTCCACCCACATGCTGCCCTTCTTGCAAGGGTCCCCTGTCGCACGTAGAAGATCAAGTGGCCTTGCGATGCACGTCTCTTGACTGTCCTGAACAAATTCGCTTAAAGCTCGTACATTTTGCCTCCAAGGAGGCCATGGATATAAGAGGCATGGGACCAAAGGTTATGAATGTACTGTTCCAAAAAGGCTGGCTGCGTCACATGGACGACCTATTCAAGTTGCGCGAGCATCGTGCAGCTTGGATACAACTGGAAGGCTTTGGCCCTGTCATCGTCGACCAATTATTGGCAGCAATTGAACGCGCCAAGCATCGACCCTTATGGAGGTTTATCAACGCTCTCGGCATCCCAGAAATCGGCGTAGAGTCTGCAAAAAACCTAGCCCAGCACTTCAAGTCGTGTGCAGCCATTTTTGAAGCCTCCTTGGAAGAATTACAAGCGGTGCCCTTGGTAGGCTTATGCGCCTCGCAATCCATACAGCTGTTTTATGCCAATACAGCCAATCGAGCCATTCTACAAGCGTTAATGGATCAGGGCCTAGACCTTACCATCGATGCAGCAGCAGGCCCTTGGTTAGGAAAAATCTTCGTTTTAACCGGTACGTTGGCTCAGTATTCGCGCGATCAAGCCAAGCAGAAGATTGAAGCCCTTGGCGGAAAAGTTTCCTCAACCGTATCGGCCAAAACGTTTGCTGTTATTATGGGCAAAAATCCCGGCGATAAGCTTACCCAATCACAAAAATTGAACATCCCCATATGGGACGAAAACATGTTCCTTGAGCAGCTCAACGCATATGCGGAAAATTGAAATAAAAGTCATTGCGCGTGCTTCGCGTTGCGAAATCATCCTGTTGAAAGAAAATCTTTTTAAAGTCAAACTGACGCGTCCCGCTTTAGAAGGCAAAGCCAACGAGCAACTTTTAGAAATGCTTGCAGATTATTTTAAAACATCCAAAGCCTGCATACGTATCGTTTCTGGAGAACATTGCTCTCTAAAACGCCTAGAAATTGACGAATAGCGTCTGATAGCCTTGAGGGACACGAAGTCGTTTTGACGTTTCCCAAATTTTCTAAACAGTATCTGTTACTTCTTAAATTTTATTTATCTTAGCCTGAATTCCATAGACAGTGCGTAGGGATAACCTCATATAGCTCGATTACTTGTTCCTTCTTATCGACCCATGCCTTCATCCTAAAAGCTTGCCATTGCACTTGCTATAAAATTTTCACAAATTTTTAATTTTTATCTTTGGCGGACTTTTCCATAGATAAATACTAACAAAAACGCTCTTCAGCGAAAAATCAACAGAGCCCATTTAACACACATAGCCAACGTAGCCAACGCAACCAACGTAATCCTTGGTGGTTCGAAAAAGTGTGGTAAACTAGGCGCATGAACGCAATTCCATCTGAACTTATTTCTTTGTTGGGTTCTTCCGTATTTGGCAGCACCATGCGTATGGCAAGCTTTTTGCTCATGGCCCGACATCGTGAAAAATTACTGAAACTAAGCAAAGCTCATTTTCAGGAAAAGTCCATCGCAACAGCACGTAATCATCCACGTTCCACATTGCATTGGACGCGCATGACCATTACGCTTTTGGCAGTATTTTCAATTGTTCTATTGCCGAAACTGATAGCGGTCTTGAAACCAGACATCCCTATTTCCATAGGCTACAATCAATTCAATAATGGCTTCCTGTTTTTTTCCTCTGCCTGTGAAAAAACACGCTGGATCGAACTCCGTGGATTGGTGATCACGCCGCTTGATACCCATCTGTTATCGGCCATCATCGGACTTTATTTCGGCAGTGCACTTGTAGACCTAAAACCATAAAAACACTATGAATCCATCTAACGAAATTATTCGAACCAATATCCTCATTCAACTGGAAGCGGCCTATCCGGTTTCACTGCCATCAGAGACCTTACAACAAGGCCTGCAGTTAGCCGGCCTGCCGACATCTTACCCAACACTGGTCAAGCAGTTGGAATACCTCGCAGACAAGGGCTTTCTGTCGCTTTCAAGGAACGAACTTTATCCGCACCTGAAACGGTACAAATTATCCACAAAAGGCATTGATTTTTTAGACAATGAAAACGCAAGTCAACACTTTTAAAGAGCACTTAAAGCGCATTAAAACCGCAAAAGACACCACAACGTTGTTGGAGCAAATGGGGCTTGCTGAAAAATCCATGAGCATCTTGTGGAACCAAATTTTTGATCTGCTTTGTTTCAATGACCCTGAAAACGACTTGAGGGGCATTAAGGAACTTGCAGGCGTACTCAATAAAATACTGACCAATTATCGGCAATTGTTCACGATTACCCAGAAAGTCTGCGGCTCGAACCACAACGAAAAAGCTTGGGAAATTTCAGAAAGCATTTTCAGGGACATTGAGGAACAATTGCAACTTTTATGAGCTTCTTTTTACCTTATCAAATTCGTTGGATTCAGGACAATTCTCGCATAAAAATTATGGAGAAATCGCGACAAATTGGCCTTTCGTGGGCAGCCGCTTATCGCACATTAAGAAATGCCACTTGCCAACCTTATTCCAATCATTGGATTTGTTCTCGTGATGCCAAGCAAGCTCAACTGTTTTTGGAAGACTGCAAGCGTTTCGCGCACATCCTAAATTTGCCCGTAAAGCAGAAACTGCTTTCAAAGAAACCAGAAAATCGATCCACCCTGACGCTTAATAATAAAAGTCAATTAACAATTTTGTCGTCTAACATTAATGCGCAAGCTGGCAAGCGAGGCTCACGTATTTTGGACGAATTTGCCCTGCATGCGTCTCCCGAAGAACTCTACAACATTGCTTATCCAGGCATTACTTGGGGCGGCCAACTTGAGATTATTTCTACGCATCGTGGCGCCCATAACTTCTTCAATCAGCTCATTGAAGAAGTACGCAATGGTCACAATCCCAAAAACATTTCGTTGCATCGGGTGACGCTAACGGATGCGCTTGAGCAAGGGTTTTTAGCAAAACTTAAGTCAAAATTGCCAGCCGACGACCCGCGTCAAGCGATGGACGAAGGCGATTATTACAACTTTATAAAAAATTCTTGCGCGACCGAAAAGAGCTTTTTGCAAGAATACATGTGCCAGCCTTACGATGACGACAATGCCTTCTTATCGTACGAATTGCTCGAATCTTGCTTCTATGAGAATACGGAGGAAAACCCTGTTCTAGGGCCTTGCTTTATGGGCGTAGATCTGGCTCGCACGCAAGATTTGAGCGCTTTCGTAGTTCTAGAAAAGCTCAATGGTATTTATTTTCTAAAAATCATCAAGTGTCTGAAGAACGCCCGCTTTGATGAACAAGAACTTTTATTTAAGCAGTTATTTTCTCAGTATCGTTGCCAAAAGGTCTGCATTGATCGAACCGGTATTGGCGGTCAATTTTTTGAACGCGCTCAAACCTTTTTCGGCACCTATTGTGTCGAAGGTATTTCGTTCACTGCCAAGACAAAAGAGCAAATGGCTTACAACTTGAAAGCCTCTTTTGAGCGTAAAACGATACGCATCCCTCGCGATGAACACCTTATTCAAGACCTGCTGAGCATTCGCCTCAACGAACAACAGCAATTTCAGGCCAACCACAACGCTTTAGGCCACGCAGATCGCTTCTGGGCCCTGGCGCTCGCTTTACACGCCGATCGACAAAGCTCAGTTGCGCCATTCGCAGCAGAATTTTTTAACATTAACCGACCCTCACTTTATGAAAACTAACCCTTATTTAACCTCCTTCCGTCAAGATAGTCTGTCTCGCATGAGTTGGAATCCCATTCGTGCGTTAACACCCACGTCTTTATCGAGAATTCTGGATGACTTTCATGCCGGAAAATTGAAGCAAGCTGCCCTTGTTTGGGAAGCTATCGAACGTCGCGATGACCTCCTCCAAGGTGTAATTTCCAAGCGTAAAAAATCCATTTCACGGTTACCTTGGGAAATTCTTACCTTGGATAATTCTGACGAAGCCTTGCACCACAAGCATCTACTCGAGCAGTTTTACAACAACCTTAGGTGCGTAAACGCTTACGATGAAAATGAACGCGGCGGTCTGCCCTTGCTGATTCGTCAAATGATGGATGCGGTCGGTAAACGTTACGCTGTACACGAAATCGTATTTCAGCCATTCACGCAAAATACCCATAAGTATCTAACGGCCGAATTCCGTTTTGTTCCCCTGTTTTTCTTTGAGAATATCAAGGGACGCCTGCATTTTGTTGAAAAAAATGGCGACAAACGCATTCCTCTTCATAACGACGAATGGCTGATAACCACAGGCGATGGCCTCATGGAATCGTGCTCCATTGCCTATTTGTTTAAGCACCTGCCATTGCGCGATTGGCTGATTTACTGCGAACGAAATGGCATGCCGGGAGTTAAAGGTATTACGCAAGCACGGCCAGGTTCGCCTGAATGGGAAATGGCACGCGAAGCGGTTCGAAATTTCGGCGCTGAATTTCATGCGCTTATGTCAGCCGGCACCGACATCCAAGCCATTGACATCTCGGGCAAGGGCGAACTGCCGTATCCTAAGCTGGTCGAGCGTATGGATCGTGCCATGGCAGCATTATGGCGGGGCTCAGACTTGACGACGTTAAGCCAAAAGGACAGCGTTGGCATTTCAGCTCAGCGAAGTGAGCGCGACCTTTTAGAGGAAGACGACGCTCAAATGATTTCGGATACGCTGAATGCTCAAGTCGACCGTTGCGTCTTGAAATATTTAGAAGGCACGGAACATCCAAAGGCTTACTTCCAGCTTAAGGCAGCGCCTAATAAGAACTTAAACAATGATCTCAACATCGTAAAAACATTATGGGATATGGGTATTGAACTGAGTTTGAACGATATCCGTGAACATTTTGGAATCAATCCGCCCTGTAACTCAGAAGATTCTCTCAAAAAATTTACAAAGCAGTGACGACTGCCATAAAACACTTAACACAAAAAACTCACAAAACAATGAAAACTTGGAACCAATTATCACCTTACGGCATGTTTGACCATTCTTTGGGCAAGCAATACATCTGTCTTGAAAACGCAAACGTATGCATCAAGAAAACCAAAAACTGGCTGTTCCGGCTAAAATTAAAACGTATACCTGTCTACATCGGACATCCGGACGACCCGTATTTTCAAGACTCGTACAAACATTTAAACGATCATGTTTACGGTTACGTAGCTGACTTAAAGGCTGATGGGAATGGCCTTTGGGCACGCATTCACTGGACTCCGCAAGGCCTTGAGCTCATCAACAACCGCCATTATACCCACTTATCCCCTCGCTGGGAAATGAAAAAAGATCCGCTTACACAGCTACATCACCCGGTTCGACTGATTTCAGTCGGACTTACCGAGCAGCCGAATTTACCGGTTCAAGCGCTTTGTACGCCTCCACCTCCTCATCCAGGAGTAAATTTGCAAGATCGGGCTGACAAAATTGCAATCTTGCGGTTTACCCAAAAGGTCCAACAACGCATGGAGGCTACAGGTGAAAGTTATCCGGAAGCTTGGCATAAAATTTACCAACAACATTCGCTTTCTTGTTAAAATTTTCTTATGAAAACACATACTAAAATCATGGCAAACATACGTCCTTCATTGGGCGTACACGAAGGTTCGTTAACGAAACGCTCCAAGTTGGGCGCACTCAAGGCTCACACCTTGGTTTGTTTCGATAGCGATGAACATTATGTTAAAACCTGTGGCGCAGATGATACGCCTTGGGGTATTTGCTTGAATGACGCAACGGAAAAGGAGGCCCTTGTTAGCATACAACCCTTGGCTGCATGTGCTCGAACAGCCAACATCCTTGTCTCCGGAAACGTGCAGGCTGGCCAACTCCTTTGTCAGGACGCGGACGGAAAGGTAAAGGCATTACCCACCGACGAAGGTGTTTACAACATCGTGGGACTAGCTTTAACCCAAGGAGCTGCCAATGAATGCATAGAAGCGCTCACCGCACTACCTTATGAAATGGAGGTAACAGAATAATGATGGAAACTACAACACAAGCAAACGAAACGCAGTTTAATCAACAATATTACTCAGATGAGTTAACGCAATTTGCGGAATCCTGGAAAGATGATGAAGGCTTAATGACCCTGCTCAATTTCATCACACCCAAGGTCCCTGTTGCACGTAGATTTGATTACAAGAAAACCGACCACAATGAAATGTTCTTTTCTGAAGTCGATGATTTACGCAACCAAGGCAGTGGTTTTAAGCGTATTGAATTTACAGGCACAACTGTCCAAGCTAAGACCTTAAACAAAGGTCTTACGGTACGCGTTGACACTGATGATATTGTAGGCGAAGATTGGCAAGAACGTTACGTCCATTTGCTGATGAAGCGCTTGTTGCGTAATGAATTGCGACGTGCGGTATGGGCGCTCAAGATGAACGCAACGGTAATTGAAAAAACATGGGGCGCGAATAGTCAGCCCGACATCGATATCCGCGAAACCTTACTGCAGTCAAGCGACCTTAATGGCTTCTATCCCAATCGCGTGCTCTTTGGAGAACTCGCATGGTACTTACGACAAGATTGTTACGCGCTCCAAAACAACGCAGGCGCTCGTATCTCTTCCGAAATGACACGCGCCAACTTAGCTGAAAAGCTGCTCGTCGACGATGTCCAGCTTTTAAGAAAGCAAAGCCTGGGCGTTCAAGGTAGTGAAATAAACGGCAACGAAATCTTTGCTTTCTATGGGCAAAACGGCTTACTAAAAGATGAGCCTTCACACATGAAGCGTTTTGTAACACCGATTGAAAACAATCAGCTCTTCCGTGTTTACGTTGAACCGCATACAAAATTTGTCGACGTCACCGTTGAACACTACAGTAACATTGTCGTAACCTCTCCACAAACCATCACGCAACTCACTGTAAAACAGCAAGCTTAACCCCCTCAACTCGGGAGGATCTTTGTCCTCCCATAACCGCTTAAATCACGCTTATGAACTTACAATGGACCTTACTTGAAGAAAACAACGTCGCTAATTACTTGGCCCAAGATCAGCTGGAATTGTTGTCTCGCCACAAAAACGGCGATGGGACAACGCCCTTAAGAAACATTATGCGGGACGTCTGCTCTTACATTCAAAGCCGTATTCCAGAGAAATTGCATCCGAATCCGTTGGCCCCTCGAATGATTCCAAATCCCTGCAAAACCGCTGCTTGCCAATTAGTTATAGAGGCCTTACAGTCGCGTATTCCTGAAATAAGCTTGTCGGAAGATCAAGTACGCAATGCTCAACAAGCGCGACAATCTCTTGAAGAGCTTTACAAACAATGGTCGCATCGATTGGACATCCGCATTCAATCTCGTATTGAAGCCGCACACTTCCGTATCCGTGAAGCCCACCATCAATCTCTTAAAGGCTTATGAAACCGATCTTAAATCATATCCAAAGCACACTGCTAACTTACCTACAAGCTCAGTCGGCTTTCAAAGACAACATCCATTTTTGGCTCCATTCGACCGCATTACCGGACGAATCCTTATCGCAAAAATGGGCACAAACGCATCCGTTAAGCTTTGGGCTTTCGTATCCATTCCCATTGACCACTGCTGAGAATTTATCGCTGCCTTGCTGGGAAAATTTGTCGATCGAAGGCCTGCTACTCCAGAAGCAATCTCATCTTTCTATAGCCAAGTTTTTAGACATGGCTGAATCGCTCAGTTATACAATCTCACACAAGAACTTTGCCAATGATCGCTGGGAAGGTCGCTTCATTTTGAATCCAAAAAAACCTTGGGAATGGACGCAACCGGCTCAAGGCATGGGCCTAAAAATTCACTTCATAACCTCCAACTTTAACACCTTCATCGCATGAAAATAACCCTCAATGAACATGTATTGGCAGGCGGAAACGATGCAAACGAAAACCCAACTCATTTGCAAATTTCAGGTCAACGCCAACTGCAATTTATCAAAACGATTCAATCACCCTACGTTCAGACGCAAGATCGCGGCAACCTACAAATTAAGGTTTCCTTTGACGTTGGCCGTCGGCATAAGACGCAAGCGTCAGCCATCCAGCATATTTTAACGCACGCCAGCAGGCTTAGTAACGCCGGAGGTTGCTTGAAAATTGATCTAGAAGACAATACTCATCAACGTTTTTGCTTGGAATCGGCCACCTTAAATCGCATCGAAACATATTATAAAGGCAATGCTTCTTACACAACTTACGAAATTTATGGAGGAAACTTACATGTCGCTTGAAGGTACGCGCGCCGTCTGGGAAATGCTGTTTGACAACAATGAACGCATTAAAAAGCTTGAAGAAGCCCTGCAGGAATTAACCGAACAACTCGCAAATTTGAGGCCATAAAATGTCTTGGTTTTTAGCTTACAAAGGTACAAAAATGCCACTTCATCAATGGCATATTTTTAACCTAAAACGAAGAATATTAAATCTCGGAACGGACGAAATTACCTTTCAAACTTCCCTGGACAATAACGTTTTTGAAAGCAACGAAACCGTCGAGATTTATAAAGACGACACGCGTTGGTTTCAAGGAAAAATCACCCGCGTCCCCTACGAATATAGTTCCGAAAAACAACAACGCACCTACTACGTATCCGGCCCTTATTGGTATTTGGAACACTTGGTCTTTCAGCAACCTTGGCAATATCAGCATAACGATCAAGCGCTTACCGTTAACCGCGGACTATGCATCTTGGGCCAATCTGAGTCGGGCGAAACCATTAACGCACAACAATGCCTGGAGGAACTCGTTCGTTACGCGCAAACCTGTGGCGCACCCATTACCTTGGGCGAAATCAAAGGCCTAGAGTTTTCATTTCCTTGCGAAACCGTTAAAGATAATACGTGTGCAGAAATCCTTAGGAAAATCCTACGTTGGGCCCCTGACACGGTTGTTTGGTTTAACTATAACACGCCTACGCCGACCTTACACATCTCCCGCACACAACACCTGCCGTCATGCACCCTTCCGCTTAATAGGCTCTCGCGGTACAATCTAACGCCACGCCACGACCTGCAAATAAGTGCCGTCGAATTGAAATACGAGCATACGCATTCGGACGAATCCGGCTCTTGGAAAACAATTACGACAGACACCTATCCTCAAGGCGCTAAAAACGCCTTCAATACGCTTGTTGTCACAATTGAGCTGGAAGGATCCAAAACACATTCGCAGGAACAATGGGTTAAGGTTCAACCTCTCCAGCTTGACAACGTAGACTGGTGGAAGGCTCACTTCCCCTCTTTTGCCTCCATACCCAACGACAACATTCGCATTACAAACATTCATCGTACAACCGATCTGCCAAACGAATTAGTCGAAGGGGCTATTGCACCCTGGATGAACTGCAAAGCCGCTTACGAAACCATTACAGCCGACATTCACTACACGCAAGAAAACAATAACATCCATCAGAAAATGGCCGTTCGCTTATGCACAACAAATGCCACTTCTAAAACGTACAATCAACTGACCTATTTACGAACCGGTGTTACACCCCCTAAAGACTTAGCTAAGATTCTGTACGAATCTGCACGCTGCTTACGACACGAAGGTTTGATTCAATTTAAGCCCACGACGTTATTGCAAAATTTCTTAGGCCAAACGTTTAACATTTCAGGTACGTCACCCGAATGCGAGCACTTAAACTTACCCGTTCAAGAAGCCACCATCGTATTGGATACTTACATGGTTACCTTAAAATTAGGCGCACCCAAGCAACTAGGCCCCAACGATTGGGTTCAACTGCTACAATCCAATCGCCTACGCCAGGTCACCGACGATCTCAATCAACGTTTTTCCCTAAAAAGCTTCGGGCAAACCAAGACCTACTTCCCGCATTTGACACCGTTGTTGAATTCAACCAGCAACACCCTTGTTTACAATAGATTAACCGTAGGAAACAGTCTTGACAAAACGATTTCCTTAGACCCCAACGTTTTACCCGACAAAACACAGTTAACACTGAAGCCCTTCGACGTTGTTGAAAATGGCCGCCTGCAAAAAATTTGGCTTTTATCGTCTTAACCCCTCTTATAGGAAAGAAATACCATGCCAATTGTCCCTGAATTCCGTACCTTGGTTAACGAAATTGGCGTAACGCCCCGTAATATTTTCTGGCCTACCGATATGCATCTGCACAACATCTTAATTGATAAAAAAACCTACGTTTATTGGTATTGGATGCTATATCAGTTGACCTTCAAATACGCGTATACCATTAATGGCGAACGTATCGAACGCACCATTAAAACTATCGTATTCGACTACTATAAAAGAATCGAGGGCCTGTTCGCTTTTGCCCAAAACACCTACGATGATGCAGACGGCATACAAACCGACTTAGACCTCCTTATTTGCCAACCTTACAATAATGAGCTAGCCCAAAATAGACAGACAACCATCCACTTGCAAGACGCTATTAAGGGCCGAAAATACGTTACAGGACCCTATGCTTACAGTAACCCTTTACCCCCTTCAACACCAGTATGGCTATGCTTTAAGTTTCAGGAATATGCCGACTGTGGCGACTTTATACTTGAAACATTACCCACCTACACAACAGGACCCGGCAGATGCGGATCTGAAGAGGACAACACCCTGCTGCACTCCTATGAAGCTTCCTTTTTGGGCTATCCTGTCACCTTCTTCCTTTCAACACCCACTCCACAAGACATCGAGGGATGTATTGATAACATCACCATTGAAGCTGAATTTTACACACCACGGTAGAGGCGGACAATTCGATTGTTTTGTTGGGTAATGTTTCGGTCATAATGGGCCTGAAACTTGCTTTTTTAAACTTTTACCGAACCTCCGTTGGTTTACTTGAGATAAAACTTGCGGTTATTTAAAAAATTTTTGAGACTATAGCTATGACATTTTCGTTCTATAATCCAATGCCCTTGTCGATGCGATGGATCAAGCGAATCGTAGTCTGGCATATCGGCATTTTTGTTATTGCCAAAGTAATCCACATTTGGTTCGGATTAGACCTCTTAACACGTTTGCTAGGGTTAACCCCCCTTGCCTTGACCCATTGTCAAATATGGCGCCTTATCACCTATTCTTTCTTGCACGGGAACTTCTTGCATATTTTTTTCAACTTACTTTTGTTTTATTCCTTAAGTCGTTTCTTGCTGATGTACGAATTACGCTTGAAAGCCTTGCTGTGTTTATATTTTTCCGGCATTTTTTGCGGAGGTCTCACATGGGCCTGCTTACATCTTTCAAGTCCTTACATGACTTTGGTCGGCCTTTCGGCAGGCGTGGCAACGTTATTAACTTATTTTTGCCTGCTCTACCCAGAAAAATCAATGACTTTACTACTGTTTTTTATCCTGCCTATCAACCTTAAGGCCATTTGGCTATTATACCTGTTCCTAGCTTACGAAATTTTTTGTTTCTTGACCTATGAGCTTGCCTCGATGACAACCATTGCTCACTCGGCCCATTTGGCAGGAGCACTGGTAGGCGTGATTGCTGTTTTTCTACAAAAACGTAGGGAACGAACTTCTGAACAAAAGTTTACAAAAAAATCAACCTACCAAGTCCATATCGAGTCGCATAACGTTGTCGAAAATGTTCCCTTTAATATTTTGAAAAAATTACAAGACCAAGGCCTCGAGTCCTTATCGATGGATGAACGCAAATGGCTTGAAAATTACAGGAAACTTTAAATGAAACAATTGCATATTCTTTTTTTACTTTTATCGGCACAACTCACAGCGTTCGCAGGGACCTTGGAGCCCTCTGCCGTCATGCGAACCGAAACCATGATCATGACTCAGCTGCTAGAACAATTTCATTATTCACAACGGCCTCTAAGCGGCTTGCCTTACGAGAAGATCCTGCAAGACTACTTAACGTTGCTGGATCCACAAAAGATGTTTTTTTCAGAAAAGATTGTGCAAGATTTTCTAAAAAAATATAAATATTCGCAAGAAGTTATGTGGCGCGGAGGATGCTTAACGCCTGGATTTGAGATGTTCGCCTCTCTAAACCAACTGATTCAACAACGCATGCATTGGATTTCCAACCGACTGTCGAATCCTTTTGATTTCAAAACGCAAGCCGGTTACGAATATGATCGCAAGAATGCACCTTGGCCCGATAGCCTGTTTCAATTGGATCAATTATGGGAAAAACGTTTACAGCATGAGTTGCTAAACGAAATGCTATGCTCAACCCCAGAGGATTTAGCAACAGAAGGAAAAGCCACTTTGCCAAAGGAAATTGACAAAGACAAAGCTTTAAGCAATGAGGATAAGGCACGTCAAGAGCTCAAAAAGCGGTACGAAACCCTATCGAGCTTTTATGAAAAATTAGAAGCCATCGACATTCAAGAACTTTACAGCAATGCCTTGGCTCAGTATTATGATCCGCATACCACATTTTTTTCAGCCGATTCCATGGAAGATTTTACCATCAGCCTAAGGAATTCACTATTTGGCATTGGAGCTTCTCTGTCGGAAGACAAGGGCATCTGCACCATCAGAGAAATCTTGCCCGGAGGCCCGGCCGAAGAATCTCAAGCGCTTCATGCGGGCGATAAAATCTTGTCGGTCGCTCAAGGCAAGCACGATTTTATCAACATTCAAGGAATGAAGTTACGAAACTCCATCAAACTCATTCGCGGCCCCAAGGGTACAACGGTACGCCTACTCATTCAACCCGCTAATGGGGAACCATCGGATCGAAAAATCGTTGAATTGGTACGCGATGAAATCAAGCTGGAAAATAATTTAGCCTCAGCCAAAATTTTTTACGTTCCAGACGGCTTACAGCATTACCGTCGCATTGGTTGGATTGATTTGCCTACGTTTTACGGCCAAGATCCCAGTGCAAAGGAAACCTCGCACTCCTTATCAATGGACGTCAAAGAGCTAATTGAACGCATGAAGCATCACCGCATTGAGGGCATTATTTTGGACATGCGGCGTAATGGAGGTGGCCTGTTGTCGGAAGCCATCGATTTGGCAGGCTTGTTCGCAGACGCTTGTCCCGTCGTTCAAGTTAAAAATGCACTGCAACAAGTCGATTACCAATACGCACCGTCTAACGCTTGTGTATGGAAGGGGCCCTTACTGATCCTAACGTCAAGATTCAGTGCATCAGCCTCTGAAATCGTTGCAGGTGCCCTTAAATGCTGTAATCGAGCACTTCTCTTCGGCGCTAAGACAACCCATGGCAAAGGCACTGTGCAGGCTATCATTGAGATGGATAAAATCTCCACAATGGCCCACTTCTTTTCAAAATTGGGCGCTTTAAAGATCACCTTGCAAAAATGGTACTTGCCTAATGGTCAATCAACGCAATTAAATGGCGTCGCATCCGATATTGCCCTGCCGTCCCTTTACGACGTTTTGCCTATCGGTGAATCTGACTTGCCACAAGCGTTGCCCTGTGATTCGGTCGAACCTATGCCTGCCGTTAAGCTGGACGCTTCCATGACTTTACCGGCAGGCCTCATCCAGTATTTGGTTCAAAACCAACACGCAAGAGCCGCTTCACTGCCAGCCTATGCTTGGCATTCAAAACAGGTTGATTGGTTTGAAAAAAAGTATAAGCAGACGGAATTTTCTCTCAATTTAGATCAACGCATCCGCTCTATTAATGAGGAGCGCGCCTTCCGTAAATCCATCGATGCCGAAGAAAAACAATTGTACGCCTATGGTGCATTTTATCATCCGCTCTACTTAAACGGTATCACGCCCCCTCGCTCAAAAGACAAGATTGCCTTTGATTTTTGGGAATACGAAGCCTTAAATCTCATGGCCGATTGGTTACAGTACTTAATTCCTTACCATTGGCAGCTACAGGCTTGGTGCTATCTCTTCCCGCTACAAGCTCAAACTTAGCGGTATCGATGAGGCTGACGAAATAAAGTTCTTAAGCGGGTTATTAACCAACTCAAATAAAGTGTTCACCTATGTTTTTTATGTCGATGATCACTGCCTTTTTTCGTATAATTTTAATTTAAACGCATTTGCGCTTGACTTGAACCTAAGGGATCATCCATAATGATCTACGATTGAATGATGCCAGGGTAGCTCAGTGGTAGAGCAGAGGACTCATAAGCCTTTGGTCGGTGGTTCAAATCCACTCCTTGGCACCAATCTTTTTTTGGGGAAGTAGCTCAGTGGATAGAGCAGCGGTCTTCTAAACCGAAGGTCGTGGGTTCGACTCCCATTTTCCCCGCCATTTTTCAAGCCAACTGCTTAGCCAATCTTTCTTAGACGTACATTTCAACTTTACCAAGCCTCGGCTTCATTCTAAAAAATTGCCGACAAAGGCTTCGTAATTATCGGGTTGACGAGCTGATAACTTTAGGTAAGTGCCGTTAATAACCCGAATAGGCTGTTCTGCACCAAAGGGCCTTAAAATAAGACAACCTTCGTCTGTAACATTCTCAAAAACACCTTCAAGCCATTCTTTCCTGTCTTCATCAAAAACTTCGACATTATAATTCAAATAAGCCCAAAGATGCTGACAGTCTTTAAAAAATTGATGCGCACCTATACGACAGTACCAATATAAGTTCTTCGTAAATAGATCCGCAAACGTTTGCGCTGCAGCATAAATTTCCAAGAAAGAATAATCTGTGTCATTCCTTAGAAGCGATTTTAGAGAGGTAACCGGCTGATCGATGTTTTTAAAAGCAGAAGGGTCTAAGTTAAAATTAAGCCCCACACCTATCGTTACCCAATGGCCTTCTGTCCAAGGACGAACATGAGATAAACAGCCACCAATTTTTTTCCCTTTTACAAAAATATCGTTAGGCCATTTCAGCAAAAAATCAAAATTTTCTTCCGTAAAGCTTTTCAAAAACTGACAAGCTGATATGGCTGCCAATTGCGAAAACGGCAAAACTTTATCCATCAAAAAAACCAAATTTGCATGAAAATCTATGCGATTGGAATACCAAACTCTATCATGCGACCCCATTCCGTGTGTTTGTTGCCCAGCCAAAACGACGATGAGGTGATTTTTTTCCATACGACCAAACCAAGACTTTTGCAACGCAAATTTGTGCGTCGACTCCAATTCTTGAAACAAGCAGAATTCCATCTGCGTCGATGAAGGATCGAAAGAAAAATTTTTATCCGTGTTGTCCATTTATTTTTTGCTTCAGCTCTTTTCGATAAAGGTAAAGCTCCTCCATGTGCTTCTCGGCCCCTACCGGCTTTAAGTGATAAAATTGCTGCGCTTCATCCCAATAAGATTGGCCTGAAACATTCGACTCAAAATCATGACTGTACTTATAAACGTCCTCCCGATTTAACGGTGTTTGCTGTAAAGCATTTGGAACCGGCTGCACATTTCCAGACGCCACAAAGGCTTTTGCTGCATTCCAAGCCTTATAAGTACTGTTGCTTTTAGGTGCAAGTGCCAGAAAAATAGTTACATGAGACAAGTTAATTGCGCATTCTGGCATGCCTATTTTTTCACAAGCCGTATAGGCAGCTGTAGCCAAGCTTAATGCACGGGAATCAGCCAACCCTACATCTTCAGAGGCTAAAATAACGAGTCTTCGCGCAACAAAAAGCGGATCTTCACCTCCCTCCAACATGCGCGCGAGCCAGTAAACAGCCGCGTCCGGATCACACCCACGAACACTTTTTATAAAAGCCGAAATACAGTCGTAATGATCATCTTCGCGTGCATTATAATTGGCATACCAACGGCCCAATTCCTTCTGAATCGTATCCTCTTTTAAAACACCGCCGACGGGTACGCTTCGGCAAAGGAATTCAAGCAAATTAAGCCCTCGACGTAGATCACCATTCGCTACACGCGCCATCTCAGCAATGCTTGCATCCGACACCGTCACATTCAAGGCACCTAAGCCGTTTTGCACATCTTTCAAGGCAATCTTTAATATTTGACAAATATCCTGCGCATCCAATGCCTTAAGCTCAAAGACGTAGCTTCGACTTAACAAGGGGCGAATGAGATAAAAAGCCGGATTGTGCGTAGTCGCACCTATAAGCTGAATGCGACCCGATTCACAGTAAGGTAACAAAACATCTTGCTGTGAACGATTGAAGCGGTGAATTTCGTCGATAAATAGAATGGCTCTTCCTTGGCTCATTTCTGCCTGACGAAGTTTGTCCCTTAAGTCGTTTAAATTAGACAAAACCGCATTAAGTGGAATAAGCCGCTTATTCAGATGTTGCGCAATAATACGCGCCAGGGTTGTCTTACCACACCCAGGTGGCCCATAGAGCAAGACGTTGCCAGAGCCACTGTTTTTTAACCAATTTTGAAAAGCGCTATTCTCTGACAACAGATGAGCTTGCCCCACCATTCCCTGCAATAGCTGTGGCCGCATCCGTTCTGCTAACGGAACCGTCGCTACAGAGACATTAGGGCTGTCAAAAAGCGAAGGTACGCTATCTTCCAACATTACTAGAACCTGGGTTGTCCGTCCTTAGCCCACCAACATCCCTTTAAAATCGTATCCTCTTCATTCATCCGAAGCGTTTGTGCTTCGCCATCCCACAGATGATCCACTAAAGCGAACAAATTAGCAGCAAGCATTTGACTCGCCGAGGTTGCAACGTTACGTTCCCAATAACCCTCGCCTAAGATGTAAACACCCTTTGGCGTCTTTATATTGGATCCCGGCACAAGACCTTCCGTATTGCCTCCTGCTTCAACCGCCAAATCCACCACAACACTTCCCGGCTTCATACCATCTAGCATCTTTTGATTTACAATAAGCGGCGCCTTACGACCAAAAACTTTTGCTGTCGTAACAACGATATCCGAGTGCGCACAAGTTGCCGCCATTAATTCTCTCTGCCTGTGAAGTTGCTCTTCCGTTAAGGCTTTTGCATAACCTTGTTGCGTGCTCTCGGTTTTACCTAAATCAATTTTTACGAACTTGGCACCCAAAGAATTGACCTGCTCTTCAACTTCCGGACGCGTATCAAAAGCTTCCACGCGTGCTCCTAAACGCTTTGCAGTCGCAATAGCTTGCAATCCTGCAACCCCCGCTCCAATAACAAACACATGCGCAGCTTGTAACGTTCCTGCCGGCGTAACCATCATGGGTAACGTCCGCGATAAATATTGCACACCTTTCAACACGGCCACATAACCCGCCAAGCTTGATTGCGAGCTTAACGCGTCCATTTTTTGCGCAAAAGACGTCCTTGGAATGCGTTCCAAACTAATAACGTTCGTCTGTTGTTCTTGAAAAACGGCCGGATGCTCACTGTAGCGAAAGGCATCAAAAAAACTGACATGCCAAGCTTTTGGCTTCATTTTTCGAATGTCGTTTACAGAAAGCGGCTGCACGTGCAAAATCAGATCTGTCGTGCGCAAAATCTCATCACGTTTATCTGCCGAAACCACTTGAGCACCTGCCTGAATAAAGCCTTCATCTGTAAACAAGCTTTTTAAGCCAACACCACTCTCCACAAAAACTTGAATGCCTTTTCGTGCAAACTTTTCAACTGTGTCCGGCGTTACCACAACGCGCGTTTCTTTTTCATCTTCTCTGGGAACAAAAACTTGCATGGTTGTAGTAAATAGAATTGTCGTCTGTTTTTCAACCCATTTATTTAAAAAATAGCCAATCAGCTCGGAATCCGTAAACTACTCGGTCGCTCGCAGATGATATTTGTTGTATGTTGCTTGCAGTTGCCCTACATCCAAATGCGTATAAATTTGCGTCGTTGAGATATCCGCATGGCCCAACATTTCTTGTATACTTCTTAGATCGGCCCCATTTGACAACAGATGTGTAGCAAAAGAATGCCGCAAATGGTGTGGCTTAACAGACGGCAATTGAAGCTGCCGTGCGTATTTCTTGATATCCACCCACAAAGTTTTTCGCGAAACCGGGCCACCTCTGGAACTTAAAAACACAAAATTGCCGCTGTTTTTCTTCAAAAGCAAGGGTCTTCCATGGACCAAATAATACTGCAGATGCTCTTTAGCTACGGATCCCAATGGCACTAAGCGTTCCTTGCTACCCTTACCGTAAATTTTCAAAAAATTTTCCTCTAAGAAAAGGTTTTGAAACAATAGGCTGCAAACTTCCGAAATACGCAGGCCGCAACCATACATGAGAGAAATCATCGCACGGTCGCGCATACCTTGAGGAGTAGATAGATGCATACAACTTTGCAGATGCGTAATATCGTTTACCGACAACGTATGAGGCAATTCTCGATGTATGCGAGGACAAACCGTACGCTCCAGCAGGTTTTTCTCTAACAAGCCTTTTTTGACAAGAAAATTAAAAAAACCCCGCAAACTAATCAATTTTCTCGCACGTGACGTAGGCTTTTCATTCAAAAGACTCTGCTCCCATTTGGCAACATCCTCTTGGGTTAACGCGCGTACGTCCTTCAAGTTCAAAACCGAAATGAACTGCAAAATGTCGTAACGATAAGCCTTCTGCGTATTTTCTGACAGACCCTTTTCAAGGTTTAGGAAACCCAAAAACGCCTCTAATTGCTCAAGCGCAACGTCAGCAATTTGGGTAGGCTGTTGACTCTCCTTCACTTCTTGCAATTAAAACCGTCCCACAGGTATCGTTAAACACGTTAACGGCCGTTCTAAACATATCCAAGATACGTTCAACTACCCAAACCACACCGATCGATTCAATGGGCAATCCGACCGAACTTAGTATCATCGTAATGGCAATCAGGCCTGAAGCTGGAATACCGGCAACACCTACCGATGTCAACAGCGCCATTAGCACAACCGTTATCTGATCCAACATACCAAAATGAATGCCCTGTGTTACCTGATACAATTGAGCAATGAACACCACCACAACGCACTCATAAAGTCCCGTACCACACATGTTGATGGTAATACCCAACGGAAGCGTAAAGCGAGCCGTTTTAGTCGAAACTTTGCTTTTTTTCTCTATCGTTTCCAAGGCCAACGGCAATGCGGCTGCCGAAGACGCCGTTGAAAACGACATCAACACTACCGGCAACATCGTCCTGTAGTGAGCCCACGGCTTTATTCTGCCTACATAACGCAACAAAAGATACAAGAAACCAAAGGTATAAAGCGAGAACCCCATCAAAATGGTAAATACGAAAAACAGGAGTGGCCGAATCAAATCAAGGCCCGCATTCAGCAATATGGGTGTAACCAAACCAAACACACCTACTGGAGAAAATGAGATAACAATACGCGTTATATTGCGAGTTATCTGCTGTATACCTTCCCAAAAGCGGAATTGGACATCTCGCAAATGTTCCGGCAAACGACCTACGAAAAATCCGAACAGCAAACTGAAGGTAATAATGCCTAAAATTTGCCCATTGTCGGTCGCCGCCTCCAAAATATTAGGTGGCAATATCCGCAAAAAGAACTCTGAAAGTTTGGAATTTTCGACGCTATCAAAGCTTACAAAATGATCCGGTAAAACGTTAGCCTGGCCCAAAATCTTTGCTGCCAATTCGGGTCGTGTATGTCCGGGCTGGAATACATTAACGCAAATGAGTCCAATCGTAACCGCCACCAAACAAGTTAAAAAATAAAACAAAAACGTCTTTAAGCCTAACCGACGAAATTCTGACTTGGACCCAAAACTCATTATTCCGCAAATAATGGAAGATGTAATCAACGGCATAACGAGCATCTTCAGCCCGTTCATGAAGAGCTTACCCACCAGTTCGCAAACCTGGATCAATATCTTTGTGCCCTCAGTGGCCTCAACGTTCAATACCCGCAAAAGGCAAACAACGGTAACACTTGCAATCAAGGCACTGACAACGCCCCAACGCACGAAAAATTTTTTCATACATTACGACGTCTTACCTTTTTTCTACAACAATCACAATCTTTTTATGGAATTTTTTACACTTTTACTTTTTTAAGTCTAAAAACCTTTAGTAAAGACAACTTCCTTCGTTAACATTTTTCGACGCGACGTCCTCGGTGCCTTTAAACAAGCGGCTCTTCAAGCATAATTTAGGCCTCCTTGTGCACGTTGCCCAGTCAGAGTTTTACCAGCTTATAGGGGAGACATAAACTGGGCGTAGGTTAGATCAATCTGGAACACATAAATAAGCCCAGACCGCGTCCTGCTGATTAAGGAACTGCGGACATTTGCCAACCCCCATGGCCCAAGCTCAAAATGGATGAACGGGGTTGTGGGTTGAGACAGCCCTTAGTCAAGCGGCAAAAGAAGGAATCTTGCTTCCACCGAGACAGGAAGTTGGTTTCTTCAGCTTCGAACGGATATCGAGAGTAGGAGTAGATGGAATGTTTGGGTCGATTACAGAGAGGTTCAAGAAAGTTTAGAAGTAAGTTGAGGGTCAGTTCGGGACGGCTCGTAATCTCAGATCGCGTCCTGCTGATTAAGGAACTGCGGACGGTATCCGAAACCAATACAGGATCGAGTTGCGGATGACCACAAAGTTCAGGAGTAGATTGAACCTCTAGACTCTGGATCGCCTTCTACCCTCTTTTGCCCCAGCTTCTTTTTCTCTCTGCCTAGAATTCTTGCTAACCTATTGTTGGTACTGAATGTAGGATATGAGACAAAACCGCATCTTAAAGTTTAAGCCTTCTCTGGTTTATTTTAGCTCGGATGAGTTGCGAACGACCTAACTTTTAAGGTTCGGACTCAATAAACCACACTCCTCCTGCTGCCAAAAACAGCGGGTAGGTTGGCTTGACGAAACGAGAGCCAGACGGCGCAAGGTTGCCAAAGAAAACAATCTCCCAAATTTGTAAATCCAAAACACCTCTAGCTACAGGTTCAAGATAAATGCCATAAAAGCACGGTCTTTAAGTTCCATCCAACATGTGCTTATGCTTGAAGACCGCAGTCATGGGATTAGCTTTCGTCTTCTTCCTTTTGGCGCTGAATTTCTTTCATCATTTCTTGCGTATAACGCCGATTAGACGACAACATTTGTTCAAAAATGTAGCGCGTAGTTTGCTTTTTCATGCGATCTTGCAATTCCTCTGTTGTTAAGCCTTTTACCTCTTCAACAACAGGAATGTTTTCCTCCTCTTCGCTCGCTTGGACAGGAACGCTCACCCCAGATATAGGATTAACCGACATGGTAATAACTCCGTGTAAAAAATTTCTTTGTTGTTTGTTTTGAGTTTCGACTCAATCATACGCCGGGTACATTTTAACTCGGAATAGGACTTGTCATACGTCTGTATTTTATGTTATATGAAAAGAGAAAGCAAATAAAATGATCTATCCACATCAATTATTTCAAGCCTTCCCTTCTCATTTGCCCTTTGCAGAAAGTTTTCCTATGGATGTTGCCGTATTCGAATGGGTTCCACGTATCGCCGAAGCGCTCAAAACATTTTTCCAATCTTGTCCGCAAACAGGACGTATTTTTTCAAAAGTGCCTCCACAATTGTACGTAACCGGAGATGTTTATATTGGTGAAAATGTTCAATTACCACCCTTTGGTTACATTGAAGGTCCTACTTACATTGGCAAAGGCTGTGTCTTGCGACCAGGCGTCTACATACGAGGCAACGTCATTGCTGGCAAAGGCTGCGTTTTGGGCAATTCGTGCGAATTTAAAAATGCCTTGCTGTTGGAATACGTTCAGGCTCCTCACTTCAATTACGTAGGAGATTCCATCATGGGATCTCATACTCACCTAGGTGCCGGTTGTATCCTGTCGAATTTGAGATTTGATCAACAGCCAATCTGCATGCGTAATCTTAACAAAGAAAAATTTAATACAGGTCTAAGGAAGCTGGGCGCTATTTTAGGTGATCATGCGGAAGCTGGCTGTAACGCAGTTCTGTTACCAGGCGCGTGCTTATTCCCTTACACTCAAGTTCTCCCCTGCGAGACTTTCGGCGGGACAAGAGCTTAGGCAGACAAAAGCTGAAAGTCCCTTATCTACAGCCACAAACAAGCTCTGTCCACAGCCTAGCACACTTTGGGGAGTTACTTCTGAACTGCTTGCGATTTCAATTGTTGCGCAACCTGGCCTAGAACATCACAGCTGACCACACATGTTTTACAAAAACGGTCGTGAATGCCTTGATGCATCGAATGTAGGCATATAAAGAACAGGTTTATGCACATGAAAAATGGCCATGCCGTAAAGAGTAAAAACGTAAACAAGGCCGATCTAAATATCCCATCCCATAAATCCAGTGGCTTTAAGGTCGATACCTTTAAAACACGCAAATTAAACACTTGCTTGCCTAAGCTACCACCTTTTAAGCAAATGCCGTTTACGACAAAATAGCCCCACGTAATAAAGAACAACCAACGATCCATCGTTAAAAACATATCCAAGATATTCTTATTTTCGTTGATTTGTGACAAAAGCTCTGAAAACTGTCCTGCCTGCAAATAGCCTGCCGAAGCTTCTAACAAGAACTTAAACTGAATAATCGTATCTGTAAATTGGTAAGGAATCAAAAATTTGCCAATAATCAGCAAACTTAGAAAAAAAACCAAGATCAAGTCTAAGATATTTGCGAACAGACGACGCCCTACATTAGCAGGCGGCAACATGAGGTGTAATACGTTTAATGATGACATAAATGATAAGCTTTCAATGTATTTTTCATAAGCATAGCAACCGTCATAGGTCCCACTCCTCCCGGGACAGGCGTAATGGCAGCCACATAACCCTTTAAATCTTCAAAGTTAGCATCCCCATGTAATACATAGCCTCTTTCGTTCTGTGCAGGAACACGAGAAATCCCTACGTCAACCACGACAGCACCTTTCTTTACATAGAATCGATCGAAACAACACGGACGACCACAAGCCAAAATTAAAATATCAGCTTGTTGGGTTATCGATCGCAGATCTTTCGTGCGGGAATGGCATACCGTTACGGTTGCGTCGCCCAAAACTCCGTGGCGCAACAAAAGTGCACTCAGAGGTTTTCCGACAATCAAACTTCTATTGACGATAACGACATGCTTACCAGCTGTTTCAACGTTGTAATACTTTAAAAGCTCAATTATACCAGCTGGCGTACAAGGACTTATAGCTGGCTCTGATTGAATCAAGCGGCCCATGTTGATCGAACAAAACCCATCGACGTCTTTTTCAGGAGCAATGGTGTTGATAACCTTTATAAAGTCCATAGAATCCGGCAAAGGAGCTTGCACCAAAATTCCATCTACGCTTGCATCCTCATTTAAACGTTTAACCTCGTCTATGAGCATCTGCTCTGTCGTAGTTTCTGAATCAAAAACTTTCAATAAGCTTCGAATACCAACCTCAGCTGCCCGCTTCTTCTTTTGATTCACATAGGCAACCGAAGCGTCTGCATTCCCCACGCGCAAAAAAACCACGCAGGGTGGACGACCTGAAAGCTTTGAAACCGCTTCTTTTACCTCCAAAAGCAAATCGCAGGCAACCTCCTTACCCGACAAAAGCCTACAGCACGCACACATCCTCAACGACGATTTCTAAATAAGGGTCACGATTGACATACACGGGCCTCCCCTTTACCACCACTTCTTTGCCCATAAGCGATTCAAAAACTTGCGGCATTTTTACCTTTTCTTCACTCGTTAAAAAAGCTATGCACTTGTCTTTTCGAAATAACGCATAGGTATAATGCGACGATAAACGATCAAAAAAACCTAACTTTTTAATACAGCCATTAAACTCACGAGAAGCCTGTTGAATTTCACTCTTATGCGAAACACCTTGGGCAACGTTTTGCTGCGTTGTTGCATAACTCACCGAGCTCCTTCCATACAAAGAAACCGATAAAAACAAAAAACATAATGCAAATATTTTTAACATTTTTTCTGAAAAATTTGTCTAATTTCTTTTTGTGTAAGCTGACGCGACTGTCCTGGCATTAACCTTTTATCCAAAACCAGTTGGCCAATCTTCCAACGTTTCAATTTTAACACTTCGTACCCAAAAGAAAACAATAATCTACGAATTTCTCGCTTTTTCCCTTGAACAAGGGTAATGTCCACTTTTCGAGAATTAACTTCTCGCACTTCTTTAAACTGTAAAAATTCACCTTGGCATTCACGACCTTCCTTCAATTGCTGAATGAGGCCCAGCTCTAACGGCTTATCAAGATGAACACGATATACCTTCTCAATGCAGGCCGATGGATGCGCAACCTTGTTAGCAAAATCGCCGTCATTGGTCAACAAAAGCAGACCCTCACTGTCCTTATCCAAACGACCCACAAACATCCATTTCTGCTTGCGCAAAGAATGGGGAATATATGGCAACAGCGTATGCGTCGCAAAAGGGTCGTCATGCGTGCAAGTGACGCCCTTAGGCTTAAAAAACATCCAAACTTCCTGGGTAAATTGAAACTGCAATAATTGCGGAGAAATTTTTCGATGGCCTACAACAACCGTATCCTTCTCACAATCAACCTTACTCCCTAAATAAGCAACCTCACCGTTCAGACAAACACTTCCCTCGGCAATCATCTCCTCTGCCCGTCGCCTGGAGATACCATAAATCCGCGCCAAGACTTTCTGTAAACGTTCCATTTTTTATAAAATATATTCAAAACAACTTACAAGTTTTTGCAATAAAATAATGAAGACATGTATGCAGAAATCGCAAAAACAAGAGCCGGCAGCCAACTTAATTAAACTTCACAGGACACCTCCAAAAAAATTTTGCATTTACAGATCAACAAAAAATGTTTAGACTAGGGTGCAGTGATGACAGAGGACACTGCAGACACACTTACTAAAGAAACACTTGTGACTACCCAAAACGCAACCATCCAAAGCACTTTGGTATTACGAATTTTGTCAGGGCCGCATGCAGGAGCTGAAATAACTTTGCAAGAAAAACCTTTATGTTTGGGGCGAGATGAGTCTTGCGATATCGTTTTGGTTGATGATGCATTGCAAAGCCGGCATATGAACATTTTCATAAAAGAAGGAAGCGTTTTTTGTGTTCCTGAACAAGGCGCTGATGTTTTCGTTGACGGCGTTCGTATTGACAAAGAACTTACACTTCAAAATTTTCAACCAATTGTATGCGGAACAACCTTAATGGCTGTTGGTAATGAAAACGTTGTTTGGCCCCACATCGAGCCGCCAAAACCACGAGAACAACAGGACGTGGCGGAAGAAGATCCTGAAAAAACATCTGAAAGTACATCCACTCCACCATCAAAAACAAAAAAATTCGACCTTAAAAAGGTAAAAACGTTTGTCTTTGTCTCAAATCATTGGGCACACTTTAAACACAAGAGGTCGCTGATTGTAGCACTTTTTAGCTTGGCATGCATTTTCTGCTACTGGTTATTTTTTCACTCAAGCAAGAAGTCATCTTCAACGGACCCAACGGCTACATTTCCTATTGTTTCACTTAAAAAATCAATAGAGACCGTTCTAGAAGCAGAGAATATTGATCCTAATTTGACAAAAATTAGTCTCAGCGGGCAACGATTTATTTTATCTTGCTATGTAGCAACCAACCAAGAAAAAGTTGAATTAGAGAAAAAATTGAAGGCTCTTCCAAGAATTTCTTTCCAGTCGATCCACATTTATTCTCAAGAAAAGCTCATAGAGCAAGCTCAAGATCTTCTTGCAGGCGCACAAACGTTAAAAATTGGTCCTGGTCCTGAATTGGATACCGTTGTTTTAAAAGGCTACCTTTATTCCATTGAAACACTCCCCAGTATAAAAAATAAGTTATTGTCAGATGTAAGTGGCTTGAATGGCATTGAAACAACCCTATTAAGCCCGGATGAAATTTACGATTTGGCATCGAATTTGCTGACAGAAAATAACTTGATGGGACTCTTAAAAATACAACCCGTAAAAACAGGCCTTATGGTCATGGGCAACATTCAATCTTCGGATGAGCCCACATGGAAAACCACTCAAAAGGCCTTAAAAAAGTGCTTTTCGGACATTTGTAAGGTTTTAACCTACGTGGCTGTGGTCGCTCCTCAAGCCGTTAAGCGTATATTTTTCCCATCCTCAATCACAACGGTTTCCATTCCCGAAAAGGGCAAACCTTGGGTTGATTTGAAAAACGGTGAACGATACTTTGAAGGAACATTACTTCCATCAAGCTATAAAATAAAGTCAATAACAAACGAAGGAATCCTTCTTCAAAAAAATGAAGATGCCGTTTTCTTCTCTCTTGCAGAATTATAAAACTATGGACACAAAAAACTTTCACTTGACCGAAATGGCCCAGTTGTTACAGAAGGACACAACAGGCGTATATCGACAGAGCTTGATTGAAACTTTGCTTAAATTTCAACAAGCTTTTAGTCAACAACCAAACGACGTACAAACGTCTCATAAAGAACTAATACAAGCTTTTGTCTGCGCAAAAACCATTTTAGTTACGGAGGATTAAACCATGGCAGCAGCAGTAGAAGAAAAAAAACTACCTAATCCACCTTTAAATGGTGATAGCGACTATCTTTTTTACCAAGCAGCTTGGGAAAAAAGTACCGCAGCAACTTTAGACAGAGCTTTGGAGAACATTTGTCCTTTGCTCGCAAAAGGCGAAAATGCCATTAACAAAGAATTAGCAGATTTGGCAGCCATCGATCCTGGGCAACTCGATCAAAGCCGATTAATGCAAGCGCAAATGAACATGTCGCGTTGGCAATTGGCCGCACAGCTGTTATCTAATTTTGCATCGGGTATCGCGACCGGTCTAAAAAACACTGTTCAGCAGATAGGAAGATAATAAATTATGAAAAACAATAGACCTTTTCCAGCAGAAATGTTTCAGTTCTTGACCAATGTTGGTTTAGTAGGAATTGAATGCGGACGTTTTCAAGAAGCCCAAACGATTTTCGATATTATCGTAAACGTCTTACCCAACGACCTAAACGCAAAGATCGTTCAAGCTTTAGGGCTTGTTTTCACTGGGAAATGGGTGGAGGGCGCAAAAGCACTTGCGGCTATCCTAAAAGAAGACCCTAAGAATGAACAGGTTTTGAGTTTTTTTGCCATGGTATTCAAAATGGGTAAAATCGACGGTGAAGCAATGAGTATCATTCATACGATTCTACAAAACAGCCAAAATGAATCGGCGCGCCAACTGGCTCAAGAAATGCTAAATGATTACCGCAATCATATAAAACCAGACCAATTAAACGCCGAACAGGCTGCACGCGTTGGAAAAAAGGAGCTTTATGTCCATTGAGGGTAATACATTATCCAATGCCTTTGCCAACGCAATGACAGAGCAGGCCTATCAAGCTGCAATGACGTCGAGGGATAACATAACTATTTCTTCAAACCAAGACCTTTTAACGCCTGAGATAAATGTCACTCCGCATAATGCTATAACGGCACCAAAACTTGACATTGACCCTCAAAACACAACGCCAGGCGATGAAATTTTAAATACCTTGCAAAGAATTTCTGACACCCACCATGTAAAAACACATACTTTGATTCACTTAACAGAAAAGGTTCAAAACGACAACGGCCTAAATATGTCCAATTTAATCACCCTGCAGAAGGAAATGGCTGAACATCAATTGACAACCGACATCATCGCTAAGGCAGCCAATTCGGTATCTCAAGGCGTACAAACATTGCTTCGAAACCAGTAAAAATGAAATGGGGCTATATCAGTTTTTGTAGTTTACTCCTCTTGGCCGGTTGCGGACAACAAACCCTCTATACGAGCTTGCCCGAAAAAGAGGTCAACGAAATGGTCGCCATTTTACTAACCCACGGAATCAATTGCGAAAAAGTTAGTGGCAAAGAAGATCTGTGGAATGCGGTTGTCGACAAAGATCTGTTTTCACAAGCCGTTCAGCTCCTGAATGATGCTGGATACCCACGTGATACCTTTTCGTCGCTGGGAGATACCTTCAAAAAATCGGGCCTGGTTTCCTCACCAACAGAGGAACGTATTCGTTTCATGCATGCTCTATCCGAAGAACTTGCAGAAACGTTAACACATATCCATGGCGTTGTGACCGCTCGCGTACATATTGTTTTACCGGACAATGATCCTTACACCGACAAAATTACACCTTCTTCAGCTGCCGTCTTCATCTCTTATTTGCCACAAATCAACTTAGAAGACTGCGCCCGTGAAATTCGTCAGTTGGTCACCAATAGCATTGAGGGCCTTTCTTACGACAAAGTCAATCTGTCAATGTTCCAAGCGTCTAATCCAAGCGAAAGGATTCCGCTATCGCATTCTATCGCTAAACCGCCGACAAAGCGAATCTTAGGCGTAAGCGTACTGGAATCCTCGACAACAAGCTTTATATGCCTGTTTATTGGGACCCTATTGGTAGGCATACTCGGTGGTGTATTCTTAGGTGAATTAAGGCAAAGCAAACAAAAAGAAACGGAAGATGAAGGATGAAGTTATTAAGCTTTTGCAACCTATTAAGACCCTTTTGGCGGTAAACACGCCAAAAGATTTGCACCCTTCTTTTTCCAAAAAACTACCCGATTGGCTAAAAACCGCAACCTTATTCAAGCAACCTAGGTATACGTTCGCACGTAATCTTGCCATCAACAAGCAGCTTAATTTGGTTCCCTTACCTTCGAACTTATACCAACACCCCTATCTAGAACTACTTGCCATTCCAATTGAAAAATGGGATCCTATCTTAAAAATGCTGGGAGGCCTTTATTATACCCAGAAAATTAAAAAACTTGTAGATCCTTCCTCTCAAAAGGAAGTGATCGCATACCTTTCAGAAGATATTTATAAATTTATCCTAAAATCAGGCGCGTTATATGTTCCTTTTTTGTCAAAAATAAAGTGTAATATGACCCTCTCTTCCTGGGCTGAAGGCTTGAAATTAACGGGATTTTATTTACTTGAATACCTTTGGACCTTACAACCTAAGGAACTTGCCCAACGCTTTGTTCTAAAATTTGATTCCACCCTATCATGGAATTTCTGCCACATCGTAGATTTTAACACACAAGCCCATCTGTTTAACATGGTAAAACGGTTTGCCGAAACATCTCTTTGAATCATGCTCGTTCTACAATCTTCCAAAAAATTCTGTCCTAACGCGCACATCATTCGTCGTGAAGATTACGCAATTTTAGAACAGGTTGAAAACATCATTAACGATGCAAAAGAAAAACGTAAAAAACTGCTTGCGCAGGCAGACACACAAATCGATTTAATGAAAAAAACGGTTCAAGAAGAAGCGCGAAACTTTATAGAAAAAACACGGGAAGATACCGAACGTCAATGTCAGCAAAAACAATTGGAAATGCTTTTTAGTTCTATAGATAAAGGTGTTAAATTTTTTTCAGGACTTGAGCAAGTTTTTGTACAAACGCTAAAATCTTTGTTTATAAAAATTTGGGACGAGGTCCCTCCCGAAGAACGCATTTACAAATTGGTAAAAAATGCCGTTAAAACACTGCCTAACTGCAAACTTTTGTACATATCCGTACATCCTGAACAAGTCAGTCTGCTGACCACCAAAATAAAAGAGTTAAGCGTTCTGCAGTCCTCCTTAGAACGTATAGAAATAACCGGCAGTAAAAATTGCGAGCTCGATCAATGTGTACTTGAAACAGAAACCGGTATTTTAGACGCAAGTCTGAACATTCAACTTGACACACTTATTAAAACAATCGAAAACACCCTACATTAGCTTTCATGAATACTTGGCCTGCTAACTTTTTTGAACGTGTTATTCAAGCAACACCCTCTTTTGTCACCAAAGGTAAAGTTCTTGAAGTAACTGGCAGCATGATAAAAGCTTTTGTTCCAGGCGTAAAGATTGGAGAATTGTGTACTCTCTTTAATCCGCAAGAAAAAACGGAAACCTTGGCTGAAGTTGTTGGTTTTGTCCAAGAAGCTGCCTTGTTAACACCTCTTGGCGACGTTAGAGGTATTTCTTCATCCACACACGTCATCCCTTCAGGCCAAACCCATCGTGTTCCCGTTGGCAAAGGCTTGCTTGGCCGCGTCTTGGATGGCCTTGGTAATGTTTCTGATACAGCCACCAAGGGCCCCTTTGTTCCCGAAACCTACTACCCTGTTTATGCCGATCCACCACCGCCCATGTCTCGTAAACCGATTGATCAACCGATATCCTTAGGCATACGTGCTTTGGACGGATTGCTTACGTGCGGAGAAGGCCAGCGTATCGGAATTTTTGCAGCGGCTGGAGGTGGTAAAAGTACACTGCTCGCTCAAATTATACGGAATACCGAAGCGGAAGTCACCGTGTTAGCACTTATTGGAGAACGTGGCCGTGAAGTTCGGGAATTCGTCGAAAAAGACTTGGGCGAAGAAGGCCTCAAGCATTCTGTACTTGTCATCGCAACATCGGACCGTTCTTCCATAGAACGTCAAAAGGCCGCTTACGTGGCTACAAGTGTTGCCGAATATTTCAGAGATTGCGGCAAAAAAGTTTTGCTGCTAATGGATTCCGTTACGCGTTTTGGACGAGCTCAACGTGAAATCGGTTTGGCAGCAGGAGAACCACCGACACGACGTGGCTTCCCACCTTCCGTTTTCTCGACACTACCCAAATTGATGGAACGTGCAGGTCAATCTTCAAAAGGATCCATTACCGCACTTTACACGGTTCTCGTTGAAGGTGATGACATGACAGAACCCATCGCCGACGAAACCCGGTCAATATTAGACGGCCACATCATTTTATCGAGAAAATTAGCCAGCTCAAACCATTACCCTGCCATCGATATTCTGGCCAGTATCAGCCGCGTTATGAACGCTATTGTTGAACCTAAACATTTGGAGGCCGCTGGAAAATTCAGAAAAATGTTGGCCAAATACCAAGAAGTAGAATTATTGCTGCGCATTGGTGAATACAAAAAAGGTAATGATGCTGAAGTGGATGAAGCCATTGAAAAAATGCCTGCGCTTAATGAATTTTTGTGTCAGGGCCTTACCGAAAAAGATACCTTTCAAGACACCATTGATCGCATGATTGAAGTTGTTGGTTTATGATGAAGTATGAACTGCAAGATTTGCTGCGCGTCCGAAATCATCGAGAAGATCGTGCACAAAAAGAACTCTTAAAGGCAAAAACCGACCTGCAAAAGGCAGAAGATTCCCTGCAAAAAGAACGTAATAAGCTCGACGATTTCGTTAAAAAAAAGCCTGGCTACATTCAAGCCGTCTACGACAGAGCCATACAAAAGATCCATTTTAAGCGTAATTATGTCGATCTAATTAACTTAAAAATAAGTAAATTAGACGACTGTCAATTGAAGCTTGCAATTAACGTCGAAAAAGCACAGAATAGATGTGAGGAAGCTCGTCAAAAAGTGTTGACCTGCATCCAAGCGCTTAAGCAAGCTCGCCTTAGCTTGAACAAAATCGAGGAACACAAAAAAATTTGGACAGAAGAAATCAACGCTTTAGACGAAATAACTCAGGAACAAGAACTTGAAGATTTTAGAACAAAGAACAACAGCGATGGATAACTTTGCAATAGATAACAACGAAACAGATCCTTCTGTCTCTCCATTAACAGACAAACAAAATTTGCTCCCGGCTTATAACGACTGTAAAGAAGATGACATAGCACTATTCCATGAAGAATTGCAAAAAGACCCCATTCCAGATTATCTAGTTACCGCATTTGCAAAAAAACTTTTCACTGATAAAGAGACACCTATGCATGTAGGCATTCCTCAAGATACACTTTTAAGGAAACCTAACGAAGATACCCCGAAGTTACCTATAGGGTCGTCCGTTGCTAGAAACATTTCTGCACCCGATTTAAGGGAAAAGGCACTCTCAAGGCACGAAGACAATCCTAAAGTACAGGTTGATGTTTCCGTTGCCCAAAATAAACTGGGTTTAGAGAAAAAAGCACTCTCAACGTACGAAGACAATCCTAAAGTACAGGTGGATTCCATTAACCAAATTAAACCGGCTTTAAGGAAGAAAACACTCTCAACGTACGAAGACAATCCTAAAGTACAGGTGGATGCTTCCGTTGCCCAAATCCATACCCCATCTGCCTTAGATAAAAACTTTTCTAGGGTACTTCTTCCCATCAACGAGGATGGACATAAATCTCTCGTGGATTCGTCTTTCCCGAATCCTTTGCCTGTCTTAGGCGAAACCGTTACAACTTCTGACACACCAATCGCTTTGACGACACAAAGGACCTTAACTTCTCATAACGCTTTTATTGCCCAGCAAATTAGAGAACAAATTGTTGACCGTATTCTGGTTTCAACAACTGAATTAAATGATAACAGGCTTGTAAAAATTACCTTCAGCCCTCAGCTTTTAGCTGGCACAGAAGTTAATTTCCAAAAAGCAGGGGCCACTTTGTCCGTCCACTTCGTCTCAACCAATGTACAGAGCATTCAGTTTTTACAAAACATTCAATTAGACCTGCAAAGCTATCTGCAAGGTAATTTAAAAGATTTTAAGGATGTGGCAGTAAGCGTTGAAGATCGTAACGATGTTTTTGAAGATGCGCGCGATGGACGTTCGCGCAACCGTTTCGCTTACCAGTCTTCGGATGACGCTGAAACCATGCTTGAGGCATAGAAACCATGGAGCGCTTTAAGCCCAAAAAAACTTTGTCACATTGCTATGCCCAGATAAGTCGCATATGGACTAACGACTTGCCGTTTCAGTTTTGGGATGACGCTCTCTGCTTACTTCGACTACAAGGCCACGTAAAGGCCCCATCGTGCTTCAAGGTAAAAGGCTTGTGTGATGAAAATGAAGTTACCTTTCTGCTACCTTACGAACACTTCTGTACCTTTTTGGACCCCTCTTTAGAAAACATCGGAACTGAAGACATTGATGCCAGCTGGGAACCCTTGTTTTTTAAAGCCGCCAAGCGTATTCTCAGCGATATTTTTAATCAGTGGGGCATAATGTTTACGTCTCTGGATATAGAAAAAACCAATGAGGACGGTTGTAATTGCATCGCATTTTCCATCACGAAAGAAGATAAAGCGTTCTATTCGATCCTGTTCCCAGAAACAGACGGAAACCTAAATTTTTTGCAAAAAATTTACCAAAAGGCTCAATTTTCACCTTCTAAAGAAGACATAAACCTTACCTTCCCATTCCGCATCGAAAGAGGACGCTCATTATTATCTTTAGAAGAGGTACAATCTTTAAGGGAAGACGACATTATACTTTTACACGATGTTGACCTATTCCGTTTTCGGTGGATGCACACTTACTTTATCGCACAAACATCAGATGAAACCTTTACTGTAAAAACAACGATTATGGAAGAAAAAGACGATTTGCCAGTTGGAATTATCCCGGATGAAGTTCCTGATAATGGAGAGGATACAAACGAAAGCGTCGATGCAGGTAAAAATGACGGCATGGGCTTGGAATCTGCAGACAACCAATTCGACATCGATCAATTGCCCGTTAAAATAACTTTCGATGTAGGTAAGAAAGATTTTTCGCTAGAGCAGCTAAAACAACTTCATGAAGGTTATACCTTTGAATTAGATAAAAAGGTTGAAGAGGAAATTCAAATCTTAGCCAATGGTCAATGTATTGGCCAAGGCGAATGGGTCCAGATTGAAGATCGTCTAGGTGTGCGTATCACGCATCTTTCCCTAAAGAAGGAATAAAATGCCAGCCCAAACGTCCCTTATCTACGATCCTATGGGGATTATTATTTTCCTTATTGGATTATCGTTAGCACCTTTTGTCTTTATGATGGTCACTTCTTTCTTAAAGTTGGTCATCGTAATGAATTTGATCAGGCAGGCTATGGGCTTACAACAAGTTCCGCCAAACATAGTTGTTAACGGACTTGCGATTGTTTTAACGCTTTACATCATGGCTCCTACGTTACAAGAAAGCATTCACCGTGTTGTGGAAGCCAATCAATTATTAGAAGCCAGAAAGCAGGCTATGAACACCTTTGAACTTCCTGAAAAAGTAAAAGCCTTTTCATCTAAAACTTCTACAGATGCGCAATGGTTAACGGCACTCACCTTACAAAATAACAACGAAGGGCGCAATAAGGTTGAAGAATTAAAAGCCATTTTAGGCTACACCAAGCAACCGATTACCGATTTCATTATAAAACATTCCTCGAATCGGCATCGGGCTTTTTTTATGCATATCGCTAAGCGTTTATGGCCTAAGAACTATTTAAAAGATTTACAAGAAACGGACTTAATTATTTGTGTCCCTGCCTTCATTTTATCAGAACTCTCGGCCGCTTTTGAAATCGGATTCCTTGTTTATCTCCCCTTTATTATTATTGACTTAGTCATTTCCAACATCTTGCTTGCAATGGGTATGATGATGGTATCACCTATGACAATTTCGTTGCCGTTTAAGCTGATGCTGTTTGTGTTAGTAAATGGATGGGATAAGTTGATTGAAGCGTTAGCATTGACCTATCGCTAAACACATACTTTTTAAAATCATTCTACAAAAAGGAAACCTTTTTACAGGCCTACATTTACCTACAAAATCGATCAAAAGGAAGTGGCGGAGAGAGAGGGATTTGAACCCTCGAAGCCCCTTTTGAGAGCTTACCTTCTTAGCAGGAAGGCGCTTTAGACCACTCAGCCATCTCTCCTCTAAATTCTCCTTATATGAAAACCCATAAATTCAACCGTGTCAATGAAGAACCATCATAAAAATCAATAGCATACGAATTGGACAACCTTTGCAAACGTTTCACCTCAACAGGACCTTATCCTATCGTCTTTTAACAATCGCTACTGCTCAATCCCTAAACCAATCTTGATATCCGAACTTCGTTCTAGCCAACACGAACTACTCCTGAGCTTGTAACCATATCCGCAGCTTGCCCCGTCCTGACTTTCTGATACCCTCCGTACTTGTTTAACCACTAGGATGCCGTGGTCTTAGAGGTTGTTAGAACGATCCAATTTACTTCTATTCCTAAACTCGGCTACCACCTTGAACTGGCCCTTAACCTACTTCTAACGTCTTTTGAACTAGGTCAGCGATCTAAACATGTTCTGAAGTAAATCCAATTCGCACTGACTGAACATCAGGACTCGATCGATCTGCCTAGGTACCTATTTAAACCTTCAACCTCGTCCATCCATTTTGAATCTTGGCTATGCCGTCTACAACCTTTTCAGACAGTTCTTGAACAGTAGGATGAGGACCCGATCCTTATGGTTGTTCGAGTTGCCTGTGCACTTGAAAAGGCCTGTCCAGAACCTCCAACCCAACCTACTCACACTATCGATAAGCAGCAAAAAGTGGTGAGGCATTCTAGGCAGAAGAAGAGAGGTTTTAGCGGGATGTCAAAGACGGTCGGACGCGGATCCGGGTCTTAGAGGCCATCCAAACTGGAAGGTTCTCCTTTTGTACTTTAAAGACAATCCATAAAATTTTCCAAATGCCCGATAGGCCTTAATCACTAGGATGCAGTCGAAATTTCATTCAGCTAGCACAACCTATGCCTAGGTTTGGTTTCTATCCCATCTCTGGCCTCATTCCACTCATCTTTGAAGCCGGGTTGTAAGGTTTTGTTACACGCATGAAAATTCTTTCGCCACTAGGACACCGTTCGAACCCATCTAGAATCCTTTATGATAAGCACGTACCACTCCCACCATTCCATGGCAGACCGTAACTAAAAGGCCATCGGGGATTCTAAGAATCATTCCAAACCTAAGACAACCCAACCAAAACACTAAGATGCGGCCCCATCTACTCCCGAACGCCACAACAACAATGGGTTGGGGAGGTCATCAGGATAACAAACAAAACGCTTAGGGCTACTAACCATTTCAGGTGACTTTTTGAAAAAATCACCCGAAGCTAAGGTCTGTATATTTTTGAAAAAACTGCTTAATTGTTGGCGTAACGCTTATTCTTTAAGGTTAGGGCGAAAAATACACCCCCTAAAAAAGACGAAACAACAAACGTTGGATATAAGCAACTCCATCCGAAGGTTTTTCCCAAAACGGCCAAACCAATACCGGCGACAGAAGCAGCGGCATAACCGACCGTACCTGTTAATCCAGCGGCAGCTGCAGCAGCCTTCTTGGAACCAAACTCAGCCCCTGACAATCCACCAAGCGTTTGAGGACCATAAACAAGGAAACCAACAATACCCCAGAACAAGTAATCTACAACCGGACGCTTGATAATCGAAAGCCATTGAGGGTCTTGCACATAGGTATTTAATAGGTTATACACACCGATAACAATACCTAAAAGAATCATCATGTAAGCACCACAGATCCCACGACGCTTAGGCATAAACCGATCCGTAAACCATCCCACAAAAAGACCTCCGATAAGGCCGCCAGCTTCCAAACCTGCGATCTTACAACCCGCCTGCATAATACTGGTTTGCTGGGTCTTGACAATAAGAACAGGACCCCAAGTTGCCAAGCCAGCACGAACGAAGTAAACAAAAAAATTAGCAATGCAAACCATCCACAAACGATAGTTAAATAAAATGTGCTCTCTAAAGACCTTCATGAAGGACTCTCGTGGCTCATCCGGATCCAATACTTTGCTAGACTCGGCAACCAATCCCTCGTGCTCTTCGAGTGAAGGTAAACCAATCGACTCAGGCGTGTCACGCAAGCGCTCCCATAACCAAATTGAAAGAACAAAACAAATACAGGCTGGAATAATAAAAAGGTAACGCCAACTGTAATGTTCCAAAATCCAAGCACCACCTATAACGATGGCGATAGCGCCAATTTGGTGTGAACTATTTACAATTCCCCATCTCGTACCCAACTGACGCGGGCCAAACCATTGCGTCAAAGTACGTGAAACTGAAGGCCATCCCATCGATTGAAAACAGGCACTTACGGCGTAAAGCAAGCCAAACAACACTGGTGACGTACTGCAGCCTGCAATAAAACTGCAAACAGCCGCACAAGCTAATCCGATAGGCATGAAGAAGCGTGAACTCGAACGGTCACAGGCAGCTCCTGCAATAAACTTAAATAACCCGTAAATAATGCAAAACGCTGAAAAAGCCCAACCGATCGCTTCGGTACTAAAAGGACATTTATCAGACGTCTTGACCAACGTAAAGTTTTGACGAACAATATAAAAAGCCGCGTAACCTACAATCAGCGTATAGGTAAGACGAAAACGCCAATAATTGTACCGAACACTTATTAGGCTCGGTGCTTCATACATCGTTGTGTTTGTTCCCACCAAATTTTGTGACATCGTTTTAATCCTTTACAATTTCAAAAACTTACTAATCCTCTATGAAAACACTTTATACCATTTTGCCAATCTTTTTTATCTGTAAATTTTTGCCCACTTGACATCCTCCCTAGACAAAAAAGTAAACAAGCGCCCCTGCGGATAAAAAGGGTCCAAATGGAATACACTTGTTACGTAAAATGATGCGTTTTTTAAAAAAAATGGCCATAGCATATTTGTAAGCAAACAGGACCAAGGTTCCAAAAATTGATCCTAGAAATAAGCTAAACAAGCACGCCTTGATTCCCAAAAACGCACCGATACAGCCCATCAATTTGACGTCTCCTAATCCCATAGCTTCTCTTTTCAAAAAATATTCCGCAAAAGAAATAAACGCAAACAATCCGCCCATGCTCAAACAAACCGCTTTGGCGCTTTCCATCATTCCTGCGAAAGTCTCATCTTGTTCTTGTAACACCGGAAAGAAATAGCTGATCAAGATGCCCAACGTTATCCCCAACAAAGTAATTTCGTCTGGAATTAGGCAAGTATCTAGATCGGTCCAAAAAGCGACCCATAGTAAACAAAACAAGATAAAATAAGGCAAAAATAACCGCTCAAATCGCAACAGCAGGATCACTGCCATCAAGCCAAGTACGATCTCAGAGACAAAATACCGAAACGGAATTCGCTTCTTACAGCAGGCTGTTTTTCCACGCAAGCTTAACCAGCCGATAATCGGGAAATTGAAATACCAAGGAATTTTTTTCTTGCAATGAGGACAGTGAGAGCCAGGATGTAAAATGGACTCTTCCTTGGGCCAACGTTCTATACAAACACTCAAAAAGCTGCCAACGCAAGCGCCTATAACAAAAATAAAAATCGCCAAAACAGATAACGGAATGTTTGCCATAAAAATCCCTAAACAGCCGTATTGCCCCCACCAATACCCTTGTCAAACAAAGGTAACATCTTCCCATTTCTAAACAAAGTCACCTGCCCACTGCTCGACGAAATAGCCACGGCTACGCAATCAACCGCCTTTGAAATCGCGACTGCAGCGGCATGTCGTGTTCCAAAGCCGCCTGGCAACGCAACCTGATTGTTTGCATGAATCAAACTACCGGCACTTTCCACAACGCCATTGCTATTGATAATAATGGCTCCATCCAGCAACGAATACTCCTTAATGGTTTCATCAATAAAAGGATTGAGCAAATTCCTATCTTCAGTATTGTAACCATGAAAAGGATTTAAAATCAACGGATGAATGTAAGGCTCCAATGCTTTCATATCGCCTAAAACAAAAAGACAGCCGATGGCTCTACCTTCACGCCCCTCAATAGCCAATTCAGTTGCAATCGTCAACAATCGTTCAAAAACCTCTGGCTGCACATTTTTAGGCAAAATATCTGTCTGCTGAGAAAACACAGACTGAATTTCCGTATTTGCATCTACAATAAGAACAGTATCGATTCGATTACTTTTTGGCAATCCGCCAATGCAACAAATCTTTTCATTGTAATCAATATATTTATGAATCAAGGCCAACAAAACCGCACTGCGCAATTGCGATAAACGTTCAAATGAAAACAATTGTACAGGAAGCGTAAACGTCGTCCCAGCCTGAGAAACAGCCGACGCTTGATGAGTCACCACAATGGTCTTTAAATCACCATTTAGGTCAAAAATATCGCTGCTCGAAGATTCAAACGTATCCTGAAAAAGAAAAACAGAGGTACAATTGCCAGCCCGCGCAATTTTCATAGCTTCGCGGAACATGAGCTTATTAAATG
>CALXMI010000017.1 GCA_944389435.1 uncultured Opitutales bacterium
CAATACCTACGTTTTGATCCATCACGAAAAACATTAAAAGAGGCAAATATGTCGGTTTCGTTCTCGGAAAACGACCTGTGGCGTTTTACTTGCAGTCATGAGTATATAAAGGATATAAAGCCTGTTAATCAGGACTCGCTTACGGTGTCCTATCGTATCAATTCTACAAATGTTGTGTCGGCAAAATTGATCATTGACGCAAAAAAGGGTAAATTTATTAAACAGGTCTATAAGTGGTCTACCGTGATACAAAAAACGTGGGGGTTGGATTTAATTTTTGAGTGGAAAAAACGTCCTTTAGCCGATCGCGATAAGAAAGATAGCTGGGGCGTAAAATTTGCGTTAACTTTTGTGGAGTGGTAAAAATGAAGCTGCCTGAAAAAGTAATGTCGTCAACGCTTTTGAAAAGGATGCTGTTATCCGGGAATGAGGATGAAAAAAGTGTCTATTTGTTACGATTGTCCATTCCGGATATGGATTGTTCCTTTGAACCAGGGGATGTGGTCTTTATTTGCCCAGAAAACAGTCCGAAGTTGGTGTCGCGAGCGTTGGCTATTTTGCAAGCGGATTTTAAAGATCATGTAACAACCGAAGAAGGTGTTACGTTGCCTTTAGGCGAAGCGCTGAAGTCGCAATATGAGTTGCGGTTGAGGCCGAGCGTATGGGCATCGTTTGAAAATCGAGAAGATGATTTTTGGGCTTGTTTGGCTGATTTACGGGCGCAAAGAGGGGGTGAGTTTTCATCTCAGGATACACTGAACTGGCTCAAGCCTATGCGTCCACGTGCCTATTCTATTGCTTCTTCGCAAAAGCATTTGCCGGGCATTTTAGAGCTTATTGTCGGTTTAGTGACATTTAGAGACGTTAAAGGCGGCATCTGTGAAGGTTTGTCAAGCGGTTTCTTGTGTAAGCGTTTGCAAGAAGGTGAAACCTTGAATATTTACATAAAACCTTCACGATTTCGATTGCCTGATGACACAACGCGTCCTGTTATCATGGTGGGGCCTGGAACAGGCGTAGCTCCTTTTAAGGCCTTTCTGGAGCATCGTAAGGCCGTTCAAGCGACAGGTCCCAATTGGCTGTTCTTTGGTGGACGACACCGATTAAGCGATTTCCTGCTGAAAGATTTTTTTGAGGAATTGCAAGAAGAGGGATATTTGAATCGCTTGGATTTGGCTTTTTCTCGCGATCAAGAAGTTAAGATTTACGTGCAGGATCGGATGAAAGAGCACGCAAAAGAACTTTGGGATTGGTTGCGGCAGGGTGGCTACTTCTATATTTGTGGAGACGCGAAATGTATGGCTAAGGATGTTGAGCAGACCTTGCTGAACATCATTCAGGAACAAGAGCATCTGTCGTTGGAAGAAGCGCAGACCTATCTCAAAGATTTACGCCTGGCTGGACGTTATCAAAAAGATGTTTATTGATGAAAGCTTTTATCATTTACGACACGCCCGAGCATAACCCTAATTTGCTTTATTGGGGGCGGTTTACAGCTCCGGATCCTTTTCTGGCGATAAAGGTTGGCAATAAGACGATCGCGTTTGTGTCTTCGTTGGAGTATGGCCGTTGTAAGCAGACAAGTCGATTCAATGAAGTCTATCTGTTGTCAGACGTACGCAAGCATTTTGAAAAAAACGCGCCGTTTTGGCTTTCCTTTTTCAAGTTCTTACAAAGGCAATTTGACGTAGATACGTTTATTGTTCCGGATGATTTTCCAGCTTCCATTTATGCTCAAATCGTGAACCAAATTCCCATTGAATTTGATGCTGCTGCCTTTAATCAACAGCGAGCTTGTAAGACCGATGATGAGAAAGCTGAAATAAAAAAGGCCTGTCAATTGGCGAGCCGCACGATAACGTTTGCTAAAGATATTTTGCAGACCAGTGACGTAAAGGACGGTGCTTTGTTTTTTGATAATCAGCCGTTAACGTCTGAAGCTTTGCGAGGTAGGATGGAAATTTACTGCCTTGAGCATGGGGGTTACGCCACGGATACGATTGTTGCGGGCGGTCAAGATGCTACGAATCCTCATTGTGTAGGCCATGGAGTGCTTCGGGCAAATCAGTTGATTGTGATCGATTTTTTCCCGCGATTACAACATTCGCATTATTATGGTGATATGACGCGTACGTTTATCAAAGGGAAGGCCTCAAAGGAGCAGGCCGACATGTATTGTTGCGTCCAGGATTGTCAGCGCGCACTGATTGCTCAAGTGAAAGCGGGGGTGTTAACGTCAACATTGATGGCGTTTGCAACACAGTTTTTTGAAGAACGGGGATATGGTCTTAAGCAGTCTGAGCAAAGTTACCAAGGTTTTATCCATAGTGTGGGGCATGGTCTGGGTCTGAATTTGCATGAATATCCATCGATAAGTACACGGCCAATTCGGCTTGAGCCAGGCATGGTTATTACGATTGAGCCTGGACTTTATTTTAATGAGGTGGGGGGTGTGCGTATAGAAGATGACGTTTATGTTACGGAGGATGGATGCGAGTTGTTGTCTCGCTGCAATTACGATTTTGAGCTTTAAGGCAAACAAGATTGCGTATGATCTTTTAAAGATTATCGTTTGTTGTAGATGAATGGCCCATGTGTGTGAGCTTTTGTTGGCTTTTTGCAAAATCTCTCTAAGATTTCACTTGAAAAAATTTTTTTAGAAGCTTATCTGTAGGTGCAGGGCTTTTTAAGACGTAAATCTATATGAAAAAACTTGTTATAGCCGAGAAACCCAGTGTTGCAAGGGATCTTGCCAAGGCTCTTGGTAAGTTTAAGCAAAATAAAGAAGGTTATTTTGAACGAGATGATATGCTCATTACGTCTGCGCTGGGCCATTTGGTAGAATTGTATATGCCTAGCGATTTTGACCCAAAGTATAGGTTTTGGTCGTTGAAGAATTTGCCAATTTTACCAGAAAAATTTCTATTGAAGCCCATTGAAAAAACGGCCGATCGTTTTAAGTTCTTGCAAAAAATGATGAAGCGGGACGACGTTGAAGGCCTTATCAATGCTTGCGATGCTGGACGCGAAGGTGAATTGATATTTGCTTACTTATGTGAATTAGCCAAGTGTGAAAAACCAAAGCAGAGACTTTGGCTGTCATCGATGACGCCAGATGCCATTCGTGAAGCTTTTGAGCATTTGCGTACGGGAGAGAGCATGGGTACGCTTGAAGCAGCTGCGCGCTGTCGAGCAGAAGCGGATTGGTTAGTGGGTATCAATGGGACGCGTGCCGTTACAGGTCGGATGATGGGAAGGCGCGGTGGTATTGCGAGTGTGGGGCGAGTGCAGACACCAACGCTTGCGATTATTTGCGAACGTGAGCATGTGATTCAAAATTTTAAGCCGATACCTTTCTGGCGTCTAAGTGGAAATTTTGAAATAAAGCAGGGAACGTATGTCGGTTGGCTTCAGCGTGAATCCTTCAAAAAAGAGCATGAGGACGACCGCAGTGATCGTTTTTGGGATCTGTCAGTTGTCGAAGAGTTATTGGAGCAGTTGAAAGCGTTGCCGGCGGCGGATTGGGAGGTTGAGGAGAGCACCAAAATAACAAAAGTGTCTTCGCCTCGATTGTTTGATCTAACGGCCTTACAGCGTGAGTGTAACCAGCGTTTTGGTTATTCGGCTAAGTTTACGCTGGATATAGCGCAGGCTTTGTATGAAAAGCATAAAGTTTTAACGTACCCACGTACGGATTCTAAGGCTTTGCCGGAGGATTACGCGCCTACATGTGCTTCGGTTATGAAGCAATTGGATGAGCCTTATCAGCCGTTTGTGAAGAAAATTTTGATCAACAAGTGGATTAATCCAGCATCCAAGTTTATCTTTAATAATAAGGCTATTTCGGACCACTTTGCAATTATTCCAACCGGAACCCTGCCGAAAGCTTTGAAGGAGAGCGAGCAGAAGGTTTACGACTTAGTGGTGAAACGTTTCCTGTCGGTGTTTTTCCCGCCAGCAGAATTTGCCGTAACCACGCGATTAACACGGCAATTAACGTTTGTATTTAAGACCGAGGGTAAGGTGTTGGTAAATCTTGGTTGGATGGAAATTACACGCAAGTCCGAAGAAAAAGAAGGTTTGCCAGCGCTTGTAGAAGCGGATGCTAACAAAGCCTTAGGTATGGGGTTTGAAACAGAGGCCGACGAAACCCGTCCGCCGGCTCGATTTACGGAAGCGACGTTGTTGGCAAGCATGGAGCACGCCGGTCGTTTGGTTGAGGATGATGCCTTGGCTGAGGTCATGAAGGAAAAAGGCTTGGGAACGCCAGCTACGCGAGCTCAAATCATTGAAAATTTGATTAATACACAGTATGTGGATCGTAAGGAAAAGGCGCTTGTTCCAACTGCTAAGGCCGAGCAATTGTTGTCTTTTTTAAGTCTTGTAAAGGCTCAAGATTTGGCAAGTCCTGCGCTTACAGGCGAGTGGGAGCATCGTTTACTTTTAATTCAAAATGGGCAACTTAGCCGGGAGCAATTTATGGCAGATATCCGATCCATGTCTTCAAAACTCGTAAAAAGCATTCTTTCGTTTAATGATAGTGAGGAAGAGCACAGACAGACGCAAATCATTTCGCCAACCGATGGGAAATGTATGGTGGAGACTTTCAGGTGCTTTAAGTCGCAGGACGGAAAGGTTTCCATCTTTAAGGTAATTGGTAACCGCAAAATGTCCGAAGAAGAGATTAAGGAGTTGATTGAAAATAAACATATCGGCCCCTTAGATGGCTTTGTGTCAAAGTTTGGAAAGCCTTACTCGGCTTCGTTAAACTTGACTGATGACTATCAGGTGAAGTTTAATTTCGATAACGTAACCGAGCAGAAGCCTATTTTGCCGGAAGATATTGAAAAAGGTGAAGTCGTTGGCAATTGTCCATTGTGTGGCGGTAAAGTTCACATCTTAGAAGGTCATTTTGTGTGCGAAAACGTTCTCAAAGATTGTAAGTTTCGTGTGGCGCGCACATTGTTGTCACGAATTATTCCAGAGGATCAATTTGCAAAGCTTTTGAAGGACAAGCGTACCGATTTACTGGATCGTTTTAAATCTAAGCGCAACGGAAAGTTGTTTTCAGCTTACTTGATTTTAAAGGATGATGGAAACATAGGCTTTGAATTTGCCAAAAAGTAACAGCTTGTAGCAAGCTTACCGATGGATTAGTAAAAGGTAGAATTTTTACTGAAAGCGTTTCGCTTGATGTGAAGTTTGTCTCGTTTAAATGAGCTCCATGCTTTGTTGTTAGATTAAAGAGTCCATAAGACTGAAATAAGAAACGTTTTTTAAGGAGATTACAGGGATAAAAGCTGCTTTTTAAGGAGGACGCTTCTTTCCCTTCAGCAGTTTCTCCTGTCGTTTATATTTTTCTATAAAAACACCCGCCGCAACGCATTGCGTTGCGGCGGGTATAAAGGTGAGCTAAGGGAGTCTCTTAGTTTTCCACTTAGCAGGAAGCATTACATCATGCCGCCCATACCACCCATGCCGCCCATGTCTGGGGATGGAGCAGCAGGTTTATCTTCAGGCATTTCTGCAATCATACATTCTGTGGTTAACAACAAACCGGAAACAGAAGCTGCATTTTGAAGTGCTGAACGTGTAACCTTAGTTGGATCAACCACACCCGCTTTTAGAAGATCTTCGTAGGTGTCGGTTGCAACATTGTAACCGAAGGCTCCTTCGTGGTTCAAAACTTCACTGACAACGAGAGATCCTTCAACACCTGCGTTCTCACACAATTGACGCAAAGGAGCTTCAATGGCGCGACGTACGATACGAGCACCGACAGCCTCTTCGTCCTTCAAAGAAAGGGATTCAATTGCTTTTGCGGTACGCAACAATGCAACACTACCACCGGCCGAAATACCTTCTTCAACAGCTGCACGGGTTGCATGCAAAGCATCTTCAACGCGGGCCTTTTTTTCTTTCATTTCAGGTTCGGTTGTGGCTCCAACATGGATGACAGCGACGCCTCCAGCCAATTTAGCCAAGCGTTCTTGCAATTTCTCCTTGTCGTAATCGGATGTGCTTTCATCGATTTGGTGGCGAATTTGTTTCAAGCGAGCCTGAATGTCGGAAGATTGTCCGGAGCCTTCAACAATGGTTGTATTTTCCTTGTCAATCGTGATGCGTTTGGCACGACCCAAGTCATCTATTTGTACGTTTTCTAGCTTGATGCCTAAGTCTTCTGTGATGCAACGTCCACCGGTCAAAACAGCGATGTCTTCCAACATGGCCTTACGACGATCACCGAAGCCAGGAGCTTTGACGGCGCAAACATTCAAGGTGCCACGGAGTTTGTTGACCACGAGGGCTGCCAAGGCTTCACCTTCGACATCTTCTGCGATGAGAAGGAAGGGCTTACCCGTTTTAGCTACCGATTGCAACAACGGCAACAGGTCGTTCAGGTTGCTGATTTTCTTTTCGTAAATGAGGATGAATGCATCTTCCAAAACACATTCCATGGATTCGGAATTGTTGACGAAATAAGGGCTGATGTACCCTTTGTCGAATTGCATTCCTTCAACAACGTCCAAAGTGGTCTCAATACTTTTGTTTTCTTCAACGGTGATGGTTCCGTCTTTTCCAACCTTATCCATAGCGTCGGCAATGATGTTACCGATTTCAGCATCCCAATTGGCCGAAACGGTTGCAACCTGACGAATTTCTTCACGATTGCTTACGGCACGACTATTTTTGGCTAGCTCGGCAACGGCGGCTGCAACAGCCTTATCGATACCACGCTTCAAGAAAATAGGATTGGCGCCTGCGGCTACATTTTTCAAACCTTCGCGGTAAATGGCTTCAGCTAAAACGGTTGCCGTTGTCGTTCCGTCGCCGGCATTGTCGGACGTTTTCGATGCGACTTCGCGAACCATCTGTGCGCCCATGTTTTCGAACGGATCCTTCAATTCAACTTCTTTGGCAACACTTACGCCGTCTTTAGTAATGGTTGGAGCGCCAAATTTCTTCTCTAAAAGAACGTTGCGACCCTTGGGTCCTAATGTGACTTTAACAGCCTTGGCCAATGTGGTTACGCCTGTCAGAATCTTTTTACGTGCAATCTCATCAAAATGCAATGTTTTTGCTGCCATAAATTTTATCCTTATTTGTTAATGATTCCTAAAATATCATCTTCACGCAATAGCGTGTATTTTTCGTCACCAAATTTTACCTCAGTGCCACCGTATTTGCTAATCAAGACTCGGTCGCCGAGCTTAACTTGGAAGGCAACTAAACGGCCTTCCTTGTCTAATTTGCCGGTGCCCAAAGCAATGACTTCGGCCTCTTGCGGTTTTTCTTTGGCGGAATCTGGGATAATGATTCCCCCTTTGATTTGTTCAACGTCTTCAACCATTTTGACCAACACACGGTCACCTATGGGTTGTATCTTTATTGACATATTTATACTCCTCTATTATATGTTTGAGTTAAAAGTTACTTCTTGCTTTCATCATCAACAACTTCGAAGTCAGCGTCAACAACATTTCCGTCCGCTTTTTTTTCGGGTTGTGGCTGATTTGGGTTAGGCTGATCGGCTCCTGGATTTCCTTGATTTGTATTGGCATACATAGCTTTACCAATCTCTTGCAAGCCGTCCATTAGCTCGTTTTCTTTGGCTTTCAATGTTTCCAGATCTACCGACTTGTCGGCCAAGATTTTTTTGGCATCCTCAAGCTTCTGAGACAAAGCATCTTTCTTGTCAGCAGGCAATTTGTCACCAAAATCTTTCATTTGTTTTTCAGCTTGGTAAACTAAGTTGTCTAAGCGATTGAAGATTTCAATACGTTCGCGCTCTTTTTTATCTTGATCGGCGAATTGTTCTGCTTCTTTGCGTAGGCGTTCTACTTCGTCGTCAGATAAACCTGAGGAGCCAGAAATCGTAATACGTTGATCTTTTCCGGTCGCAACATCTTTGGCGGTTACGTGTAGAATACCACT
>CALXMI010000018.1 GCA_944389435.1 uncultured Opitutales bacterium
CACATCCGGCAAGGCAAACAAAGGCTCATCGCTATCAACAAGGCTTTGTTCCGTACGTACCAGCCGAACCAAATCTTCACCGACTCTCTTATCTATTTTAAATCTAAAAAATGCGCGATCCATAGAATCCGGGGAAAAACCGTAATCTTTTAAATCATCCGTTAGCTCTAGAATGTAAGCTACCTGTTTGGGATCCAATACACTTAAGCAATCTACATCCCAATGAATGGAATCGCTAATTTCTTTTACCCACCAATTATAATCATTGCCCAAACGAACAATACACCAATTTAACTTTGGAAGAGATGCTGACATGTCATCTATTTGATTCTATTTTTTATAAATGTAAACAAAAAAATATAGTAATAAATAAGCGACTCCGTACATTATCCTACTTTTCACACTTATTTATGCCCTTATGAAAAGGCTCCACTTAGACCCTTTGACCTTAACTACCCCAGTTTTTCGAAAAAACTTACACTGATTTTTAAAAAATTTTGTTTTTATCTTGCCCTTTTACACCTATCATGCGATTCTAGATTAGATGCGTTGGATTTTAACAGGTATCGTTTGTGGACTTTTGCTCGCAGGTTGTCACAAGAGCAGTGATATGGTAAGTGAATGCGAAGATCCTTTGTTTACAAAAGCGCAACAATATCTTAACGAAAATCGTGGTGACGAAGCTTTTATCTTGTTTAATCGGGTTGTAGATACAAGGCCAGGCGCATGCGCAGAATCCCATTTTGAGCTTGGGCAATTATACTTGAGCATCAAGCAAGATCCTATTTTTTCCATCTACCATTTTCGTCAATACTTAATCCAAAAACCCGAAGGTAAACGCGTCCACCTTGTTTTGCAAATGATAGAAACTGCCAAAAAGGAATTTGCACGCAGCTTACCCTTAAACGATCGGTACACAGAATCACCGGAATATTTGAATTTGATCGAAGTTTTAAAACAAGTACGGTCCGAAAATGCAAATTTGAAAAATCAGCTGGCTCAATTGCGTATGGCAAAAGGCAAAGCGACCGAAAACCGCGGCGAAGTGGTTGCACCCGTCATCCAAGAATCGCAGGATCGTGAGCGTTTTTATGTGGTTCAAAACGATGATTCACTCTCAAAAATCAGCTTAAAAATGTACGGCAGTGCGGTCAAGTGGAACATTATTTATGAAGCCAACAGGGACGTGCTTCCGTCGGCCAACAGCCTCAAAATTGGAATGAAGTTACGCATTCCTGTTTTGAAAAAAAATTCTGAAAGAAATGCCAAATAATCGCCGTAATTTGTGGACGGCAAAGTTGTCGGGCAAAAAAGTTTCTTCCAGTTACCGTTCCATTAAAGCGCCGGATTTCACAGGTATGATCATGGGTATCGACCCTAGCCTACGTGGATCCGGCTTTGGAATTATTGAAGTCTTGGGCATCCGCACGTTTCGGTACATTGATTCGTTAACGTTGAAAATTTCTCCACGCGAAAGCTTTGTGGATTGTTTAGGTAAAATTTTTTTAACAACTCAACAATTTTTACAAAAATATCCTATAAAAGCCGTCAGCGTTGAATCCACCGTTTATGTACAAAACACAAAGATTGCTCACATTTTAGGATCTGCACGTGGGGCCTGCCTAAGCGCCGTTGCTCTGCAAAAAATCCCCGTACAAGAATTTCCACCTCTACGTATCAAGAAGTCCATTGTGGGCGTAGGCCAAGCTCAAAAGGCTCAAGTGGCCAAAATGGTTTCCGAGCTTTTAGACTTAACAGCCCCCTTACCCTTTGACGAAGCTGACGCTACAGCAGCTGCTCTGTGCTATTTTTTCTCATTAAAAAGCTTGTCGCATTAAAAATATTATCAAGAAGTCCATTGTGGGCGTAAGCTAAGCTCAAAAGGCTCAAGTGGCCAAAATGGTTTCCGAGCTTCTAGACTTAACAGCCCCCTTGCCCTTTGACGAAGCTGACGCTACAGCAGCTGCCCTGTGCTATTTTTTCTCATTAAAAAGCTTGTCTTGTTGGCAAATTTTTTGTTTTCTAGATGCATACTCGGGATGTAGCTCAGCCTGGTAGAGCGCTACGTTCGGGACGTAGGTGTCGCTGGTTCGAATCCAGTCATCCCGACCAGGAGAAGAAAATTTTGGCCAAAAATTAAGCCCGTCTCCATCTTTAGAAAAAACAGATTCATTTAAGAAATTTCAAGCGACATATACTTTTACAGATATCTGGATCTAGAAGCTTTTATACTTCGTATACTCCTCTTGTTGGAATAATCGTTCCCGGCCCGCTTCCAACCGTACTTCACCCCGACTGGCCACACCTCAGCCGCACCGGCATCCACAACCGCGCATGTGGCCGCATCCAGAGCCGCTTTAGCAATTTTTCCGCCACAGACCGCAGAAATTGTACCCGAGGTAAAATCTACCTTCTCAAACGCCCTACTGCAGTCTGGCCAGGTGGCGGCAGACGAGGGACTAGGGCAACCATTCGCAACACCTAATAGAATCCCAACCGCTGTGATTATTCGACGCATATCTATGGGGGGCCTTTCCCTCTCCCTCCTTCGCTTCACTCCTTCTTATAGATCGGATCCTTCTTTATTTGTTCTTGTACTGCCTCCAACAACTGTCTTCTGTATTCT
>CALXMI010000019.1 GCA_944389435.1 uncultured Opitutales bacterium
ATAAGGCCTGCTAAATAGAGGGCTGCGCTTGCACGTAAATCAGAAGCCATAACGTCTGCCCCTGAAAGGGGATTACCGCCTTGTAAGATGGCTGTGCTACCTTCCAACATAGCTTTAGCACCCAAACGTTGAAGTTCTGGAATATGCATGAAGCGTTGAGGGTAAATGCGCTCTGTTACCAAACTTAAGCCCTTTATGCAAAGTCCGAGCACGCACATTTGAGCTTGTAGGTCAGTTGGGAAGCCCGGGTGGGGTAGGGTAGTGATATTAAAAGGTTGCAGTGCTTCTAAGCAAGGGAAGACTTCTATTGCTTGATGGTGCACCTTAACGTCGGCTTGCATGCCTTCCAAAACGTGCAAAAGTGATCCTAGGTGGCTAGGATCAAATTGGTCTATGCGAATATGGCCGTTGGTAATTAGTCCTGCGATAAGGAACGTACCTGCCTCAATACGATCGCCAATGACCGTGTAATCAAACCCGTGCAAATGCTCTTGTCCGGTAATGGTAAGTGTTGGGCTTCCGATACCTTCAATGGAGGCACCCATCTGTTGTAACAAACGGCACAAATCAACGATTTCCGGCTCACAAGCAGCGCTTTCGATGATGGTCTTGCCGGGAGCTAGTACGGCCGCCATAAGAATGTTAGCTGTACCGGTTACCGTACTACCGAAGCGTCCGCCTAAAAAAACAGAATGGCCTTGCAATTTATCTGCTTGGACATGAACCAAGCCCTGTTGTACAGAAATTGTACAGTTCAACTTTTGCAAGCCATACAAATGTAAATCAATGGGACGATTGCCGATAACACAGCCTCCTGGGAGTGGCAAAACAGCCTTCCTTAATCGGCCAACTAAAGGCCCCATCACACAAATAGAGGCTCGCATTTTGCGTACCAAATCGTAGGGTGCCTCATAGGAAATGTTGCGAGCTTGTAGCCTCCATACGTGAGGCTCTAAGGCCTCAACCTCTACGCCTAACGTCTGCAGCAGCTGAATAAAAAACGCAACATCCCTTAAGTTAGGGACATTGCGCAAAATACAGGGTTCGTCTGTAAGTAAACCGGCGGCAAGCATAGCCATGCATGCATTCTTAGCCCCGCTTACATGAACGTCCCCGTCCAAGCGTGCATTTCCTCGGACGTAGACTTTATCCATTTATTGACGATTCTGACGACGATTGCCGTTATTACGGAAATTGCGACGTCTGGAATGATTACGTTGGCTTTTTCTGTAATTTTGAGAGCGTGGCTCTTCTTTTTTACACTTAACCCCAAACAACTTCAGGACGAAACACTTAATTTTTTTGCAAAGCGAGCAACAGTTTTGAGACTTTTTTTCTTTAACTTGAGTTTTAACGTCACAGGCGTTTTTTTTGCATTCCCGTTTATGCTGATTCCCTTTAGAATCAGCTTTCACATTCACTTTAGAACGCTGTGCAAAGGTTTCGCTTGACTCAATTTTAATCGTTTTAATCTCTTTAGGAAGCTTGGCATCTGATTCTTTAATGGTTGCAGTACCCGCTGTGTTTCGCTTCCAGCGACCTCTTAAATTAGAAGGCTTATGTTCAGAACGAACGGCTTCTGTATTCGCGCCACCAGACTCTTTTTTGGCCGTTTCTGCAACTGAAACGTCACCATTTTGTTCTGTTGGAACGGACTTTAATTCATTTTTTTCTGTCATAATTGTGTATTTTTCATTTAACGTTATTTCGTTAAATATAAATAATGATACCTAAGAGGATAAATCCTTTTTAACAAAGCACAATGCTTTTTTTAAAAAATTGCACATTTTGACCTTCCATGCCGCCTATCGTCCAAAAACCTAGAAGGGCAACTTCTAAAGTTGCCCATTGACTGAGTAGGTAAGCGGTAACGATGAATTTTAATCATCCCACTCAGAGTCGTTATCTTCGTCATTATCGTCATCACTTTTGCTCTGGTCGTTGGAATTGACACCATCCCAAAATTTTTTTGCATTTTGACTTATAGGAAGTAGAGTAGTTGTGGATGTAGATTGGGATTGATACAGTATATCTATTATACGCCTTATAGTATCTAGCAAAGCTTGATGCTCATTGATCTTTTTATGAATTTCTTCCAAAGATTTTTCTAAAGAAAAATCTTGGGGTTTTTCTTCAGAAACAGCAGGTTGGCTTGTAATTTCTAAGGGTTCTTCTGGGTCTTCGTATCTTGGTGTTTTCTTGAGGAGTTCTTGAAACACATCCTGCTGATTACCGCTTCCTTTACGAATAACTACTTTTTTGCCTGTACCTTTGAAGGCTGGCGTTTGTAGGTTTTCCAGTAATTGTTCCTTTAATTTCCTTCTATTTTCACTCAGATGCGTGTCATCGGTATCATCTGGATCGTTTGCATAGCTTTCAATATCGTTTAAAATTATTTTACGTCTCAGTTGCTCACATTTTTCTTGTAAGCTGGTTAGTTCTTTATCTAAAATAGTTTTTATTTCTTCCAACCCCATTATTTGTTGCTCTGTTAAACGATTCGGTTCTTCGGTCGTTATCAGTGTATAGAGTGAAATTATGGCATTTACTAATTTAGATATAGTCGCTTTCGTATTATCAACGACTTTATTTAAAGGCTGTAATTTGACGATGTTTTTTTCGACCTTTTTCATGTTTGCTAAATTCGTTGCTAAAGTCTCAACAGCCATACCGAGATGTCTCATCAATTTACTTAGTATTTCACCACTATTTTCCCTAAATAAAGTTAAATCTTTGCCTAAAGGTCCTTTAGGTTGCACCGACGGAATTGCAGTTGGCATTTCTCTAAGGCGATTTACAATACCCTCAAGGCTTTTTAACAGTTCACCATCGTTTTGTTCTTTTAATAAACTTATTGTTTCCTCTGTTAGTTTTGAACTTAGGCTTTCTGCAAGCTGATAACAAATTATTGGGGTTAAACTTTCCGAGGCTGCTCGCATATTCGTTTTGGGTGCAGCTGGAGGAGGTGGTGGAATTACGCCAGAGTTACTACTAGGAGGTGCTAAAAAGGGAGTCTCTTGCGGTGTTAGATTTTTAGGAGGAAAAGGTTGTGGAGTGTCATCATTCTTTATAGTTTGTGGTGCTGCTTCAGTTTGTGGCTGGATGGTTGGGGCAGCTGCAACTTCATTATGTGATGTTTTTCGTAAATTGGACCTGATTTTTAAAAACTCGGGCTGTTGTTGATTCTGATCGTTTTCCCTTGTTCTTTGTGACGATGTACGTTTTTTGTTGGGTTGCAGAGATCTTTCAAGTGCCAATAGTTTACGCAGAAGTTCCTCCAATTTTTTAAGTTTTGTATTAGCTTCCCTAGCGGTGTTTGTAAACTTAGTAGCAAAGTATTGTGATGGAATGTTCCCTGTTGGAACTTCATAGGTCTCTGGAAGGAAATGCTTATTTACCCAATCCGTAAATTCACCTTCATCATTGAATCCACCATTTACATACAGTGCGTTCTCAACAAAATTGGAAATTTCCCTTAATCGCTTCTTTAAAGCGTTAATAAAATCTTTGATGTCGTTAAGGTTGCTCGCATGAACCTCTATTACATCAATCTCTTCAGTACCGTTGAGCTTATAAGTATTCAAAATCTGTACTACAGATTCAAGAGATTTCTGAATTTGATCTTTTATTGTTCCTATTTGCTGTTCAACGGTAGCCTCTTCTTTTGTATGTGAGGTATTGTTTTTCAAGCGATAATAGGTAACTTTTTTAGATTGACCCTTCTGTCTGCTTTTAAGCTCAGTAAGCAAATCTTGCATGTGGTCTGTCGATGGTTGACTAACATTCTCTTGCCCTGATTGCGAATGATTTAGACGTGCCTGTTGAATCTGTTTGTAAAATTCCGGTGTACCATTGGGTTGGTGTAATACGGGTGCTATCGGAGCAGGGGGAGCAGGTGGTGGAGGTGGTATTTCAACGCCTTGTATAACACCGGAAGGCGAATCTGTTACATTAGTACCTACTACCGTGAGTTGTGGGAGTGTAGGGGGTATAATAAGCGTATTTTTTGCAGGGACCGTACGTGGTATAAAACGAGGAAAGGTTGTAGTCTGTGCTTTAGAATCGATATTGATAGGTTCTTCAAGGCTTAAGTTTATAACCTTAGGTACGCCATGTATGAATGGCGTACATAACGCAGGGACTAAAAGTAATTTAAAAAATTTTGTATTCATACCACTATATACCAACGGCATTTTTGCAAAAATCTTTAGAATTTTGATGAAAATTTCTTAGAAAACTTATGATGACTGTGAGCTAAGGTAGGCTAACTGGTTGGGTTTGCGTAAAGCAGATAGAAAAATTAAAGAAGTTTGCAGGTTGCTTCTGTAAAGGATAGCATAGGGTAAGCCAATGACGCTGTAATACTTTTAGCGCAATGGCAGGTGGTAGTGATTTTATTTAAAATTCTTTCTTAAGTTCGCGTGTCATGAGGTCCTTAACGGCCAATGAAAGCGAGTAATTTTCGTAAAGAACCTTGTAAAGGCCGTTTAAAATAGGGGCATCAAAATGATGAAGTTGGGCTAATTTTGAGAAACAAGCGATACTCCAGTAGCCTTCGACGGTCTTTTGCGACAGCAAATCGCTAACGGACTGCCCTTGTGCAAAACCGTAGCCGAAATTGCGATTCCGACTCCAAACTCCTTGTGCGGTCGCCATTAAGTCACCTAAGCCGCTCAAGCCCAAGAAACTATCTCTTTGAGCGCCTAAGCAAACCCCAAAGGCCGCCATTTCTTTCAAGGCGCGCGTTAAATAGGCCGCGCGTGCATTGTCACCAAGATTCAATCCGTCCAAAATGCCCGCACCTACTGCGTAAATATTTTTTAGGCATCCGCCTAGTTCAACGCCCAACACATCGTTATTGAGGTAAACACGGACCGATTCGTTGCTAATAGCGTACTGTAAATAGCTCCAATCGCCTTCGCCCGCTAAGACCATTGCAGCCGGTTTACCTAGGGCAAAATCAACCGCATAAGTAGGACCTGATAGGCATGCGTAGGCTAGCCCAGGGAGGTGATGGCGAACGATTTGCAAGGGCGTATTTAACGTTGATTGCTCGAGACCTTTGACGAGGGAAATGACCGAATTTATGCGGTCTCTCAGTGAGCTAAGCTGCTGGCAAGCTCCCATCAAACCTTGAGTTGGACAAGCCAGGAAGACGACCGTGTTTTTGTCCAAATGAGATTCTACTTGAGTATCAACGATGAGGTTTTCTGGAAAAGTGACGGATGGCAAATGGAATTCGTTTTGGCGAACTTGGCGCATGCGTTTAGCCTTGTTGGCATCCCTTGGAACCAAGACGACACGATGTTTGTGCTTAGCCAAGTGAATGGCCATTGCAGTTCCCCAAGCCCCTGAGCCTAAAACGATAAAATT
>CALXMI010000020.1 GCA_944389435.1 uncultured Opitutales bacterium
AACAGGCTGAAGCTGCTTTCGCTTTCGGTGCTGAAGGCGTTGGTTTATGTCGCACGGAGCATATGTTCTTTAACGGACGCCGCATCGACTCTATGCGTGAGATGATTTTGGCCAATACGGAAGAAGACCGTCGTAAAGCTTTGGCAAAATTGCTGCCGCTTCAACGCGAGGACTTCGTTGGTATTTTTAAAGCCATGAAAGGGCATCCGGTTATCATTCGTTTGTTGGATCCGCCGTTACACGAATTCTTACCCCATGACGAAAAGTCTATTGAAGATCTGTCGAAGACCATCGGCATGTCCGTTGAAGAAATTAAGAGTCGGTCAGCTAACTTAGCAGAACAGAATCCTATGCTTGGTCACCGCGGTTGCCGCTTGGGTATTTCTTATCCAGAGATCACAGAGATGCAAGCTACAGCCATTTTTGAGGCTGCTGCAGAGGTCATAAAGTCCGGAACAAAAGTTCACTTGGAAATCATGATCCCGTTGGTAGGCTTTGTGAAGGAGCTTGAAAACCAAGCTGAACTCATCAAGGCTGTTGGCAAAAAAGTCTGCGAAAAATTCAACATGGAAATTCCTTATCAAATTGGTACCATGATTGAAAATCCACGTGCAACGATTCGTTCGGCTGACATTGCTAAGGTTGCCGACTTCTTCAGCTTCGGAACCAATGACTTAACTCAGTTGACCTTGGGTATTAGCCGTGACGATATGGGTAAATTCTTTAACGCCTACATGAGTCGCGAGATCTTCTCTCAAAACCCATTCGCTTCCATCGACATTGAAGGCGTTGGCGAATTAATTAAGTTGTCTGTCAAAAATGCACATGCCATCAAACCTGAAATGGAATTAGGGGTTTGCGGAGAACACGGAGGCGATCCACGCTCTGTGGAATTCTTCCATAATGTCGGCTTGAATTACGTTAGCTGCTCGCCCAATCGTATTCCGATTGTACGTTTAGCTTGTGCTCAGGCTGCTCTGAAAAATCCACGCAAGTAGATCCTTGTAGGAAGTTTTTGGAAAAACTTCGAAGCTTCTTTACCCACTTAACGACAAGCCGCAGCGCGTTGCGCTACGGCTTGTTCATTGTAGCATTTCTCAAAATTGTTGATTTCAAAAAACTTTGGTAGAGAAATTGCCCTTAAATCGATCTACTTTCGCTAACCATCAACGCTCAAAATTTACGGAAGCCCTATCTCGGCTTGAGACCAACTTTCGTTGAGCCCAAATTTTATGGCAAAAACATCTCCAATTGGCCTGTAGTCTATGCACTACCTTCAACAACCCTTCTAGCCAACCAACGTCCTATTTGAGATTGTATTTTTCTAGTTTTCGGTAAAAACTTCTACGGGGAATACCCAGCGCTTGTGCGGCCTCTGTCTTGTTCCCATTCGCCTTCGCTAATGCAGACATCAACAATGACTTTTCATGGGTTGTTACAATCGATTCCGTAGTTGAGTGTGGGAGATATTTGGCTGACAAATCTTCAAGCTGCAGTGTTTTTCCGGCATTCATAACAACCATGTTCTCGGCAAAATTTCTCAATTCACGAACATTGCCAGGCCAATCATAATCGGTCAACGCCTTGTAAATGTCCTTCGAAAGTTGCGGAGGAGTTAAGCGGTTTTCCTTTGAAAATTTTTTTAGATAATGGTCTAAAAGAACCGGAATATCTGCTTTCCGTTCCCGTAAAGCCGGCAAATGAATTTCAACCACATTTAAGCGGTAGTATAAATCTTCCCGAAAACGGCCTGCCTCCACTTCCTGTCGAAGGTTTCGGTGGGTAGCGCAAACCAAACGAACGTCCAATGGAATGATTTGACGGCCACCTATACGCTCAATGGTCTTTGTTTCCAAGAAGCGCAAGAGCTTAACCTGCACGGTTGCATTGATTTCGCCAATTTCATCCAGGAACAAAGTTCCCCCTTGCGCACTTTCAAGCAAACCAATATGTCGCTGCATGGCCCCGGTAAAAGCCCCACGTTCATGTCCAAATAATTCTGACTCAAGCAAATTATCTGGCAACGCTGCGCAATGCACAGGAACAAAGGGCTTAGCCTCACGCGGACTTAATTGATGCAACTGTTGCGCAATTAACTCTTTTCCCGTACCGGTTTCACCGGTAATAAGAACGGTGGTTTTTGTAGGAGCCACGCGCTGCAATCGTTCCAAAACTGCCTGAAAAGCTTTTGTATCTCCTAGCATGTTTGATAAACGTGGCAACGCAATCGTTGTCGTTTTGGATGCTTTTCGCTCTTGGTAGGCACGCAACACCATGGCTTCCAATTTATCCAATTGAACGGGCTTGCATACAAAATCATAGGCACCGTGCTTCATTGCTTGCACCGCCGTTTCAATAGAACCATAAGCCGTCATCATGATGCAGATGGGTTTGTTTGGCAAATGGATGGCTTTATCAATCACACTGAGGCCGCTCTGTTGTCCCATTCGCAGATCTGTAATGATGACATCAAAGTGCTCAGCGTCCATCAACTTAAACGCTTCTATAGGTTGACTGGCTGTAAAGACGTCAAAATATTCTGAAAACAGTTGCGCTAACCCTTCCCTCGTGTTCTTTTCGTCATCAACAATGAGCAAAATACCTTCGGTCATACGATGTTATTGGAGTTGAATATTTGCTATTGCTTGCATAACTCGATCACTGATGGCTTGCATTGGATCTTCACTTCGCTTACAATCTTCGAAATCTGACGGCAACAAAGGTTTACCAAAAACAATCGATACCTGCGACTTAAAATTGGGCCATACTCTTCCCTTAGGCCAGGCTTCAAAGGTTCCAAAAATCCTTACCGGAACCACCGGGACTTTGGACTTAGACACGAACAAACCAATACCTTTCTTGGGACGCTGCAAAACACCCGTAACCGAACGTGTACCCTCCGGGAACATCAACACCGGCTGGCCTTGCTGCAACAACTGTAAAATTTGCTTGATAGATCGAAAATCACTTCCCTTATCACGATCAATTGCGATCATATACAAACGTCTAAAAAACCAACCTATACCTCGCTTGAATAACGTTCGACGCGCAAAGGAGTAAACCGGCTGACGACTTGTATGAACGGCGATAAACGGTGGATCTAGGTAACTTACGTGATTGGCAGCTAAAATAAAGCCTCCTTTAGCGGGTATATTCTCTAAGCCGATCAGTTTGCCCTTATATCCAAGCTTAAAAATTAACTTAAAAAAGATACTAACTAAATTGTAACAAAAAGAAAAGTTTGCTTTCATCGTAAAATATGTATATGACTTTTTTTTACAAATTAAAAGCATAATATGATGGAAGATAAACAGTGGCTCAATACCTTACAAGAAACCCTTCAAAATTTGCAGCATCGTCCCTCATGGCACACCTATTTCATGTCCATTGCCATGCTATTGTCGGCTCGATCTTCATGCCAACGTCTACATGTTGGTTGCGTATTGGTTTCAGGAGAGGGTAATAAAAACAGAATCATCGCTGCAGGCTACAATGGTTTTCTTCCAGGGCTTCCACATCAATCCATCATGCGAGATGGGCATGAACAAGCATCGGTTCACGCAGAACAAAATGCCTTAGCCGATGCCGCAAGACGTGGTGTATCCACTCAGGGAGCCATCACCTATATTACACACTTCCCTTGCATTAATTGTACAAAAATGCTCTTGGCTTCCGGCATAAAACAATGTTATTATCATAATGATTACCGCAATGATGAACTTGTCTTTGAGCTTTTTAAATCGGCTGGTGTTGAATTGGAGCAATTTTAATGGATAGGTTGCCTTCTATTTTTTCTAATACACCCGTAGGGCTGGTTTTATTATCTAACCCGTTAACAACCTCTGTCTATCGCAATGCAGTTGTTGTCGTTGTACAGTACAACAACATGGGAGCTATGGGACTTTGTATTAACCAACCTTTACATTTAACTCTCAATGATTTTGATGAAAAGAAATGGGGACGATTGAGTCACGTTCCGGTTTTTAAAGGTGGACCTATGCAGCCCAAGCAAGTCATCATCACCTCGATGGAATGGAATGCGCAACATAGATGCCTTAAATGGCAGCTGGGGCTTGACACACAACAAATTTCACAAATAATGGCCGACAGCGACGATTCCGACATAAAAGCTTACTGCGGCTATGTAAGCTGGCCCCAAGATCAATTGTTAGAAGAAATCCAGAAGGCAATCTGGCTGCCCGTACCGCTACCTTCCAAAAAAATATTTTCTATTCCTCAACCATCCTTGTGGGATACGCTCATGCTGCAATTTTACCCAAAACTCATGGAAAATAAACAGTTGCCAAAGAATAGTTCTTGCAACTAACACGTGGCTTGAACGCCTGACAGCACCTATGGACTAGGCACGCTTTTTGCTTCATAAAAAGGCATGTCAATGGCCGAATCCTTAATGTCTCAAAATTGGGACCCCTTTATTCAGGCAATGGTTCAAAAAACCCACACGCCCCAATTAGAGATTCAAAGTGCAAAAATTAAAGCTGTCCAAACGCAGACCAACGAACTCCGTACGCTGGAAACCCACTTGAGTGATCTACAGAAGTTAGTTCGGCAGTTAAAGGATGGTGTCGGCTTGAATGGACGTACGGTAGAAATTTCTGAGAAAAATGTTGCAACTGTTTCTGTGGCGGACGGAACGCTTGCAGGTCATTACCGCATTAACATTTCAAGATTAGCGACAGCAACAGAATGCACCGGAGACACAAGTATTTGCGGCCCTCTTATTGCAGATGGAAATTTACGGGTACCCTTGTCTGACCTCTCACTGAATGCACCCTTAAGGGAAGGTTTTTTTACCATAAATGGGCAACAGATAGAGGTCTCTGCCAGCGATTCCTTCGAATCGGTTTTCAATAAACTTACCAAAAAAGGCGTAACCCCAATCTATGATGCAAGTACGGACAAAATCACATTAAGCTCTAACCAGCCTCTTTACTTAGGCGCTCCGAACGATACCAGCAATTTACTTGATTTGTTAAGGCTGTATACATCTGAAACATCCACAACCACCTCCATCACACGCTTAAATACACTCAAACTTGACCAATCTTTAGAAAATTTACATTTTAAAGTTCCAGTAACCTCGGATGGAAAAATCAGCATCAATGGCGTGGAAATTGAATACAATAAAACCGATTCGCTTGGAAGCATTTTGTCTAAAATTAACCGAGCCAATGCGGGCGTATTCATCCACTATTTGCCCAGTTCGCAATCTTTTTCTGTAACCAATAAAGTACCTGGAAGCCTAGGATTAAGCTTACGAGATGTATCGGGCAACTTAATACAATCCATGGGCCTTAATGTCGCAAGCGCTCAAATTACACCAGGACAAAACGCCGCGTTTTCGATCAACAATGGGCCCGAAATGATAAGCACAACCAATACGTTCTCTCAGGCTCAGCATGGAATCGCTGGCCTATCGATTCAGGCTAGCAAATTGGGCACAACTGAATTCTCTATAAAAGTCGATGAAAAAACGGCCCTCGAAACCTTGCAAAAATTTGTCACAAAATATAATGCCATTCAAGATTACCTTTTAAAAGAGACCAAGGCCGATCCTAAAACGAAGCAATTTGGTGCTTTTCATAGTAATACAGCCATAAAACAGCTTATGTCGGGTTTACGAAACACTCTGTTCGGTTTTTCAGGCGAAGGTATATCGAATTATGAAAAACTCTCCGCTGTGGGCTTAAGCTTTGACAAAGATCATCATCTGCAATTAAATGCCAATACGTTCACACAACAAATACGAGAAGCTCCTGAACACATTGCGCGTGCCTTTTCAACAGCAGGCAGTCCTATGGATGCTACGGTCAGTTTTTTGACAAATTGTATAAATTCTACCATCAAATCTGTTCGTACGTCCTTCAGTGCACAAAAGGCTTCTTTAGAGCAAAAGTTACAGCGAATGGAGCGTCTATTTGCCGCGCAAGAAGAGAGCTGGCGAAAAACCTTTGAGAAGGTTAAGGAATTAAACGCCAGAATGTATGCTCAAGTACAGGCTGTCAACAGTTTGACGAAACAACAACAGTCATAAAGAGCTTTTTAGGTTACGTTTCTACCGTTAACAACAACCCAACATACATCTCTACTGACAACCTCCCTCATGAAAGCTTATTCAAAAACCAACAAGTCCAGGCAGCGTATATTTTTATGAAATAATAAATTGCATTTAAAAAAAAATTAGCATTGTATAGGTACCGAAAAAGAAAAATACATGTCAAAACGATTGGCAATTACGGTTTACACGATCTCCATTATATTTTTTGGTTGTTTTTTCATTTTACCCATTTGGGAAATCCTAAGAGGCGGATTCTTTGATTATGAGCATGGGTTTACGCTTTCCTACCTAAAAACAGTTTTCCAAAACCCTGTTTATGTAGAAGGCCTTTTTAACTCCTTTGTCATGGGGATCGGCTCAACGGTGCTTGGGCTATTCATTGCAGTCCCCCTAGCCTACGTATACAATGGTTACGACTTTTTTGGTAAGCGATTCTTTTCGAGCTTGGTCCTACTACCCATCATGCTGCCACCCTTCGTAGGAGCCAATGGCGTATTGCAGCTTTTAGGCACCTATGGAACCTTAAACATGTTTTTAATCAAACTTGGACTCATGGATCCAACGATGCCATTTGATTGGTTGGGTGCTTATCCCATGGCCAGCATTATCGCCATGAATGCCCTCAGTTTGTATCCCGTTCTCTACTTAAATATCGTAGCCTCTTTGGCCAACATTGACCCTACCTTAGGTGAAGCAGCTGAAAATTTAGGCTGTAAAGGTTTTCAAAAGTTTTGGCGCATCACCTTTCCTCTTATTCGGCCAGGGGTATTTGCAGGGTGTACGATTGTTTTCATTTGGGCCTTTACAGAACTCGGTGTTCCGCTCATGTTCAACTACAACCGTATCACTTCCGTACAAATTTACAACGGACTAAAAGAAATCGGAGGCAATCCTTTCCCTTACGCTCTTGTCTCGGTCATGTTCATTTTTGCGGCTACCTTTTATTTACTCGGCAAAAAATTGTTTGAGCGTAACAATTATGCCATGTTGGCCAAAGCTTCTCACGGACAAGTCTGCAAAAAACCAAACACTTGGGGCAATGTAGGCTGTTGCATGCTCTTTTCTTTAGTAACATTGGTAGCCCTTGCTCCACATGCCGCCGTTGTACTTTTCTCATTCGCTTCAGATTGGTACCAAACCATTTTGCCAACAAACTGGACATTCGACAATTACTTAGCGGCCTTGGGCGATTCGCTCACCATTCCATCCATTCAAAATAGCCTTATTTATGCCTCTTGCGCAACTTTAGTAAGCGCCATGCTTGGCGTAGCCATTGCCTTCGTTATTGCTCGAACCAAGCTTCCAGGACGACAACTGCTAGACACGTGCGCCATGATGCCACTTGCGGTTCCTGGCTTGATCATGGCCTTCGGTTTTGTGGCCATATCCCAGGAAGGACGCATCTTTGCCTGTCTGAATCCCGTTAAAAATCCAACCCTTTTGCTGATTATTTCTTACGCGATCCGTAAAATTCCGCTGATGGTGCGCTCAAGTGTTGCGGGACTCCAGCAAGTTTCGCAAACTTATGAGGAAGCGGCGCAAAACCTAGGCTGTTCTTCGTTTAAAGCCATTCGCAAAATTACCCTTCCCTTGATTGCAGCCAACTTGATGGCCGGCGCTATCTTAGTCTTTTCGCAAGCCATGCTAGAGGTGTCAGATTCTTTAATCCTTGCACAAAAGAAAGCTTTTTACCCTATCACAAAGGCTATTTACGAACTTCTCAATTTGTTGGGTAACGGTACGTTCTTGTCATGTGCACTTGGCGTTTGGGCCATGACTTTTTTAGCCGTAACCATCATCGGTGCTTCGGTGCTATTGGGGAAAAGCTTCGGCTCTATTTTCAAGGTGTAGGCTATCGATAAGGTTGTGTCACTTAGCCACCTTATTCGACCCTTTTGAACAGATCTTAAAAAAGTTGACGAGAAGATTGTCTTTTTTTTAAAAACCTTGGTTGGCACGAGAACTTTTTTTATAAATAGACGCTTAGATACTAAAACGTTGCGGGTAAACGCCCTGCTGGGTCAACAACAACAGCGCTTGCTGCGTATCCTTAATATCTTGAGGATAGGTGATTCCTAACCATACATCATCCACATTCGGCAGCATTTTGATGGCCACCTCTTTTTCTTTGGCTAGTTCCTGAATCGCCGTCGGTAAGTAAAATTCCTGTGTTTGCGACTGATGAATATGCTTGAGAAAAAGCTCCCATTGGTTTTGCAGCTCATCAAAAATGGTCGGCTGCAGAATCCAGAAGTTCATGGAAGTAAGCGTATCTTTTTGCAAGACGATACTTTTATGATCCCGTTTCCCACAAATTTTGTCCTCAACTTTTTCAATATGCGTCCACTCGTCTAAACCGATCACGGTATCGTTCTGTATCGTGCATAAAGCCCTAGAAACAGGACCATAATGCGACAAAGTTTTCTCAAGTAGATAACCAACAAGGGCAAAATTTACAGGATTGTTATCGATAAAAATTGAGGCAAGTTGGTAAGCCTTACGTCCATAAAAATCGTCAGCGTTTACAACAACAAAAGGCGAATGGACGGCATGACGTATACATAAAAGCGCATGCCCCGTCCCCCAAGGCTTCTGCCGATTTTTACAAAGATCCGCCGGAACATTTTCTTGCGTTTGCAACACGCATTGCGATACTTTATTTAGATTAAGCTTTTTAAAAATAGCTCCAAAAAATTCATGCGTATCTTCGCTAACGATCGCAACAAACCGATTAAAACCAACCTGCAAAGCGTCCCAAATGGCAAATTCTGCCAAGGTAGCCTCTTGCGGTTGAAACCTATGGATCTGCTTTAAACCTCCAAAGCGAGATCCTTTTCCAGCAGCCAAGAGAACGAGTGTTTTATCGATCATGGCTATAAAAAACTTCAGTGTGGCAAACCTTGCGGATGAGCTTGCATCCACTCTTTGAACAACAAAAGTCCAGTAAGCGTTATAGCATGATCAAACGTTTTGTTCTTAATGGCACTATCTAGCTGCCCCAACGGCAACAAGTAAGTTGCTAACTCTTCACTAGGATCAAACTGTGTATCATAAATTTTTTTGCAATGCCAGCACAAATAAAAGTAGCAGCGGTTGGTGTGGGTAGAGGGATTAGGGGAACAATCGTACAAGTAAATGGGAGCTTGCCCAGCGTAACCGGTTTCTTCGCGTAATTCTCGCGCGGCAGCTGCAGCAGAATTTTCGCCTTTATCAAGCCCTCCGCCTGGAAGTTCCAAAGTTAAACCCTTCGTACCAGCCCGATACTGGCTTACTAAAACAATCTCGCTCTGTTCGGTTATAGCCACACATTGCACCCAATCTTTGCCTTCCCATAGAACAAAGTCATGCTCGCGACCATCCGGATGATGCGCCTTTTGTGTAAGAATACGCGCAAATGGACAACGAAAATGCTCTACTGCCTCCTCGTGTTGCCACAGAACAGGGTATTTTCGATCCCATTGCCATACTTGCTGCTTAATCATTATTACGCGCAAGTCCCAAATAATACAAAAAATGTCCTAAAGATGCGATAAACGCCGCCACGTAAGTCAGTGCTGCCGCATCTAATGTCTCACAAACCCCACGCGCTTCTTGATGATCCACGATGGATAAATCAACCAAAATCTTCTTCGCGCGAGCGCTCGCATCAAACTCAACAGGCAACGTTACCAACTGAAAAATCGCTAAAATAAGGTAAATCCAAACAGCTAACTTTACCATTCCAAAAAAATTCAGGAACAATCCACCAAAAATCACCCATGGTAAAAGCTGACAGGCAACGTTGGTTACTGGTATAAGCGCCGAACGCCACCGTAAGGGAGCATAGGCCTGTTTGTGTTGAATGGCATGGCCAGCTTCGTGGGCAGCAACGCCTAATGCCGCCAAGGAAGTCCCATAGTAATTAGCTTTACTCAGAGCTAACTGCCGACGTACGGGATCGTAATGGTCCGTCAATTCACCCTCAATAGACACAATAGACACGTTTTGTATGCCTGCTTGCTCCATCACGGCCGAAGCAGCCTCTGCCCCCGTAATGTGCCCTTTTGAAGCAACCTTAGACCAACGCGCATACTTTGAGTGTACCTGTATTTGCGCCCAAATGCCCAAAACAATCGGCAATAATATAAATATTACGTATAGTGTCATAGTCCACCTCCTAAAAAAACAATAACCTCTGTCGTGTTTTTTTCAAGCAAAATTCACACAAAAACATACAAACAGACATCTTTGATGGGCTTTTACAATGAAACCTTAAATTTAGAATATGTTCGAAACAAACTACAAGCAGCCAACCTCAAATCTTAACCGACATCAGCATCATTTTTTATAAAAAACACCATCCTCAGCATTGTTTTCTACAAAAAACCTTCTCGTCAACGCTCCTTATAATTCACAGGGGATGAGAGGGACAAGCCACTAAACTTAAGTGGCGGGATGGACGAGACTCGAACTCGCGACCTCCTGCGTGACAGGCAGGCGTTCTAACCAGCTGAACTACCACCCCTCAACGTTTAAAAAGCTAGGCTAATTAAATCAAAAGTCAATGATTTTTTCATAAAATCTAAAACTTTACCCATTTTTAAACAATCATCCGCCAAAAATCACTCAATACCTATGTCGCTTATACTTTATCCTTTACCTTGAAAATAGGAATAAAGCCAAACAAATAAATCCATCCCCGCTTCGCCTTAATAAATGGGAAAAAGCCAAACAAATATAACTTCAAACGAAAATTTTGATAGCGATAAAAATAGGCCGGATAACGATTTTGAATATCCAAGCGAATGGCTTTGCTAATGCGGCGCATTTTGGCTTTCTGCAGACTTGTCGTGTTGCCAGCATGATTGCGGTACAATACTAAAACCTCCTGAATGCAATAAAAGTGCGTTTTGTCCAACAGTCGATTGAACAGTTGATAATCCTCACAAGGACTAAAAAACTCTTCATAACGAATACCGTTATCCACTAGAATCGACTTACGTAACATGGTTGCCGTATGAACACAATAGCAACCCATTGTAAGGCTGCACCTTATTTCATGGTCATACTGTGGAAATTTTCTAAAAACATGATATCCTCTTTTCCAATCCAAAAGTCGAACCTTTCCGTAAACAACTCCAACATGAGGATTTGCATCTAAATAAGCAACTTCCTTTTCAAGCCGTTTAGGCATGGAAATATCATCATGGTCAAAAATGGCAACATACTCGCCTTGAGCTAATTCCAACAGCTTATTCCTTGATGCCGAAATGCCCATGTTTTTTTCGTTTCGATAATATCGAATGCGAGCATCAGGATAAGACTTTACGATCTGCTGAATTTCAATATTGTCTGGACTATCATTGAGAATAATAAACTCAAAATCCGTAAACGTTTGATTCAGAATGGACTCTATACACTCCCTTAAATGTTGGGGATTTGTATTGTAAATCGGTGTTAAAACCGATACCTTAGGTGCCTTTATGTCAGATGTTTTAATGGTTTGCATATCACCTTATTTTCCATCAAAATGTTTCAAATACCAATCTACCGTCTTAACTATGCCGGTATCAAACGTCTCTTCCGCACGCCAGCCCAACTCCGTTTCAATCTTTGTGGCATCTATGGCGTACCGTAGATCATGCCCAGCTCTGTCCTTTACAAAGATGATCAATTCTTCGTACTTTTTCCCATCCTTACGTGGCTTTTTCTGATCCAGAATAGCACAAATTCTTCTAACAATGGCGATATTATTGCGCTCATTTCGACCACCCACATTGTAGGTTTCACCCGTCTTTCCACTATGAAAAACTAAATCAATCGCCTTACAGTGATCCAAAACATACAACCAATCGCGTACATTTAGTCCTTGTCCGTAAATTGGAAGTGGCTTCTCTTGCAAGGCATTGCTGATAACCAAGGGGATTAACTTCTCTCTATGCTGCTTAGGACCGTAATTATTGGAACAATTGGATGTTGTCACATTCATACCAAACGTATGATGATAAGCTCGCACCAAAAAATCAGAACTGGCTTTGCTGGCTGAATACGGACTATTAGGCGCATAAGGCGTCGTCTCTTTAAACAAACCTGTTGATCCTAACGTACCAAAAACTTCATCGGTTGAAATATGATGGAAGCGACAACACATATAACCGGGTTTAACGTCATGAGGACCTTGCATCCAGTGCCTAAAAGCAACGTCTAAAAGGGTAAAGGTGCCATCGATGTTAGATTTAACAAAAGCTTCCGGCGCTTTTATGGAATTATCCACATGGCTTTCTGCTGCAAAATGTATAACGCCCCTTACATCGTTACGTTTAAAAATATCTTCGAGTAGCGGCCTATCGCAAATATCACCTTGAATGAAACGATAGTTTGTCATACCCTCACACTCTTTTAGGTTACCCAAATCACCCGCATAAGTCAATTTGTCTAAATTAAGAACGTTATATCCTGGGTATTTTTGGCAAAAATAGGGTACGAAATTTGACCCTATGAAACCTGCCCCTCCTGTTATTAAAATAGTGTCAGACATTTTTCTAAACTCTCTTTCCAATATGGAATCTCTAAATTAAAGGTCTCTTTTAGCTTACTTTTATCCAAAACACTATAAAAAGGCCTTTTGGCTTTTGTTGGGTAATCTAACGAACCGATTGGACAAATCTTGCAGCTTAATTGCGACAAACGTACGATTTCCCAAGCGAAGTCATACCAAGAACAAACACCCTCGTTTGCATAATGGTAAACACCCCTATTATCGAGACTCAGTTGCGGAATAATTTTTGCAATTGCGCTCGCAAGGTCCCCTGCATACGTCGGCGCTCCAATTTGGTCTGCAACCACACCTAGGCTTGCTCTTTCGGCTCCTAATTTGCGGATGGTCTTAACGAAATTGCTACCATGGGTCGAATACAACCAAGATGTTCTGATAACCACACCACATTCAGCTTCCGCCAACACAAAAGTTTCGCCTGCCAACTTGGTCCTTCCGTAGGCAGAAATAGGACGAGGATTATCTTCCGGTTTAATCGGACAACAAGCGTTTCCATCAAACACATAATCCGTAGAAATATGGATGAGCTTGCACCCTGTTTTAGCCAAGTTTAGTGGCCCGATTGCATTGACTTGGTAGGCAACGACCTCCTCTTCTTCCGCCTTATCAACCGCTGTATAAGCAGCACAATTAACAATAGCAGTTATCTTGTTTTCGGCAACAAATGCTTGGACGGCTGCAAAATTTGTGATATCCAGCGTTTTTGAATCCGCAAAAACCGCCTTGGGAAGCAACGCTGACAGCTCCCTTCCCAATTGCCCTCGGCAACCTGTGATTAGAACCTTATTCAACATTCGGAATATCTTTTAACATATGAGTCGATTGATCTTTTACAGACGTTACGATCTTGTCTTGTGGGATCCGCCAATCAACCCCAATCGCAGGATCGTCATATCGAACACTAAATTCAGCTTCTTTACAATAAAAATTATCACATTTGTACGCAAACACCGCCTCGTCACTTAAAACCGAAAAGCCATGAAGAAACCCACGTGGAATAAATAACTGCCGCTTGTTTTCTGCAGATAATTCCACCGCAATATGCTGCCCAAACGTCGGAGAATTTTTACGCACATCAACCGCAACATCCAGCACCTTACCGGACAAGACGCTAACCAGCTTCGACTGTGCATGCTTGCCCAATTGACAATGCAATCCGCGAATTACGCCATAAACCGACTTGGACTGATTATCTTGAACAAAATCGCACGTAATGCCGTTTTGTACGAATTCAGCTTTGTTGTAGCGCTCGAAGAAATAGCCACGAATGTCTTTAAACACCTTGGGTTCTATGATGTAAATTCCATCCAAAGCAGTTTTAATAAAGTTCATTGCGCTCTTGGTATACTTTTTTTAAATAGGTCTTGTAATCGCTATCTTTAAGCTCGTTGATAATAGCCAACATTTGCGAGTCGTCTATGAAACCTTGCCGATAAGCAATCTCCTCTAGGCAGGCAATTTTCAAGCCCTGACGCTTCTCGATAATTTGCACAAAGTTGCTTGACTCCATCAAGCTATCTGGCGTTCCTGCATCTAACCATGCGCTTCCTCTACGCATAGGAACAACCGACATGCGGTTTTCTTTCAGATATAAATTATTCAGGTCGGTAATCTCCAATTCTCCGCGTGCAGAAGGCTTCAACGCCCTGGCCTTTTCTACAACATCCGAAGTATAGAAGTACAAACCCACAGAAACATAATTTGACTTGGGCTTTGCTGGCTTTTCTTCAATAGATAGGACTCGGCAATTTTCGTCAAACTCTACAACCCCAAAACGTTTTGGATCGGAAACTTGGTAGGCGAATATGGTGGCTCTCGACCCTATGTTTTTTTCAACCTCTTCCTTAAATGAGCCTTGCTGTACACCCATATGGAAAATATTATCGCCCAAAATGAGGCAAACGTCGTCGTTTCCAATAAAATCGGCACCTATCGTAAAAGCTTGAGCAATCCCTTTAGGTTCCTTTTGTATCGCGAAACTAAACTTCACACCCAGCTTTGAACCGTCACCCAAAAGGCCTTGAATATTCGGCGTATCATGAGGAGTTGAAATAATCAAAATATCCTTTATCCCTAACAACAGCAACGTTGAAAGTGGGTAATAAATCATGGGTTTATCGTAAACCGGCAATAATTGTTTAGAAACTATTTTCGTCAACGGATAAAGCCGACTGCCACTGCCTCCTGCCAAAAGAATTCCCTTCATTGTCAAATATTCCAATAACGCCGTTACAATAATGCTCTAAGCGAATTAAAACTAGCCAGGAAGCGTATTCTCACAACTCCCTAACGTCAAGCCAAAAACCCAAAAAACGCATATTCCTCTTTCTTTAATATCACACCAACTGCTTTAGCTTTCGAAAAAGCTTGACTTGGCACACAAAGCTTCGTACACTTCCCTTATTATGGCCGTAAAAGAAAAAAAGTTTCCAGAAAATGTAAGGGGTAATTACTACGTTGACGATCAGTGCATTGCCTGTGGGCTTTGCCGCGAGATCGCTCCAGAAAATTTTGGAACCTTAGAGGAAACCGACTGCTCTTTCGTGAAGAAACAACCCGTTTCTGACCAAGAAATCGACGCGTGCTTGGAGGCCTTAGAAAGCTGTCCTGTTGAAGCCATCGGCCAAGACGGAGAAGCGTAATTTATTGACCTCTTTTGCCTGAGCGAGTTAAACCAGCGAGCCGGCGAGCAAATGTTGCGTTTGTATGCAAATAGGGTTACAGGGAATTTTTACGGCAACAAAGCTTGAGGATTTACTTTGATGCGAACGTTCGTTCATAAAAAGTAAGCTTGTTAGATACGTAAATACGCCAACCGTTACGCACCCATTGTATAAAAACGAGTCAATTCTACCAGCAATTTGCTATAATTCTTTTTTGTCGGTAAAATCTTGATAAATATAGCCACAGTCTCAAAAAAGCGCTCTTTGGACCAACAATCACAAAGGGATGTAAAAACAAAGGCCTCTATTTAAAAAACGTCCTCTTCACTATAGTTGTCGTTGAAATTCTTCAAATCAACCTGGTCCAATTGCAATTGATTTTTCACAGGGACCAGCAGTACAGGCTCCTTGGTTTTTAACCATAGCTTTTGTTCTTTAAAAATACGGGCGGGAACATTTTCACAGGTTTCACCAACCGTTGAAACAGGATAGCGACGTCCCTTTTTACTCAAATTAAATGCCTTAGCAGCACACTTTACCTTGTCTTCAACAGACTGCATGGGCTCATCTTCTGGCAGCTGAAGGACCCAACCAGCAAGCTCATGCCCAGCCAAAACATCGTCGTTGTCGGCTACCAACACCACAAATTGTTTTTTAACAGGAGCGATTTTGGGTTCTGTTGGCTCAGTTTCCTCCTCAACCACCGATTGCAACTCGCCCATAATTTCTGACAATACATCGCTCTCAAGCTCCGCCCGCTTCAAAATACGTTTTACCAATTCCAACTCTATTTTTGCCATGAAAAAAGATTAAAAGGGTTGTCCTGCAATTGTAAATGCTTTTGTTAAAATTTTCTTCATAAAGCACTGAATTTCGTACTTTCGGCGCTTCAGCAGCAAATGTTAACCTTCTGACAACGCCTCACATTAATAAGGACTTCGTTCTCTTCAAAGACTCTGCACATTTTTACAAAAAACGCATTATAAGCCGAAGCCCCTTCTACAAACAGCCAAGAACAAGCAACCTCATTTTGCAACAATTCATACTTGCCAAAAAGCCTAAAAGGGTATTCAGTAAAAGTGTTATGAGTTACCATTTTATGAATTTTGTTTGCGATCAAGCCCCCATGCCAGCAAGCGGAGCTTCTTCTTTGCTAATGATGGTTTTTTTCTTCTTGGCGTTCTGGTTTTTGCTAATCGCCCCGCAAAGAAAGCGGCAAAAGGCGCAAGAGAAGATGATTGCCGAATTAAAAAATGGCGACGAAGTGATGACCGCATCTGGCATTTTAGGCTCAGTTATACAATTAAAAGGAGATCGTCTACTGTTAAAGTCGGGCGATTCCAAAATAGAAATCCATAAAAATTTCATTCAAACAAAAATTACGAACCTAAAAGCAAAGTAAGGTTGATTATGCAAGCGACAAAATGGCGTTTGGTTGTTACGGCTTTCGTTTTAGTGGTCGGACTTTTTCAGCTAACTCCCTGGAAAGATATAGCGTTTGATCGTTATTTGGAGTCCCACGTTAAAGCTAATCCTGAGCGATTCAGGACACTGCTCAATGAAGCAAAACAAGCGGTAGCGGATCGAAAGTCTCCGCACTTATTGTCCTCACTGTTGTCGATTTGTCACGAGCAAAAACAAGACCTAGGAACCTATTTCACCCAATTCAACACAGCTGACATCAAAAATATCGATAAAAAGAACCAAATTCTTTTGCGTCACATGTTTAAAAGCTCGCAAAGCATCTTCAAGCAAGGCTTGGACTTAAAGGGCGGTGTCGCTTTTTCTTTGGAAATCAACCCATCCGTATTACAAGGGAAATCCGATTGGGAACGTGAACAGTTGGTGCAAAAAGCCATAGAAGTTATTTTGAGCCGTATCGATGCACTAGGTGTCGCCGAACCTATTGTACGTCCTAGGGGCTCCGGAAACATCGAAGTCCAACTGCCTGGCATTTCCCTAGAAACCAATCCAGACATAGCGCATGCGTTGAAAAAGCCTGCAAAGCTAGATTTCAGGATCGTTAACGACGCCATAAAACCTGGAGATCCAATTCCAATGGGTTACGAAAAGTTGCTTATTGCGCATGAAAACGAAAAAGGTGAAGAAATTCAGTATCCTATTATCGTAAAGAAGATTCCCGAAATGACCGGCAAAGCCGTAAAAGAAGCGCATCCGGTCATCGATCCTTACGGTAAGTATGAAATCAGTTTACAGATGACCGCTGAAGGCAAAGAGCGTTTTGCAACCATTACGCGTCAAAATCTACACAAACGCTTGGCAATTGTTTTAGACGGCAAAGTTTGCTCGGCTCCTGTGATTCAAGCAGAAATCACAGGCGGACAGGCTAGCATCTCGGGTCGTTTTACACAACGCGAGGCTGTTGAGCTTTCAAATGTTTTGAATAATCCATTAGAATTTGAACTCGAATTAACAGAAGTTTATGAGGTAGGGCCTTCTTTGGCCACAAACGCAAAAACCGTTGCTATAAACGCTTCCATCATCAGCGTACTATTGGTGATTCTCCTCATGACGATCTATTACCGGTTGTCCGGCCTTACATGTGGATTGGCCTTGTTCTTAAACTTTATGTTCATTGTTATCTCTTGGGCAATCCTAGGAGCAACCATTACATTACCCAGCATTACCGCCTTAGCTTTAACCTTTGGCATGGCGGTAGATGCGAATGTCCTTATCTTTGAGCGTGTTCGTGAAGAAATCCACGAAGGTCATGATGCGGTTGTTTCCTTAGCCATGGGACATAAAAGAGCCTTCGGGATTATTTTGGACGCCAACATTACGACCCTGCTAACGGCTTGCTTACTCATTTGGCTAGGAACCGGTCCTGTTAAAGGCTTCGGCATCACTTTAGCTATCGGTATCTTAACAACCTTGTTTACAGTTTTGTGCTTCAATCGCAGCCTACTGGAGATTTTAGCACGCAAAGGTTGGTTTAAGCTATCGCCTAACGCTTGGTTTGGCAATGCACATTACCGTTTTATGCGGTATAAAAAGTATGCTTTTGCTTTCTCTTGCGTGCTCCTTTTGATCGGCGCAGTAAGCTTAATCCATCGCGGTAAGAGCGTCTTGGGCATTGACTTTGTTGGCGGGGATGAATGGCTCATTCGTACAGATCGAATCGTCGACGCTCAAGAAATTCGCAAACTTGCCTTAGACAACCAATTAGGAGAGGTCAACGCTGTCTATCAGAAAAACTTGGGCAGCAGCGATCATTTGTTAAAAATTCAAAGCGAAAAGAACCGTGGCGCTGGCGTATTTAAGGCCTTACAGTCGGCTTATCCTTCGATAAGCTTTGAATGTGTTGCACAAAATCAGATCGGCGGATCAGTCAGCACAGAAGTACAAAAGAATGCAGTTTTTTCGGTTTTATTTGCCTTACTTGGTATTTTACTGTACGTGGCGTTTCGGTTTGAATTGAGCTACGGTATTGGTTCGGTCGTCGCTTTGTTACACGATACGTTGATCACCATAGGATTGTACATAGCTCTAGGGCATCAATTTACGGCTCCTATGGTGGCGGCAGTTTTGATGGTCATTGGGTATTCCATTAACGATACAATCATTATTTTTGACCGTATTCGCGAAGAATTACAAAACAACGCTTCGTTACCCCTAGAACAGGTTATTAACTTATCCATCAACAAAACCTTATCGCGTACGTTGATGACCAGCTTAACAACGCTTATTCCAGCCATTTCGCTTTATATTTTCTGTTCGGGTATTGTAAGCGATTATGCGCTCATTTTCTTGTTAGGAATTTTTATAGGCACCTTCTCGTCTATCTTCATTGCTTCGCCAATTTTCTATTGGTGGAACAAGGGTAGTCGCTCCACATTGGATAAAAAAGCTTTAACTCAGGCTTTTTAATCAAGAGACTGGCCTCTCATGCGTTGGATCTTTAATGAAGAAAAGGAGCAACCGAGTTGGTTTAGAGAATGTGTAGCTTCCTTGAAGTTATCAAATGAAGTTGTAAAGTTGGTTTCACAACTTTCTTTTTCTAACGAACAAGAATTACGATCGTTTCTGCAACCCTCGCTAAAAGAGGTTGAAGATCCGTATACCATTCCACATTTATCGGAAGCCGTCCAAATCATCGACAAGGCCTGTTTGGCACACCAACCCATTGCCATTGTAAGCGATTACGATGTTGATGGCGTAACCAGCATGGCCTTGATGGATCGCTGTTTTAAAAGCCTAGGCTATCACTTTACAGCGTTTTTTCCGGATCGAGAACGAGAAGGTTATGGATTGACAGAACGGGTTGTGGAACGAATTCTATCGCAATCTCAAACGTTTGATTATTTGATTTCATTGGACTGTGGAACCAATTCGGTCCTTGCGATTCAACGATTACGCGATGCCGGCATTGAAGTCATTGTCGTTGATCATCATCAATGCACCTGCAATTCTCTGCCAGACGCTATTTTAATAAATCCGCACGTCAATGAGGCCGCACATTCCATCTCATCGAAAGAATTTTGTACCGCAGGCTTGGTTTTTAAATGGATTCACGCGTGGTTTAAATACCTAAAGCAGAAAAATCCCTCCTTTGTTCCCAAAGTAAAACTGCGGCAATTTTTAGACTTGGTTGCACTTGGTTCCATTGCGGATGTGGTTCCTCTAAGGCATGAAAACCGCTTATGGGTGCATTTTGGCTTGAAGGAAATGCTGACATCCGAAATTCCAGGCTTACGCCACCTGATTAAAGTGGCGGGCATCCATCCAAAGGTTCCGTTAACGGTCGACGACGTATCTTATAAGCTAGCCCCACGCATCAACGTAAGTGGTCGACTTGATTCGGCACATATACCCTATCGTCTGTTGACAAATGCCGATGGCTCTTTTTGTCGAGAATGCGTACTGCAGTTGGATGCGTTAAATAAAGAAAGACAGGCGATTGAGGCCCAAATTCTGCAAGAAGCAGAATCGATGATTCTCGCAAATCCAAATCGCTTGGCTTATGTCTTGTTTCAGCCAACTTGGCACGCAGGCGTGGTCGGAATCGTGGCAGGACGCTTAACGCGCAAATACAA
>CALXMI010000021.1 GCA_944389435.1 uncultured Opitutales bacterium
ACCCCTCTAGGAGTCACTTTTGTTATCATTAAATTTTTATTGGAGAAAGTTGGACAGCCAGCAAGTGCTTTGTTCTTTGGCCCATGGAATAACCTCATTACCAAGCAATGGCTGCAGTGGATTGCCAACATCACTTCCATTCTTTTTGTTATCATCTTAATCACGCTGTTTGGGTGGCTTTCAAAGTTTTTTTTGGGCAAATCACTCTTAAGGTTTACCGAAAGTTTTATACAAAACATTCCCTTCATCAGCACCATCTATACTACGGTTAAACAGATGGTGGATACCGTTAGCAAGAGCAATCAAGCCGTCTTTCAAAAGGCCGTTTTGGTGCAATTCCCAAGTAAAGAAATCTACTCGATTGGCTTCTTGACCAACAAATCTAACGGTGAAGTTCAAACCAAAACGCGAGAGACCGTATGTAACGTTTTCGTTCCCACGACCCCCAATCCCACTTCCGGTTTCCTTATTATGGTGCCGGAAAATGAACTTATTCCGTTAGACATGAGCATCAGTGATGCCATTAAACTTATCATTTCTGGCGGAACTGTTACGCCCACATCCGAAGTAATTACCAATGGCAACGACTGACATATATATTGCTTTAGGCATTCTACTGGTCTACTTGTCCGGATATCTTTTTCTACAAAAAGTAAATAAGAAGCTGGAAACTTGGGTAACGCGTATAAACATTACACCTCAATACTTACTGAAAATTCTTCAAGCACTGCGGATAAAGTTTGTATTACTTTGGGGATTTGCCACCATTTGGTTCATCGTAAATATATTCCATCAACACCTGTGGATACACATCGTCAAAGGAATTTCTAGCTTTTTGTTGTGCTTAGTCGTGGGAGATATTGTGGCCTTTGTCAGCCTGACCTGCTTCGGTCGTCTCGTAAAAAACATAACGCAAGTTTATCCCTTGCTCACCAAACTATGCCTATGGGCCTTTACGACTTTAGGTCTTATTGTTTTAGCACACAACCTTGGCTTTTCTATTAGTGGTCTATTGACCACCTTGGGCATTGGAGGTGCCGCTGTTGCCTTTGCTGCCCAAAACACGCTCGCCAATTTATGGGCCGCCCTATCCATTCTCTTAGATAGGCCGTTCAAGGAAGGTGATTCCATTGTTGTTGGCACCAAAGCCTCCGGCAAGGTTCTTTCGCTTGGAATCCGGTCAACCCGCCTGCAGACAGAAAAAGGTACTGTCATGGTGGTGCCTAATACCGTTATTGTAAACGAATGTATTGAAAACAAAAACACTAGGCCTTAGTTCACGCCAACAAACCGCTTGTTTTATAAAACGGAGGCGTTATCTAACAACTTGAAAAGATTTCGTCAAAAATTGCCAAGCATAAATAGACTTAGGCCAACAATAAGCAAAGTCCCAGCAAAAGACGGTAGTACCCAAAGGGCTTTAGACCGTAACAATTTAAAAGCCTTAAGAACATATGAATGGTCATCATACCGACAACGAACGCGGTAGCGATTCCCAGTATAGCCACAGAGAGCTCTATAGTTTGGATGGGAACCGCCCAACCTTTTAAAATCTTATAGAAGGTTACGACACCTGTGGTCAGAAAGCCTAGAAGGAAGCAAAAGTTGATGGCGCGCCGCAACTGAATCCCTACGTAAATACAGCCTATAAGGGTTGCGAGCGAACGACTTACGCCTGGCCATAAAGCAAACACTTGAAAGCAACCTATAATAACGCTAGCCGAGAGTGGAATTTCATAAAGATTTGCAAGCGTCCGAAGATGTGTTTTGCGATACATTTCAATCCAAAAGATAGCGCAACCACCAAGAACAAGCGCAACTGCAATCCAAATTTTCTTATACAAATATGGTTGCACAAGGCCATCTACCAAAAAGCCAACACAAGCTACAGGCAAAAACGCCAAAATGAGAGTTTTGCCCAAATGAAGCCCCTCTTTGTTGCATCCACAAAAGCCCTTCCCTATTTGCATGATTTCGGGACGATAAAACAATAACAGCGCCAAAAGTGTTCCCAAGTTGATATACACCAAGTAATCATTTAAGCCAGCCAGCTGGAAATTTTTAAAACAAATGTCGTTCAATAACAACATGTGGCCTGTTGAAGACACCGGCAGAAATTCAGTTACTCCCTGAACAACACCTAACAAAATAGCCTGCTGGGACGTTACATTTTGTGCAGGTAACGACGGCAACGTAAGCCATCCTAACAAGAACAACCAAGGTTTATAACGCATGGTGTTTTTATGAATCAAAAGGTTTAATGGAGCAAGTTTTTTGTCATGAAATCGATTGTTAAAAGGTCAGGCTGTTGATTATCCTCGACGTTATCCTATAAAAAACCTACTCTGTTATAAAAGGAATTTCAGTTGACAAAAACCTGAGAAGGGTTCATATGAAGATATGCGATGGAAATGCGTGTGTACTTATGACGGAACCGATTTCGAAGGCTGGCAGAGTCAGGCGAATCGTCAAGGCGTTCAGGATCATTTGGAGGACCGTATTGCTACCACATTCAAACGCTTTATTAGAATTCACGGGTGTAGTCGAACCGATGCTGGGGTTCATGCACGAGGACAAGTTTTTCACTTTGATGCCGACTGGACACATGGGGCCGAGTGTCTGCAAAAAGCGATTAATTCCAGGCTGGATCTTGCCGTTCAAATTTTGTCTATCTCGCCTGTAGAAGACACCTTCCATGCACGTTATTCCGTTCGTCAGAAACGTTACCGTTATTATTTTCAATTACATCCATCGTCCCCATTCGATTATCGTTACGTGTGGGCCTTCCAAGGGAAGCATTTCGATATAAAGGCCATTGAAGATGTCCTGCCTCTATTCGTAGGCGAACATGATTTTCGTGGATTTGCAGGACATGTTTTATCAGGCGAAAATACGATTAAACAGCTCACATGCGCACAGATATTAGAAGAAGACGGCCGTTACGTCATTGAGACAATAGGCTCTGGTTATCTCTATCGCATGATGCGTATGATTGTCGGCGCCTGTGTGATGTGCGGATACGGAAAAATTAACAAAAACTTTATTCGACGTCGATTAAATTTAGAAAACTTGTCTATACCGATTGTAACGGCCCCCGCTCAAGGCCTTTTTTTAGAAGAAATTTATTACTAAACTACAAGCATTCTTTCCCAAGAGAACAAAAAAGCCAAAACAGTTGAAAAAACAGACGATTTTGCTTGACATTTCCAAAGTTAAAAGCTTGAATGCGTCCATATGAATCGTCTATATGTTTGTGGCGTTAGTGTAGCCGCGTTAATATTAGGAGGTTGTCAAACGACCAAAGTGGGCCCGCATGCTCTTCGCACGTTTCAAAATGCGTACAATCAAAGCGTAGCGATGAACGAGAGTGAGCAATTATTGCAGAATATTGTTCGATTGCGTTATCGCGATAATCCCGTGTTTATGGAGGTAGCAAAGATTGACCAAAAGAATGCCGTCAATACCTCGCACAAATTGGCTGGAAGCAAGACGGTTGCTAATGCAAAGGATTGTTATACAGGCGCTCTTTCGGGTGACTTTTTTGGCTTAGCAAGCAATAACGAATCTAACCTTAGCTTTGGTCAATTGAAAGGTAAAGATTTCATACAAACGTTGATGACGCCTGTTCAATTGCCTGTTATTTTAGCTTTGTCACAAGCAGGCTGGAAGCCAGAACGTGTGTTTAATTTGTGTGTTGAGCGTGTTAATGATTTGTACAATGCGCCTACAGCCGATGGACCTACTCCTGAATTTGCACCTGAGTACAAAGATTTCTATCGTTGGACTGCATTATTCGGAGAGTTGCAACGTAAACATTGCTTAGACATCGGCGATAATGCAGACGTTAACTTTTCAGATTTACACTTGGGCATTAGGAATTTGCCAACCGAAATGGCCAAGATTGCTGAATTCAAGAAATTGGCTGGCTTGAACGCTTCTGCTAGTCTGTTCAAGTGGAAGACAAACTTCTTAGATATGAGCAACAGTAAGTTGGTTGTTCGCGGACGTACGTTATTGGGCATACTGTTCTTTTTGTCTCAAGGCATCGAAGTACCTCAAAAGGATATCGACGAGAACCTCGTAACAGTTACGAAAAATTTCGATGGTTCCGCGTTTGATTGGAGTCAAATTATGAGTCGTTTGATGAACGTACACTGCGCAGAATCCCGTGTATGTCCTAACGATGCTTACGTCGCTTGCTTTTACCGCAACAAGTGGTTTTACATAAGCGATAACGATGCAGAGTCGAAAGCAACCTTCTTGTTGCTTTCTCAGATCTATACTTTGCAATCGTCTAAAGTTAAGGAAGCTCAGCCGGTTCTGGTGCTCTAGATTTTCTAACACATTCCTATTGTAATGAAAAAGGGTGAAATTCGATTGAATTTCGCCTTTTTGTTTTTAGTGAAATGAACGCTAAACCATTTAAGCCCAT
>CALXMI010000022.1 GCA_944389435.1 uncultured Opitutales bacterium
ACACGCGCTTTAAGCGTAAACGTTGTTGCCGTTCAACAATCAGCTGGTAAACCGTTCCAAGCCCCCAGAAAGTAAGCAGAGCACCTAAGGGTTCTACAATGGGCAATGCAATGTGGGAAGTGCAAGAATGTGTGCCAAATAAGTAGAAAGCTAATAAAAAGTAAGCAACGATGATATAAAAAAACTTTCGAGCGTACTTTCCAAAGATTTCACTGTATAGAGTTAAACTTGCAACAAAAAAATTAAGCACAAAAATGATTAAAAAACGATAAAATATGGGCAAATGTTGAATGTAGCATTCCCAATACATGGTTTTTAAAGCGTTTGCATGAGCTGTTATCATAGGAACGGCTGTGTCATCAATCTCTGTTTTAATTTTAGGAGAGTCTTCAAACGTATTGCTTACGAAAACAACGCCATTATCAAACTGTTTGAAGAAACTAAGCGCGTCTCTTTTTTCGGCGGCAGTGGTATTACTTTCTAAAACCTCAAAGTGTTTGAGAGCTACATCCAACCTTAATTGCTTGTCGGGCGTGTTCTTCCAGCTAGAGAACCAATTGATTTCCAATAATTGACGATGAACCAACGGAATTTGTTTAAAGACTGTAACATCTTTGTTAACGAGTAAAACAGCATGTTCTCCTTTATAAAGTTCCATTGCATTATCATCTCCGTAAATCTCCAAAACACAGGATGGATTGAGTGCCAAATGGAGCGCTTCTAGGCTGAGGGCGTAATAAATTCCTTGCTGTGTGCGGGCGTATAAGGGTAACCAACGTGTTCGAATGTCGTGGTTGGTTGAGATAGAAGGATTGAGCAAGCAGATTTCCATTTTGTCGCCTACAATGTTTTTATTGGGCAATATGGGCGCTTTGATTTGATCAAAATCGTAAAAACCCTCCTTGATGAGCGGCAAGGGATGTTCGTTCAATAGAAACGGCAAATCCGGTTTGCCGTTACAATTAAACCATCCGCCAACAAGACCTCGATTTAGTGCTGAAAAATAATAGGCACAAAGCTGTTCATCTACACGAACTTTGCCTAAATCAATCAAAGGAGAATACTGTTTTTCGCCAAAGAAAACATCCGTTGCAATCACCTTTGCGGTTGAATATTTTTGAATGCCATACATGACTTTTGCATAGTGGCTCATGGGTATAGGTTCTTTACCAACAGATTTTAGAGCACTGTCATCTAGGGTTAAATAAAAAATTTTAAGAGGTTCCTTACCGGTTTTTTGAGCTAGCTTGTTCTCGTCCAAATTCCCACGGAGGCAATATCGCAAATACAGAGAATAATCCTCCCATTTTTGTACCCATTTCAATTGTGTAGAAAACAACCAAAGAATTGGTAGAACAAAAAATGCCAAAAAAATCTTTACGCCTGACTTAAACATATCAATTTTTACTAAAAGCTTTGCCTTTCACAGTAATAATTGTAGTAAAAAATAAGAATAACACAACAACATAATGCATCCGATTGTAAAATGTCCATTTGCGCCTTTTAAGGCAAGGTTTGCCTATGAGAGACGCCATCAATATTTTATGCAATGTGCTTACAATGAAGCGATTCGAGCTTGGAATGAAGGCGAGGTACCGATAGGGGCAGTGGCTGTTATAGACGACAAAATCGTGGCTAGCGCCTATAATCGTGTTGAAAAGGATCGAGACGCAACGGCACACGCGGAGATGTCCCTTATTCGACAATTATCCAAAAATTTCGGCGATTGGCGGCTCTCTAATGTAACGCTTTACATTACTAAGGAGCCTTGCCCGATGTGTTCAGGGGCTATTTATAAGGCACGTATTTCTAGTATTTACATAGGGCTTTACGATGAACAACAGGGCTGTGTAGGGGGATGTTGCCATTTCAATCATGCAGTCAAACTCAATCACAAACTTCAAGTTTATCTTGAACCGTTGGATGGTGCTTGTGAAACACTTTTGAAAACTTTTTTTAAGTTGCGTAGGCGCGCGTTGGGATAAGTAAGTTTAAGCTTCTTATTACACAGGCCAATTTTCGAAGGGGTCTTATGATTCAAAGGATGGAGCTTACATAATCGTCAAATGCTCTGGATAGATTATCTTTCTTTTTTGAGAAGCTATTGGACACGTGTTTAAGACTATCAAGATAGTCCTGGACGTCTTCATAATTGAAGAAAGAGATGAGGTAAATGAGCACGGACGATGCAAACGAAATGTTATTTTTGATGTTTTGACCAATTTCTTTAGGTAACGCACGCCGAATTGAATCTGGGAATGGAATAAGGGAAATTAAGACCGACGCTTCATTGTTTTGTGTATTGCTTTTAACAGTCCTAGAGGAAAAGGTGGTTATGTTATTTACAAACCATTCCCAAGACTCATCCATATTATGAGATAAGGAACGGACATGGTTACAGAAAGCTTCTAACTGATTAAGAGCAAGTCCTCCCCTTAAAAAATTAATGAGGTCTGCATCCGGAAATGTTCCGTAATTGATTGGGGCAAAAAAATCTTCCGTGCATTGTTTATACTGTACATTACGGACAGGGCACGCGTACATAGGTTTCCACATCATCGTGTAGATTACAAGGCTTACAGTAACGGCTCTCAAAAACGTGACCATTCCACATTTATATATCGGATAGATTTGAAAAAACTTTAGTATTTTTTTACTAATGCTTGTGAAAGCCACCTGAAGGCGCATTTTTTCAGGCTTGAAGGTGGGCTGTTTGTGGCCTTGTTAACATGAGCTGCTCTGGTTTGTAAAGCCGTCTGTTTGTTCGTATAAAATAGCAATTGTCTTAGTTTTATGTATTGACGTGTTGTCCCCTATTTTTAGCTTAAAGAAAAGGTGGTTTAAGTGTTAAGCTAACCTTCATTGTCAACGTATTTTCTTGTCTTTGGCTTTAAAACGTGTTTATTTAACATTATGAAGCGTTTAGTTTTATTAAGGCACGGTGAGAGTGTTTGGAATAAAGAAAACCGTTTTACGGGTTGGACAGATGTCGATCTGTCAGAAAAAGGTCGCACGGAGGCTTTTGAAGCGGCTCGATTGTTAAAAGAAAAAGGATTTTCTTTTAATAGAGCTTATACATCCGTATTGAAGCGTGCTATTAGAACGCTTTGGACGGTTTTAGACGAAATGGATTTGATGTGGATTCCGGTTGAGCATGCTTGGCAGTTGAACGAACGTCATTATGGAGCTCTACAAGGGCTAAATAAAGCTGAGACGGCTGCTAAGTATGGAGATGAACAGGTTCGTATTTGGCGTAGGAGCTACGATGTGAGGCCTCCTTTATTAGACAAAGACGATGAACGTTTCCCTGGTAAGGACCTTCGTTACAGCTCTGTACCAACAGATGAAATACCTACAGGCGAGTGTTTGGCAGACACTTTAAATCGTTTACTACCTTACTGGAATAGCGTGCTTGCCCCTTCCATACAACAACAGGGGAACAATGTGATTATTGTGGCTCACGGCAATTCTTTGCGTGCACTGGTTCAGTATTTGGATAAAATGTCTAATGAGGAAATTCTGCAGTTGAATATACCAACTGGCATTCCATTGGTTTACGAACTGGATGATCATTTGCAGCCGATTTGCCATTATTATTTAGGAGATGCCGATGCTGTCGCAAAAGCTCAACAAGCAGTTGCTAACCAAGGGAAGCAGCAATGAAGAAGGGGTTTACGATTATTGAGATGGTCATTGTGCTTATTTGCGTTAGCCTTATGACCATTTTAGTCGGTTTTAACATAAAAAATGTGCAAGAGACGAAACGTGCCGAAATATTTGTACAGGAGGCTTTGCTGTTGCGTCAAGCCTTTGTGAGTTATTACGAAACTAAGGGTGGCTTTGTTTCAGCATCAGGTGCCTTGTCCGATGCAAGTTTTGATGTATACAGGCCTTATTGGTATCCTTTTCTGCCACAAAATTCCAAAGTTGAAGAAGGAGCTTATTGGTATGGGGAAATAGACG
>CALXMI010000023.1 GCA_944389435.1 uncultured Opitutales bacterium
GGTTAAGTAAGGAGTACTAAAAAATGTCACATCATAGCGCACAAGGTTCTTCTAAAAACGGAAGAGACAGTAAGTGTAAAAATTTAGGTGTCAAGCGTTATAGCGGAGAGGTTGTACGTGCGGGCACAATTCTCATGCGTCAACGTGGAACAAAATACCACCCTGGTAAAAATGTTGGTTTGGGGCGTGACTTTACGCTGTTTGCCCTCGTTGACGGTGTTGTTGCCTGGGACAAAGAACACAGAAACGTTGCGGTCAACGCACGATAAAAACTTTTAAACGCGTCCTTCGGGGCGCTTATTTTTTATACTTGTAATGCTACGAGAGGATGCGTATTTGATTTTGAATGCAATTCCACAAATAGGGTGGATTACGTTACAAAAATTGCTGAAGTTTTTCAACAACGATCCTGTTGCATTGCTAAACGCCGACAATACTTTGGATGATCTAGAAATAGGCTCCGTGGTTCGTAAAAATCTAAAAAATTGGCGGCAGTTGTTTGATTTTGAGAAAGAAAAAGACGCCCTAAAGAAGATGGGGGCACGCTTCCTTTCATTTGAGCATAAAGATTATCCAAAGCTTTTAAAAACGATTTATGATCCGCCGATCGGTTTGTATGTGCTAGGCAATCACGTTCCATGTTTGAATACGATAGCCGTTGTGGGGAGTCGTTACGCTACCGTTTATGGTTTACAAATAGCTGAAAAGTTCGGCAGTGAACTGGCAGAGCGCGGTTGGTGTGTCGCAAGTGGTTTTGCACGTGGTGTTGATACCGCCTCTCATCGAGGGGCCTTGAGAGTTCATGGGCTAACCGTTGGTGTCCTGGGCTGTGGCATTGATCGTATTTATCCGCCTGAAAATGGTGAACTGTATGCTCAGATCAAAAAAGAAGGATGTCTTATTTCAGAATTTCCACTTGGTATGCGAGCCGACAGAGTTACCTTTCCGCGACGGAACCGTATTTTGTCGGGCATCAGCCAGGCTACCGTTGTGATAGAATCAGACTTAAAAGGCGGGAGCATGTTGACAGCCAGCTTTGCGATAGAGCAGAATCGGCAGGTATTTGCGGTACCAGGACGCATCGATTCCGAAATGAGCCGCGGCTGCCATCAACTGATACGTAATGGCGCAACCTTAATGACCCAAGTAAGTGACGTTTTGGAAGATTTACAATCGGCGCCACCCTTAAATTTAAAGTTAGATCTGGAGCCAAAAATTCAAAGCTTGCAGCGGGAACATTTGCCACCTTTGGAAGGCGTAGAGTTGCAAGTTTATAAACTTATAAGCGAAAAAGGTCCTCTGGGGAGTTCAGACATCTGTGATACGTGCTGCTTAGATCCGCAAAATTTGCAAACGATTTTGTTTTCTTTGGAATTAAATCGCTGGATAAGTCGACGAAACGACGGTCAATTTGAGGTGTAAAATGCTAGAAAGTTTTTGTTGCGGTCCTTATCAAACGAACGTCTATCTCTTAAAAAATCAAGATCCAAAGGTTGCCGTTATCATCGATGCTGCCCCTGACAGTTTTCAACGTGTAGCTGCTGCCTTGAATGGGTACGAAGTTCACCTGTTTCTAACCCATGGACATTGGGATCATATTGCTGATGCACATCTGTTTCAAAAAAAGCTTTCAGCAAAAATTTACTTTCCAGACCTAGATAGGCTTTGGTTGAAATCAGAGCATCAAACGTTCATCATCCCACTAGGTTACACTTTTGAAACATTCAAGCCGGACATTTATCTAAAAGGAGGCGAAACCTTTGATTGGGGAAATATTTCTTTGCAGATTTTACATATACCGGGCCATACACAGGGCCACGTAGGCATTCTTGACACCAAACATAAGGCCATTTTTGTAGGCGATACATTGTTTGCCAAGGGTAGAGTAGGACGTACCGATTTAATGGGCGGCAACCTTTCCAAATTGAAAGAATCTTTAAAAACGTTATCCCATTTACCTGAAAATTTTACCGCTTATCCAGGACATGGTACATCTACCGTTACCGGAGGACAAAAACCGGTGATGGATTAGCTCCACACCAGTAAATCAATCTAAAAACCTTTCAAGGACATCTCATTCGGAAGTTACCTAAAAATTTTCTACCACCTTTGATGGCAACAAACTTTGGTTGGCATACATTAGATGTTGATAGATAGGGTAAACCTATCGAAATCCACTTCAAACGTTAAAGGATGATCGTCAAAAGCCCAAATTACTTTAAATAATGATTACACGCTTCATCATTATAGAGATAGGGAAACCATCGGCAACAACGGCCTGATCTATGACATCATTTAACCGTCAGACCCACCAGGCTATGATTAATATATTATTTCGTATAATGAATATTATGTCTATTATTGTTATATTTATAATTATCTATAACGTAATTGATGAACAAACATCGGACACTAATCCACCCCCTTCCTTATAGTCGTTGCTAATCAATAAAAAACATCTCTGAAATGCGAGGCGACGTAGGCTCAGCTTCGGGGCATGATACAAGCTACATTCCATTTTAAACTTAAACATCACCACAAAAAACAAACAATAGAACTTGTATTTTGAATAAAATTTTGTATGATTTGGAGCATGGACGGAGTTAGTTTATTTTTGGTGATTTTGTTTATTTTTGGTTTGGTTGTTGTGGCCATTGCGTTATCTTTCTTCAACGTGTGGTTACGGGCTTGGTTGGCCGGTGCTTACGTCAGCATCCCAACGTTGATTGCGATGCGCTTACGGAAAGTACCTTATGGATTGATTGTAGACTGTCGTATTACCGCAGCTAAGGCCGGGCTTGAGTTGTCCGTAGATGAGTTAGAAGCCCATTATCTTGCCGAAGGTAACTTGGATCAAACGGTTCAAGCGTTAATTGCGGCTGATAAAGCCGGCATAGAGCTTTCGTTCGCTCGTGCTTGTGCAATTGACTTAGCTACCAAAGGAACCGGCAAAACGGTTATTGAAGCCGTGCACACCTCCGTTAACCCGAAAGTTATTGATTGCCCCAAGGTTTCGCAAGGTAAGACAACGATCGATGGTGTTGCCAAGGATGGCATTCAAGTTAAAGTTCGGGCACGTGTAACCGTGCGTACGAATTTGGATCGGTTCGTAGGCGGAGCCCAGGAAGACACCATTATCGCACGCGTGGGTGAAGGTATTGTAGCCACCATTGGTTCGGCAGAAACTTACAAGCAGGTTCTCGAGACGCCGGATCAAATTTCCAAGGTTGTGCTAAATCGTGGGCTGGACGTTGGCACTGCTTACGAAATTCTTTCAATCGATATTGCAGACATTGACATTGGCGAAAACGTAGGTGCAAAATTGCAGGTTTCTCAAGCCGAAGCCAACAAAAACATGGCGCAAGCGCAGGCCGAAATTCGTCGTGCAAGCGCAGTAGCTCTTGAACAAGAAATGAAGGCAAAAGTTGAAGAAATGCAAGCAAAGGTTGTCGAGGCTCAAGCCATGGTTCCTTTAGCACTTGCAGAAGCTTTCAAGAAAGGCCAATTGGGGGTGTTTGACTATTATAAATTGGAAAACATGAAGGCCGATACTTCTATGCGCGAACAGCTTGCTAAGCAATAATTGAAGAGGTCAATGGCTACAGAAGACATACTAACGATTCTTTTTGTCGCGGTTTGGTTGCTATTACGTTTTTTAATACAAAGCTTTAAAAAGAAACCTGTAGATGCTGAATTATCAGCCGAC
>CALXMI010000024.1 GCA_944389435.1 uncultured Opitutales bacterium
GCCGATCACCCCCCCGGCGCGGCATTTTTTTGCCCTGCAGATTTCCGCAAAAAGTCCTGCCACTTTTTCCCAAATCCCCTAACACTTTCCAAAAATACCGCAGGCACTTCCCGCCGATTCCCCAAGCCCCTCCCCCCGGCTCTCCTTCCACTCTCCCACCGATTCCTCCATACTTTTCCGGGAAAAGTCTTACGCCTCTCCTTCCGGCCCTTCCTCGGTTTTTCGCACCTATGCCCTAAAACATAAAAAATCCACCGCATTTTTCTCCGCCGCCATAAAAACATTTCGTACATTTGGAGCGACTTTTCCGCAAAACGAATGCCTATGTAACACCACCGGACAAGAGACATACTAAAGATAAAGAAGCGTTAGCTTTATTCTTGCTTATCGAAATTCGCCAAATTTAAAGTAAGCCACAAGAGTAAAAGTTGATGCTCACGCCGATTGGCGTGGGCTTTTACTCGTATATGTGGCAATGGTGTTTGGCGATACCTCGATAAGCGTAGACGAAGTTTGAGTCCGCGCTTTTTTTATTTATACCTATCTATTATAAACGGCAATTCCTTAACCCAATTCATACTTCCTCAAAAAACAACATATCCAATCATAAAAAACTTCAACCAACTGAATCATGGAACAAACGAATTATTGGAAAATTATCTGGATTCTTGCCTTCATAGCCTTTGCAGCTGTAAGTTGTTGGGCTACTACAAGTTCCTTTCATCTGCTACTGCCCACTTGGCCTATAGCTGTATGTGGGATTGTAACCGTAGGCTTCTTTATTATCGCTTCGTTAGGTACGAAAATGATTGTAGACAGCCTCAACCAAAACATCTACATGGAAAAAAGAGGACTAAATCTTATAGGAGGTATCATCCTAACTCTCATTTTTTGGCTCCTCTGCAGCATGCCAACCAATACGCACACTTTCTTCTACCACACTATAATATACGACAAAACCGCGACCGACATATCGACCACTCGCGCTTATCTCGAACAAATAAGCGACAACACAAACAATAAAAACCAAGCAACTGTAAAAGTAAACGAACTAAAAAACAAAGTTGATGTAATTCTGGCCGAACTTGAAGCTGAAATTAAGAATGAAGCTAATCCCGGGTTTGGCCCAAAATCGAAAGAAATATTACGAAAACTAGCCGCGCTATTAGGAGTTGCCAAAATAGAGCCCTTAAGTTTTAATGGGACATCAAAGCAAGCACGCGAAAAACTTTGCGATGCTTATCGCGAAAAAGTTTACCTACTAGCCGATTCCAAAGCTAATCACATTAAGACACACATTCTATCACCCAACCCGAACAATATAAAGGAAGCCCAAGTGGCTAACAGGAATCTTGCTTTGATGAAAGAATATATTGACAATGGGACCATTGATCTATACAATCCTAAAGATGTAGTAGGAGAAGATGGCGTATGTGATAAACTAAACGAAAGCTACAACATCATCAAAAAGAACCGCGACTTCATAAATTTCACTTCAGAAAGCGATGAAAACAACTATACTGCCGACAATCCTATATCGCAGGTCAAACATCTAATCAGCGTATTCGATGTATGGAAAGATTATCTAAAAGGAAAATACGATGGTTACGGATTTGCTTTTTGGATTATCATCTCCGTTCTGGTAGACATTGCCGCATTTGTATTCTTCGACTTAGCATTTAGAAAAACAGAATAATAACAATCTAACAAAGATAAAATCATGCCAGACATCAAATTGGGGGGCAACTTGTCCCAAACAGAGTCCACACCTACTGAAGAAAACGATTCTCACATTTTTCAGGAAGAGGCTCTTCCGGTAGAAGAAGAACTGAAAACTGAAACAGATGACAATCTGATAGAAGAAGATCCGAATAAAATAGTTGTCACAATCAGTGACAACAAAACTCCATTAGTCGTATTGTTCGGTCCTCCAGCATGTGGCAAAACAATGTCACTAATCCGATTGGCCCGATACCTGCGGTGTAAAAACTATGTCATACAACCCGATGAATCATTTCGCCCTAGCTCAGACCCCCAATATAAAGCTATCTGCAAGAATTTCGACTCCATGATAGACAATCCGGATGCAGCCAATTCCACAAGTAGAATTAGCTTCATGTTGGCTAGCGTATTATATAAAGGAAATACTTTGTGCAAAATTTTAGAGGCACCCGGTGAACATTACTTTGATTACAAACACCCTGAAGCGGAATTCCCCAGATATGTACAAACCATAATCAATCAACCGAACCGGAAGATATGGCTCATAATGGTCGAGCCTGTCAATACAAACATTATAGAATATAACAGTCGCATACAATATGCCCGCAAAATAAGCAAATTAAAAAAGAGACTTCTACCTAGAGACAAAGTCATATTCGTATTCAACAAGATTGACACTACCGAATTTGTCAGCGGTACAAGCATCAATTACCGAGCGACAAGAGAAGAGACAAAAAACCAATACCCAAATATTTTCACACCATTTGAGAATATGAATCCAATAACAAAATGGTGGCGTCCTTTCAACTGTGACTTTGTGGCTTTTCAAACCGGAAATTACACCGAGACATTCGATGGGACGTTGACTTTCACACCTAGCTCCGATATATATCCTAAAAGACTGTGGGAACTAATCTTAAAAAGAATCAGAGGATAAGTACTATGAAACAAGAGCTTACACTACATTTTGAGGTAATCATCCATGGCGTACCACAAATGCATGAATGCGATAGCGAAGACAAAAACATCCAAAAATTCTATAGCGACAATCTCAATCCCGTTGAGACGGAATTGAGATTGGAAATTCGAAAGCTAGGAGATACCCCCTATTGTTATTACCATTATTTAGTATACAAAAATATCATCAGCTACAGCGGAAGACCAAAATCTTTTTTTGGTCTCTCACTACGTCTCAACATGTACTATTGGGATGCACTGTGCATTTACAAAATCTTAGACCTTGCTTTTAACGCCTATGTATTAAATCGGCTGCTCAAACCAGAAAATAGCAATCTAAAATATACTATCCCCAGCTTTTTTAATGATAAATCTACGCCCCATAAGATGATTAGCGAACTAAAAGAAAGCACAAATCGTCTTATTCAACAGATACTTTCTGGTTCTTCCCGTGAGAAATTCATACTGCTAGATTCCTTCCCCATCAAAAGCGAGAAAGCACCAAAATACTATTTATACGATTGTCACAACAATAAATTACTGACAGAACTTAAACAATATGGTAATCTAATTATTTCTCCATATTTTCAGAGTGAATCTGAATCCAAATTGCGCTCAGCTCATCAAAATGAACTACAACGTTTATATGAGCAAAACCAAAAGTTAAAGCAACAATATGATAATAGCTTGCAAGAACTCAAGAATAAACAAGAAAGCGAACTTCAATCAGAAAAAAGTAACTCCAAAAAACTAAAACAAGAAATCGAACAAAAAAATAAAGAGCTCAATGGTTTAAAAGACAAAATCAAGCAATATAAAGACAAATATCAAGCTATTTATCAACTTATAGAGCCATTTATTAGCATAAAATCAAATAAAGCGAGTGGCCCATCAGAAGTGTCCGCAATATTTGAAGAAAAAGAGCCCTATACACCGCATAAACATAAAAACAGACATCGTCTTTTTCCAAGCGGCCTCAATAAATACATCATCCTAGTAAGCGCAATCTTATTATTCCTCATAGTCATACTACTATCTTGATACCCCTCAACAAACTATTGCTTGTAAAGAGATATGAGATTCAAAATTCCGATTCCACTATTATTCTTTTTAGCGACTCTCGTATCGTGTCAAAAAGAAGAAAAAAGGCCTATATACCTTGATGCAAGTTATGCACTGCAAGAAGAAGCGTATGCACAAAGTGGCGATGAAATCCGTATTCCATTCCGCAACCAAAACGGAATTAAATACGTTCAAGTTACAGTTAACGGAATTGGATTAGAAATGATTTTCGACACCGGTTGCTCTGGGACACTCATTTCTGTAGCCGAAGCCAATTACCTATACCAAAAAGGGAAACTAAAAATGGAAGATATTATCGGCTTAACTCAATCTCAAATCGCAGACGGAAGTGTAGTAGAAAATATGGTAATAAACCTGGAAGAAGTTATCATTGGCGGACAAATCCGATGCACAAATGTCTTAGCCACAGTTTCTGCCAACATCAATGCTCCACTCCTATTGGGTAATGAAATATTGGATCGAGTTGCTACTATCAAAATAGACAATGAAAACGAAACATTCCACTTCAAACTTAAATAACAATGAATAGTTCCATCTATGTCTTCGGATATCTCGGCAATAGATATTCACAATATCCAAACGATTATACAGTTGATATATTCCAAGACTTCCAACAAAAAGCTATCGCACAATCTCAAATCATTATACACAGACACGATAGCTTGATGTACTA
>CALXMI010000025.1 GCA_944389435.1 uncultured Opitutales bacterium
GCTTTGAAAATTTCCGTCAGCGTATACTTTTTTGCACTTGGCATCCACTGCTCCCTTAGTTTTTGCTCTGGAAAATGTAATGAGAATGTGAGTGTTAGTCGAGGGAACTGTTGCATGATCTTTTGAATGCCAGGTACCATTCCGACAGTCGACAAGCTGATTCGGTGAGGACTGAATCCCATTTTGTCGGGTGCCGTTAGGATTTGCAAAGCCTCAAACAGATTGGGGTTAAGCAAAGCCTCCCCCATGCCCATTACTGTAATGCGATCCATACCTTCGGTTGTTTTGTTGACGTAAAGGATTTGCGCCAAAATTTCGTCTGCGGATAGGTTACGTTTAAAGCCGATGTGGCCGGTTGCACAGAAAGCACAAGCGCATGGACAGCCTACTTGTGTTGAGATGCACAGCGACTTTTGGCCTTCTTGGAAGCGCATGTATACACTTTCAATGCGTTCACCATCCTCTAGCTGGAACAAATACTTGCTAGCTTGCTTGTCTTCTAAAACGGTTGCAGGTTCCAACGGCAGTAAGCGTTCACCGAAGGTATCGGCTAATTGTGTTCGTAAGGTGGCTGAAAACGTTGTCAGATCATGGACAGTTAGAGCTTTTTCGTGAAAAAACGCCTGATTCCATTGCTTGAGCCTAAAGGGGGGTTCCCCACATGTTTGTAAAAATTTTACAACCTCATTATAATTCACACGAGCCACCTTATACCTTTTGAGGAAATTCTCAACTAAATTTAGCGAAAATATAACAATGCAATTGATGACGACTGTGCCATTTAAGAAATTTAGGCGTATTGTATCCCAGTAAGTATTACGACCCTTTTGATAAAGAGCGTAGTGTATTGGTGTTAATTGAAGGGTTGAAAAACTATCAAAATAAACTTCACATCGATCTTGAAAGGTGGTACTATTATAGTATGGACGGAATTCGATCGATAAAGGAAATAAATGTAGAGGGAAAGCGTGTATTTGTGCGCGTAGATTTCAATGTGCCTTTAGATGAAAACGGTAATGTAGCTGATGATACGCGTATTGTTGCCGCATTGCCTACGATAAGGTATTTGTTAGACCGTGGGGCCAAGGTTATTTTGGCAAGCCATTTGGGTCGTCCTAAAGGACAAAGAAACGAAAAGTACAGTTTGCGTCCGGTGGCAGAAGCTTTAGCGACGTTGACGAATCAACCCATTCTATTTTTGGAAGATTGTGTGGGGTCTGAGGTTGAGGAATCTGTGCAGGAAATGGCCGAAAACTCAATAGTCTTGCTTGAAAATTTACGTTTCCATGCAGAAGAAGAAGGTAACGATGAAGCTTTTTCGAAGTCCTTGGCAAAATTGGCCGATGTTTACGTCAATGATGCGTTTGGTACGGCACATAGGGCGCATGCGTCAACGGTCGGGATGGTTCCGTATGTGAAGGAGAAGGCAGTAGGTTTTTTAATTGAAAAAGAATTGCAGTTTTTGTGCGATAAAGTTGATCATCCTGAGCGTCCTTTTTGTGTCGTTTTAGGAGGCGCCAAGGTGAGTGACAAAATCGGTGTTATTGAGTCGGTAATGGATAAAGCTAATCATATTCTCATCGGTGGTGCTATGGCTTACACATTTGCTTTGGCGGAAGGCAGAACGATAGGAGATAGTCGTGTAGAGCCCGATTACGTTGATTTTGCACGTCAGTTAATCGAAAAAGCTAAGTCAAAAGGCGTTGACTTGCAGCTTCCTGTCGATACGGTTACCACCAAGAAGGTAGATTTTGACCATCGACAATTGGGCGAATTGAAGGTGTTTGAGGGTAATATTGAAGCCGGATGGGAAGGCGTCGATATCGGTCCTAAAACAGCCGATAAATATGCCCAGTTAATCCGTTCTGCCAAGACCATACTATGGAATGGGCCCGTAGGTATTTTCGAGATTGAAGCTTCTGCCAAAGGCAGTTATGCAATTGCGCAGGCCATGGCGGCTTCTGAAGGCACAACCATTGTCGGTGGTGGTGATTGCGTCAAGGCCATTCATCAAAGTGGTTGTGCGGACAAAATTACGTTCTTGAGTACAGGTGGTGGTGCCAGCTTGCAATTGTTGGAAGGTAAGCCATTGCCAGGATTAGAGGCATTAAAACAGTAAGTTTGTTGGATTGAAAATGTCAAAAAGATTTTTAATTGCTGGAAATTGGAAGATGAACAAAACCGCTCAAGAAACTACACAGTTTTTTGAGCAATTGAGATCTCTTTTGAGTACGCCTGTTAAAAGCGAACTGTTAATTTGCCCGACCTTTACGGCACTCAACGCGGCCCAAGTGGCCAATAAAGGTGCCGTTAGCTTGGGTGCTCAAAATGTCTATCCCAAAGCCTCCGGAGCCTTTACGGGCGAAATTTCCCCTGCTATGTTGGCTGAATTTGTCTCTTACGTGATTGTTGGCCACAGTGAACGTCGCACGTTGTTAGGTGAATCCAGTGAATTCATTAACGAGAAGATTTTTGCCTTACTGCAGAACCAATTGAAGCCTATTTTGTGCGTAGGAGAATCGTTGGAGCAACGTGATCAAGGCCATACCTTCAAGGTTATTAAAGAAGAGCTGGAAATATCATTGAAGTCCTTGTCTCCTGAGCAAATGGCGTATGTTACGATTGCTTACGAACCGATTTGGGCTATTGGTACCGGCAAGACCGCAACTCCAGAAATGGCGCAAGAGGTTCACGTGTTTATCCGCAATTGGTTGATGGAAAGCTATGGACCAACGGTTGCACGCTCGATTCGTCTGCTTTACGGAGGATCTTTGAAGGCAAGCAATGCGCAAGAGCTGTTGTCTCTTCCGGATATTGACGGAGGTCTTATCGGTGGTGCTTCTTTAGAACCACAGTCCTTTGTCGACATTGCACGTATTGCCGATACGATAGAGAAGTAATGCACAGCTAGCTTAAGGCGTTTATGGAGTTCTTACACGATCATAGGGCTCTGTGTACGCCTTGCTTTGTTTGTGGGAATAACTCCTTCTTTGCAGCTCTTCATGTGCGTCGGAAAACGTAGAGCTACGGTATTTTGTAAGGAAGGTCTTTGATGGTTGAATTGGGCTTTGTTTTTGTCTATTAATAATTTCTTTTTGGTAGATAGACGAACTTGTCAAAAAACGAACCTTGTGTTCTTAAATAGTTCGTCGTTAAAACGATAAGCTCCCTTCGTTGGGAACGAAAAGAGCTTGTATTCTTAATATATGGTTATTGTTTTTAGCTTTGTACAATCGTTTTTTCGGTCGAATTAACACTTTGTATCAACGCTTGGATTGTTTGCATAATGGAGCTTATAAACTGTACGAGGCTTTGTTTATTTTCCTTTAAGTCGGTCAAAGCTTTGTTGACGAGTTCTAACAGATGTTCCTGTTTGGCTTGTTCAATTTCGGCATTTTGAGCATCATACGTGTCTTTTGCAGATGCGATACCTGTAAACCCTTGTACCATACCACTTGTATGTCCAACGGCATTGCCAATTTGTGCATAACCATCGTATTTTCTGGATAGGGCTTCGGTTGTGCTCCTCAGTACAGTCCTGCTTCCGCCTTTTTCTGCACTGAAATTTTTTATTGTTGCTTGAGATTTACGAGCGCCTGCCATAGTAAAGCCGAAACTTATACCACCACCAACAGTCTGTAATGCCCCCGAAACGATACTTCCAACGGTCGAAGCTATTGCGGCGTTGTACTTTTCTTTTGCGGCTTCATCCATTGCACTTATTTTTTCATCAAAAGCTTTTGCCTTCGTCATTAGCAATGTTAAATCGGCTGTTCGTTGTGTATTTGACAAATCTAAAAAAGCCTTTATTAATAACTTCATCAGTTCTCGAATATCAAAATCTGAGAAAGCGGAATCTTGCATACAGAGTTTTATAAGATCTTGTACGGCTGGCTCGTTCATAATTCGATCGATAGTAGAGTTACTACCTTTATCAACACTATTGGGGGAGCCGTACACATTCGTTAAGGATCCTTCTTCTACGTAGGATGTGCTGGTAATACCACTGGGACTAAAAGGTTTAATCGACTTAGTACCGTCATACTTAGGATCAAGCGTAGGATCAGTTGTAATGTTAGAAGGGTTGTTGGGTATTGAATCAAGAGGAGTAGACATATTTTTTCTTCCTATGTTAAAATGTTATTGTTTCATTCAGTATAAACGGAATTTTTTTATAAAACTTTAGGATTTTTTAAAATTTTTAATAAGAATGTTGAAAATTTTTCGATAATAACCTTCAATGGTTCGGTATGAAAAAGACAGGGATTACGCCAACAATGGATGAGAATTATGCTGAATGGTATCAGCAGGTTATTCGGGCCGCCGATTTGGCAGAAACATCGCCCGTTAGAGGTTGTATGGTTATAAAACCTTGTGGGTATCAACTTTGGGAAACGTTACAATCAAAGCTAGATGCTGAATTCAAGGCGACAGGCCACAAAAATGCTTACTTCCCGCTATTTATCCCTGTTAGCTATTTGCAACGTGAGGCCGAGCATGTTGAAGGATTTGCAAAAGAATGTGCCGTTGTGACCCATTCGCGGTTGAAGTTGAATGATCAGCATCAATTGGAGCCTTGTTCACCCTTAGATGAACCTCTCATTGTACGACCCACGTCGGAAACCATTATCGGTGAGTCTTTTTCGCGCTGGGTTCAGTCTTATCGCGACCTGCCATTGTTGGTCAATCAGTGGGCTAATGTGGTTCGTTGGGAAATGCGTACACGTCTGTTTTTACGCACATCAGAATTTTTATGGCAAGAAGGACATA
>CALXMI010000026.1 GCA_944389435.1 uncultured Opitutales bacterium
AGCTCTCTGTATCGCCACATAATTCGCTGATTTGCTTCAGAATCTGCGATATCTGAACATGCTCAAAAATCTCACTGACTATGATCCGTTGCGATATTTTTTGACCATCTTTCTCAATCTCACGTACAACAGAGCCCTTGTAAATATCGTCAATCATGGCGTTTTCGATATAAAATCGAGAACGTTCTTCGTCGTTAGCCAAGAATTGGAAGGTCTCTTGGTTGCCATTACGCATGCGAACTAAGTATTTTGGCGCCATCCATGTCTCTCTGTTAAAGTGACTCAAATACTGATGCAAATCACATCCATGTCGTAAAACAGAGGCACTTAACTGCTCCAGCTTCGACAAAAGCGACAACAATTGCTCAAATATTTCGCTTGAGAATAAGTGATTGTCTCGCGCCCGAATGAATATAACACCCTCAGAGCCCAATTCCAGCAAAATTTTATTCAACTGCGCATCGTTATCGATGTACTGTTCACGTTTACGACGCTTAATTTTGTACAAAGGCGGCTGGGCAATATAAACATAACCTTTTTCAATCAAGCCACGCATCTGCCTAAAGAAAAACGTCAGCAACAACGTCCGAATGTGCGCTCCGTCTACATCAGCATCGGTCATAATAATTACTTTGTGATAGCGAGCTTTAGTAACATCAAAAGCACCTTCGCCGTTTTCGCCAATACCCGTACCACATGCGGTTACGATGGTACGGATTTCCGCATTGCTCAAAATTTTATCCAGACGAGCCTTCTCAACATTTAAGAGTTTACCTCTTATCGGCAAAATAGCTTGATGACGACGATCACGGCCTTGCTTGGCAGAACCTCCAGCCGAATCTCCCTCGACGATAAACAACTCGCACAATTCTGGATTACGCTCTGAACAATCCGATAACTTTCCCGGCAAACCTCCGCCGGTTAAGGCACTTTTGCGTACCGTATCTCTTGCCTTGCGAGCCGCTTCACGCGCACGAGCCGCCCCCAAGCATTTCTCTAAAATATTTTTTCCAAGCGATGGATCAGTTTCAAAAGCATACTTTAAATGATCGCCTACAATCTTCTGGACAATACCGTCAACTTCACTGTTCGATAACTTTGTCTTTGTCTGACCTTCAAATCGAGGCTCAGGCACCTTTACAGAAATAATCGCTGTTAACCCTTCCCGAACGTCTTCGCCCATTAAGACAGGATCCTTCTCTTTAATAAGATTGTTGGCCTTCCCGTAATTGTTAACGATACGCGTTAAAGCCGTACGAAATCCTGACAAATGTGTCCCGCCTTCAATATTGAATATAGAATTGGCGTAGGCATAAATTTGATCACTGTAACTGTCGTTATACTGCATAGCAACATCTACGCAAATACGGCCCTGCTTACCTTGAAGATCTGTCACCACAGAGCTGCCAGAAAACATAATCGGCTCCGCATGTAAAACATTCTTGCCTTTATTTAAAAACGTAACGTACTGCGATATACCTTTTTCAAACGAAAACACTTCATTTTTTTCCGTACGCTCATCTAGCAATTCAATACGAATGCCAGGATTTAAAAACGCCAACTCTCGCAAACGCTTAGCCAAAATCTCGTACTTAAATTCGCGTGTTTCCTCAAAAATTTCAGGGTCTGGCAAAAACGTAATTTTCGTACCTGTACGCCTACTTTCCGCAATTATCTTCAAAGGCTCGATCTTTTTACCCTTTGAAAAGCTCATATAGTAAACATGGCCATCGCGACGTACCTCAACTTCAAAAACCTCCGAAACAGCATTAACGCATTTGGCACCCACACCATGCAAACCTCCCGACACCTGATAGGCACCTTTACCAAACTTTCCACCTGCGCGCAAATTGGTCATAACCAACTCAACAGCCGGTATTTTGTAAACAGGGTGCGTATCAACCGGAATACCGCGGCCGTTATCCTCCACAGAGCAAGAACCGTTCAGATGCACAGAAACGTTAATTTCTGAGCAATAGCCCGCCAAAGATTCATCAATAGCGTTATCGACCAATTCGAACACACAATGGTGTAATCCACGTTCGTGCGTATCCCCAATATACATATCGGGACGCTTACGGACACCCTCCAACCCTTCAAGCTTCTGAATTTTTGAAGCATCATAAGTGTCCTCAACTTTCGTAGCATTTTGAATTGTATCTTCCAAGCTCAATTGACTATTCTCTGCAACCATAAATAACACTTATATTTGTAACAAAACAGCATAATATTGCAAGTGGAAAGGGCCAATTTTTTAAAGATTTTTTAAAAAATCACACCCCCTCTCTACACACGCTCTCAAAGCGGTCATAATGGGTACAAAAACCTATAGATCCCAGCAAGGCTACCGAGATTGGGATACCTCTACCGATAAATTTCTTACGATTTCCCAAAACATCTTACCGTTATAGGCCAACCGTCTAAAGTAAAATTTACCCATAACATTCGCTCCAAAAGCCCTTCTTGCCTCTTAATTTGCAAGAATCTTTTGATTTTTAAAATAGCAACAGAGTTCCTCATCAACGCACCTCGCATTAGCAAAATACAATAAATGTCTTAAAAAAACACGATCCCTCGCACCTATAAAACAGAGCATCTTTTTCAACTTTTCTATGGCATTCATAAACTCTGCGGTTGTTTTTTCCTAAGTCAATCGCTGTACAACATCGAACAATTTTTTTCGCAAGGCTTCTTTTAACTAATTTTGCAACCTTTGTTCTTTTTTTAACATCACAATCTTTAACCTCAACACAATCAACCTGCTTCATAATTTCACCCGTAATAACAATAGGCAGACAAATAAATCCTGATTTTTATCTTGATAGCCGTTTAATAATAGGGATAAAGGGTGAACATAGAGGAGGGCAGTTGAGGTGGATAGAGAAGAACAAGCGTTTTAAATCAAACATTAAGAGAAATCCTTTCCCTAAATTTATCAAACTCAGCTTAATTAATGGCACTTCCCCAGCTATCAGGATTGATATGAAGTTGTTTCTTATAGCCTAAAGTGTAATTGATTAGTTATTTCACCCAAGGGTCCATTTGGCGATCTTTCTGCCCAACCAAGGCTCCAAGTGAGGATTTTCGTCCAACCACTTGTTGACTTTTTCAACCCAATTTTTCCAACCTTGTTTTGTGTTCAAACGACGATTTTTCCACCATTTGTCGGACGTAAACTCCTTCGGTAACGACTGCGGCTGAGGAGCGTAGGTTTTATCCAAAATGCCCTTGTCCCACAGCTCTTTATATTTGGGCATATACTCACAACCGTAATCGATGATAATGGCATACATCCATTCGTCTTCCAACACTTCCGGTAATTTTTTGCCACAGAATGGACACCATTTTAATTTGCGAATGTAGCCTTTGTTTGAATTTTTCCGTTCTTGATCGTAACAAAAACACATCCTTAAAAACGGCATGAAAAATTCCTTGCCTGAATTTTCATACGAACAATAAATATCGTCATCGTCACGCAAACCAAAATTTTTGAAAATTTCGATCAACGACTGCCCTGTAAGAAAGGTCTGTATGTAATATTCTCGAAAAACAGGATTGTACCTTACCGCAAAGCCTGGACGCGTTATGCACACCCCCATTGCCGAACAACAATGATTTTTCATTTTATCATCCCTACAAATTCTCTTTAACATTGCTCTTTATACATTTGTCCCCACCCAGCGGCCCATGGAGTATCCTCCTTCCATTTATTAAACCGCTTAACCCAGTCTTTCCAACCTTGTTTGGTATTTAAGCGACGATCTTTCCACCACTTATCGGACTTGAATTCCTCCGGCAACGGTTTGGGCGGAGGATTCAAAGTTTTGTCAATTCTATCATTTTTCCAATTATATTCATAACCTGGTTCGTACTCATAACCATAGTCCATATCAATAGTGTACTGCCATTCAATTTCTAATACTTTCGGTAATTTTTTGCCACAAAACGGACACCACTCGATAGAATCAACCCAGCCTACTTTCAAAATATTATTTCCTTCTTTATCATAAAACTCGCGATCCAAAAACTGAATAAAAAAATCTCTACTAGACTGCCCGTAAGTATAAGAATAGTTAGGTAATTGATAATCTTTATACAGTTTAACAAATGCATCGCCATCAACAACGGTCTGTGTATAATACTCTCGGTAAACGGGATCATATTTTATGGCACAATTCGGATCCTTTATGCTGTCTCGCATTTGTGAACAACAATGATCTTTCATTTAGACCTCCTTACAAACTTTCCATCTTCATAGTAACATTCGAAATCTGGTTTTCTAGAGTCTGGATTTTTACGAACTTCAAAATGGGCGTGCGGATTCGGTCCCGATGTTCCATGCGTACCGGCTGCATCAAATCGAATATAATCGCCTTTTTTCAAACAATCTATATCTTTTAATATCTCATACTGAGGTTCTCCTTGAATAATATATTCAGGATCCTTTCTAAAAACACCTTCTTTATGCTTAGCCCAAAGCATCTTTTTCATTTCGCCAGGATCCATCCCCTTGCGGACAGTAGCACCGGCTCCCTTCGTCCTTTGGCCGAGATCCTGAGCAACCACCCTAACCAATGGCACATTGGAACCATGAGGCATTCCCTTTACAGAGGCAAGTATGTTGGAGACCCTAACCTTAGGAACAAATGGGAATAAATCTAAGGCAACCAGGACCGGGTGCTCCTGGACTTCCTGCCTGAGACCCGCTATGCCATCACGATGTGCGATAGAGCCGTAATGCCAACCCGTGTCGGCTGCACAGGCTGCAGCAAAACCTGGGGGACCTCCAACAGCAAAGGCCGCAGCGTCTCCGAAAACCGCCGAAGCCACCAAGCCCAACGCTAATACGATATGCCTAAAACAGTTCACCTTGGGTTACAATAATGTTTATAAAAACTCTACTACTAACCTAGTTCCTATATCCATTGCTTCTAAGATTTTTGAAACGTCTGTAAAAAAAGATATGCCATCCGTTGTTGGGGTATGCGTACATGTTATACTTATTATAAACTTGTTTAAATTATATTCGGGATAGTTGGTGACATATTCTTTGTTTTTAATAAAATCAACATAATAATTTATTTTGTTTTTCAAAAGTTTTATATGCCGTTGTGGTTGATTCCAATCTAGATCATCAAAAATATACAACCACATTGTGTCATCTATATATTTGAAGTCTATAACCTCTTTGTCCCAAACAGTCATTTATTTATCTCTACCATATTTTTAGCATCCTTTTAAAAAAGATACACAATTTTTCTATTATACAACAATGAACCGAAGAAAAATCCAACAAAAACAAAACTTTTATTCCTCTCTTCACATGAATTTTCTCAAAAAATCTATTTATAGATGCCAAAAACTTTATTCCCAATTCATTTGGCTTTTCCCGAAACACACACCTTACTATTATCGTCTCTACATCAAATCCTTTCGTATGTTCTAAATATTGTTCGCTTTCAATAAAATAAATGTAGGACTTGATTTTTTCGAACAGTACGCGTGCATGTTTCCGTGCATTTTCCCAACCTAAATGATCGAAAATCAATAAATTCAAAAAATTTTTTTGCGCAACATATGCCTCATCAATAACGTCAACTTTAAAAACACTCATACTTTCATTGCTTTTTAATAAACCTCTTGTAGGTCTGCTAAAAACATTATCGTTTTGCTTTTATCACTTTTGTTTCTAATTCTTATATTTTTACCAACATGTGTCAAAAAATTAACATATTCTTCTGTCGGAACATATGAAAAAACTATTGTAATAATAAAAATATCAAAATTAAATTCGGGCGCAGGATAACGATCCCAGTACCCACCCGTTTCTATGTAACAAATGTATGTATTAATTTTTTCTTGCAATGTTGACAAATGTTTTTTTGTGTCGTTCCAAGAAAATTTATCATATATATCAAGCCAAAGACACTTCGAAAATTTATCATAAAGATACATTCTGTCTATTTCATTTGTTTTACAAATAGTAGTCATAGAATAACTTTTATTTTAATCCATTGTGGTTAAATCTGACAAAACCATTATCCTTTTGCTTTTATCATCTTTGTTTTTTTCTCTTAAAAATCCACTAACTTGCGCCAAAAGGTCAACAACCTCAGTAGTAGGTTTGTAAAAAAAACAAATCACAATGACAAAAATGTCAAAATTAAATTCGGGTGCAGGATAACGTTTTTGGTAAGCCTTAGATTCTATGTAATAAACGTACGTGTTAATCTTTTCTTGCAGCTTTAATAAGTGATCTTCCGAATCCTCCCAAGGTAATTCATACATATCCAACCAAAGACACCTCGAAGAATTTTCATACATATACGTTTTATCTACTTCATGCGTTTTATCGATTTTCATAGAATTCTTCTCTCCCTATTTTTTAGGCCTTACAATTTCTACATTAGTCCCTTCAGGTATTTCTTTTCCTTTAGGAAACACCCCCTTCCCCTGACCAACAACAACACCTCCTTTCTCCATTAAAGTAGGGAATCCTTTTCGTTGATTTATGGTCAAAGGAGCAGATGGTGAAGATTTATTATTTTTCCACATTGCAACCATTCGTTACAATATTATACGAATTATTGTATTTACTAAATAAATCAATTGCGTCTAAAAACAGACCAACCAACCATTCATCGTTTAGAGATTTTACATCTGTCGTCTCATCTTCATAATCTGAAACTATTTTAAAAACTTTACTCTCATCAAAATTATACATGAGTTCGTGTAGCGTCATATCTACAATTTTTACGATAAATACCCTTAAATCGTCAATTTGTTCACAAGACAAGGTTGAAAGCTTTTCGTGTAACAGTTTGCCTGAAATACTTTTGTCTTGCCCTTTTAAAATCTCAAAGCAGTTATCTATTATACGATCTCTCGTTTTTATTAAAATATTTTTACTAAAATCATTTTCTATCTTCATAAGCCATCTCCTTTTGGTGCGTACGGCATGTCGGTTGGATGTCTAACCCCTTTTGCTCTTAAATCCCATTGCGAACGTGCAACGATGTTTCGCGCCATTTGCTCACTAGCACCACCCGCTTGTAATGCCTTTACTTGAATTTCATTATGTATTTCTCTTGTTAAAATTCCTCCTAATTTTCTTAACTCAATCATCATGGTTCTTTGGGCATTTGTAACATCTTGATGCCGAATTCCTAATCTTTGCATTTCTTCGTTGCTTAAGCACAATGCCTGGTTGGGATTATACCTCGGCTCTGATTTATAGGCACTTTTCATATGAATATGATGCCCTCCTCCAGGACCACCATAAGGTGTCAAAGTACACACATCCCCTGCCGGCACCCCCCTCTGCCGAATCTTCTGCTCGAACGCGACAGAACTAGCTCGGACGTCCTGTACGGTAATCTTCGAAGCTGCAGCGGCAGCGGGCTTTGCCACGGTAACGATTGAGGCAGTTTTCTCAACGACCTTACCCTCTTGGGCAGCTAATGCACCAAGCCTAGCCTCACCGATGGGTAATTTTGCAAGGTCCCGCTCCAGGTGTTGGACGGTG
>CALXMI010000027.1 GCA_944389435.1 uncultured Opitutales bacterium
ATAAAAAACACAAACACGCAACCTTTTTCTAAAAAAGTTTTAGGCACAAAACATCTAAAGGCTTGCAAACGACCTTATTTCGCGTCCATCCATCATCCTGTGCTTTACTTTTTAGCGAGATCCGCGTAGAATTGTTTACCGTTTAGGAACAATCGTGTCACCCACTTTAGGAAGTCGTATGCATAAGTTAGGATTAAAGCTTTGGTCAACCAACATAGGAAGTTATTACGATGAGGCTACAAGGCTTTACCAAGATCACCTGTTTTATTACATTGAACTTTATATCATTCCCGGCTCCTTAGACACGCTTGACAAATGGGCAAGGCTTAAAAACGTACATGGCATTCCATTTATTATCCACTGCCCACATTCCGCTCACGGATTCAATTTGGCTGACAAGCAAAAACTGTCCTCAAATTATAATATATATACGCAGGTAAAAACTTTCGCAGATACACTCAAATCCCCATATATTATTTTTCATGGAGGCATGGACGGAAGTATCGAGGAAACTGCAAAACAATTGGCAAGCTTTCAGGAACCAAGAGCCTTGCTAGAAAACAAACCTCAAATCCCTTTGCCCTCTCCTCTCAACTTTCGACAGTGCCGTGGGGCGAGTATTTCCGAAATAACTTACGTACAGCATGTGACCCAATGCGGCTTTTGCTTGGACTTTTGCCATGCCGCTTGTGCCGCAAACTCCACCCATCAAGACATCTACACTTACATGCAAGCGTTGTTGCAGTTTAATCCACAAATGTTTCATCTTGCCGACAAGGATGACCTACTGTCACCCTTCGATTCGCATCTGCATCTAGGCACAGGGATGTTTAATTTGACAAAAATTAAGGCCATGCTACCGACAGATGCCCTTGTTACCCTTGAAACCGAAAAATGCTCTAAGAACAACATTAATGATTTTATCGAAGATATAAAATGCATGAAAACTTGAATATCAGACCCGCGACCTTAGAAGACATAAAGGCAGTTTTTGAACTGTCTAATGACGTTGTTGTTAGGGAAAATTCAATTCATAAAGAACCGATTCTTTGGGAAACTCACCAAGCTTGGTTTAAAAAAGCGATAGCAGGCAACCTTTTTTATATTGTCGAAAACGACTTCAAAGATTTTGTTGCACAAGTAAGGTTTAATGGAAAAGATGAAAATATTATTTCAATCAGCATAACCAAAAAATATAGAGGCCAAGGTTTGGCAGCCGACATCATTAAAGAATGCTCTAAAAAATCTAATCTTAACACGATTTATGCTTATGTAAAAAGCGAAAATATAGCCTCCTATAAAGTTTTTTTGAAGGCAGGATATAAACCTATCTCAGCTCACAATGATCTTGTCAAAATGATTTATCAAAAGCCTGTTTGAAGGGGTAATCTGCAAAACAGGAATTTTTACACTTGCTTTTGAAAAAAAAGTATTTAGCCTATTGTTTGTTCTTTATAAAAAATTATGACAGAAACAATTGAACAAAGAATTAAGCGTGTTGTTGTTGAAACACTGAATGTAAAAACTGAACAAGTGACCAATGAAGCTTCTTTTCGTGATGATTTAGGGGCAGATTCGTTGGACCAAGTTCAGCTTGTTATGAATTTGGAAGAAGAATTTAAGGATCTCATCAACGGAGAAATTCCAGAGGCAGACGCCGAAAAGTTAAATACTGTCGGCGAAGTCATCAAGTATGTTTCCGGCAAAGCTGAAAACAAATAAACTATTTAAATGGAAACCTCAAGTTTAAAGCGCGTTGTTGTAACGGGGCTTGGTACCGTTAATGCTCTTGGGCATAACGTAGAAGATTACTGGTCAGCTTTGTTGGCAGGAAAATCTGGTATTCGTTCCGTTACACGCTTTGATGTTTCTGACTTGCCGACAAAGATTGCGTCGGAAATTGTGGATTTCGATCCAAGCAAATTCATGGATGCAAAAGAAGCAAGTCGTACCGATCCTTACGTCCATTATGCGGTTGCCGCATCCAAAATGGCAACGGAGGATGCTCGTTTAGTTCTTGACAACGAAGATTCTGAACGCTGTGGTGCCGTCATTGGTACTGGCATTGGAGGCATGACGCACATACAAGATCAGTCCTTTGTATTGTTTTCGAAGGGACCGCGTCGTGTGTCGCCGTTCATGATTCCTTCCACTATTTGCAATATTGCCTCTGGAACGGTCGCCATAGAATTGGGGCTACGTGGCCCTAATTTCGGCGTCGTAAGTGCTTGCGCATCAGGCGCACATGCCATCGGAGAAGCTTTCAACCTCCTACGCTTAGGTCAAGCTGATGTTATGTTGGCCGGAGGTAGCGAGGCCGCCATTCAAACCTTGGCATTCTCAGGGTTTTGTTCCATGAAAGCCATGAGCACACATTTCAATGATTGTCCTGAAAAGGCAAGTCGTCCGTTTGATGCCTTACGTGATGGTTTCATTATGGGAGAAGGCTCGGGTGTGTTGGTTTTGGAAACCTTAGAGCATGCACAAAAGCGAGGAGCAAAAATTTACTGTGAGCTTTGCAGCTATTCGGCAACTTGTGACGCTTTTCATGTAACACGTCCTGAACCGTCAGGCCGTTCGATGATCGCCTGTTACCGCAACGTGCTTAAAAATGCAGGCATAGCGGCTTCCGATGTGGATTACATTAATGCGCATGGTACATCCACACATTACAATGACCTTTTGGAAACAACCGCAATCAAGCAAGTTTTCGGTGATCATGCTTACAACATGAACGTTAGCTCGATAAAGTCCATGCTTGGACATTTATTGGGCGCTGCAGGTGCTGTCGAGGCAATCGCGGTTGTAAAAACTATTACAACAGGTTGGATTCCGCCCACCATCAACTACGAAAATCCAGATCCAGAGTGTGATTTGAACTATACACCCAACAAGGCTGTTCAGCGGGACGTAAAAGTCGCCATCTCCAACAATCTTGGCTTCGGTGGACAGAACGGAGCACTTTTGTTTAAAAAGTTTTAGGCCAGCTTAATATTATCTAAAAATAGCGCTGTCCTTAGACCGGACAGTGTTTTTGTTTTTTGAGACAGAAAATTAAACGCATAGAGCAGGCACAAAACGGAATCAAGCATTGATCGTTTCATTCAACAACCCTGTAATATATCTTAAACCAACCTGTTGTTGACTGATTATAGCAACTTACGATCAACCTCGTAGGCACTATTGATTCAAACAAAAACCGAAGCCGTTCCCTCAAGTATAAAAACACTAGAAGCCTCACTAGTAAAAAAATTTAAACCTCTATTACAAAAAACAGCATCGATGGAAACAGTCAACCTAAGACAAGAACACCCAAAATATTCACGTCATCGCCATTCTGGCGGAGAGAGGGGGATTCGAACCCTCGGTGGAGTTGCCCCCACACCTGATTTCGAGTCAGGCACATTCGTCCACTCTGTCATCTCTCCACATACATAAGAAAAAAGCAAAAAGCGTATTCGTTCAAGAAAAAATGCTCAGTTTTTCTAGCGAGGTTGTTTTTTCACGCGTGGACACCACCTAAAAAAGTCTGCAGGCAGCTCAAAAGCTTTCAAAATCTTTATGGATCAGCTTCCTAATCATTTCTGAGCTCTTTACTAAGGTCTAAAGTGCTAAGGAACGGTCACAAACGGTTCGCAACAAGCTCCACATTTGAGTGGATTTCCTCCACCACAAAATGGCATTAAGCTTCTTTGTCGCAATAACATAAGGGTAAGGTTTCGAGAGATTCTTTTGGCAAAGGCTCGTAGGTACCGGTAGTCTGGATCGTCTGCATCCAGGCCTGAACATCAACCGCTTGCTCGAGAGCGACCGAAAGATCCAACGAGCCCCTTGAACCATCTGGCAAAATCACCATGAGCGTGATTTTTTGAAAAATGGTCTGTATTTGCTGTCCGTAGAGTAATAATTGAAGCCCCTGCCCTCTTTTGATATTCGTCAACTTAAAATCGTAATTTTTAGCTGTCTTATAATCGACAATAACCGCTTCTCGTGTTGTAGGATGAACCGCCAACAAATCGATACGTCCTTGAATCGGTGCCGTTTCAGGGAGCGGCCATTCGCTGTAAAGTTCCCACTCAGAATTAAGAAAAGTCTCACAGGCTTGAGCCATTTGCAGACTCATTTGCTGAGCCGACAAATGCCATTGTTCAAGGAAATAAGGTATTTCGTTATGACAGGTCTGCAATTCTTTCCAACGTTGCGAAGACGTTTCGACGATCTTCTCTTTCCAAAACAACAACGTAGCTGGCTTCTTCTTAAATTGCAAATTTCCATGGACCCATTCCCCTAGGATTTTAGCCTTAAAAAAGCTGTTATTTAACGCTTGTGGCTGTGTTTTAAGCACGTTAATAAGCCAAGTTCTTCGCGGACATATGTAAAACCGCTCCCACGTTTTACAGGCAAAATGAAGCCTTTTGGGAGGCAACTGAAGTGATGTTTTTTCGGACAACGTCGAAGTTATCTGCAACGGTTGCGCTTGAGGTAATATCGGCAAAAGCGGTACCAAACGGTTATTTTTTACATCCTGTAAAGGACAACAAAGAGTTATGTTGCAAGTTGTTGACATACGAGATAACCAGTCTAGAACGCGACGATCCTGCTCGGGAGTTGTCTGAAATCCATCTAAAATCAACAGATGGCCGTTCCATGGGAAATACACCGCTTGATCAAACGTTAGGAAAGGTTTTTCAGATCCTTCTGTTAAATAGCGCCTTAAAAATGAGAAGAACGCAAGCCTTTTGTATAAAATGGGACAAGTGTAAATAACGAGATCAAGTGGAGGCATTTCAAATGGCGGGTTTTGTACCTTAACAAGCTGTAACCATTGCCCTATCGGCAGCGGTTGTTCTCCTAACAGACACTGGAAGGGCTCAATCCATGACTTTCCTGTCTCCAGTAATTTTTGGCGCACTTTCAAAAAATCCTCGCTAAGACAGGCTTCTTGCGCTTTACGCAAATCCTCCAAAAATTTCGAGGTATCTCTCTGCCCTAGCGCTTCAAGGTAAATGCAAAAATAGCCGACCGTAGCGTATGCTTGCCAATCGAGCCAAGCCGACCCTACAAAGTCAAAAGACTTTCGGGTTAAAAACGAAGGTAAGGTGTTCTGCAATGAAATGACTGTTGATGGTTGCTTCCTAAGTTGCCGCTCTAGCCATAAATATTGGAGACTCGTATTGGCAAAAGGTACGGTGGTTATCGAACTATCGGCTGGTGATTTCAACGGAGCTGTTGGCGCCATTTTTATAACAAAACATTCCTCATAAGCAGGTGCAATTCTATTTAAAATTTGCCGACAAACAGATGCCTCAAAAAAACCAAAAACAACAAGTCTCTTTGCGATCCCCTTCAATTCTTCTGGCTTTACCGAAAAAAACGTACGCACGTTTGCTAATACATTCCAAGCTTGGATATTTTCTGCTTCCAGCAACTTCTTTTCATTCAGACAAACAGGATCAAGTTCACTGTCAACATTCCACAGGCTTGCAACCGACCTCGGCAATGGCGTCAAATTATGTTTTTTTAATAAAGACGTCGGCGTTTCTACGTTCTTATCATTCAGGCATGGATAAAAACGTAAAACGTAGGCCTTAACATTATCATTAGGGACCAAAATATCGCAATAAACAACCTGATCTACCGCATCGGTAGTGCCGTCCGCTTCCACACAAGACACTAACCGTCGTTTACAGGCTTCTGCGGAATCACATAAAAACACCTTGACCATGGGCACGAAAGATTATTACATATAGGATAGACTAAACAATGACAAGCGAAAAACAAACATCTGCCTCAAAAAACACAAACGAAAAAAAACTTTTGTGGGAATTATTCTTTAATCTTTGCTTGCCAACTTTACTGCTGGTCAAAGGCCACGTATGGTTGCCGTTGTCTGCCAAGGTTTCGCTCGCAATCGCAATTGCCTGTCCGTTATCTTACGGTCTTTTGGAGTGGATACGCGAAGACCACTTCAACTGGATTGCTTTTTTGGGACTGGTCAGCATTACCGTCAAAGGTAGCGTTGGACTGTTCGAAGGATCCAATCAATGGCTAGCTATTAACGAAATGTTGCTACCGTTCACCATCGGATGTGTGTTGGTATTTTTTAGATTGCTCAAAAAGCCGCCTTTTCTAATTAAGCTATTCCTCAACGAACAATTTTGTAATGTGGATACGATTCATGAAGCTTTAAAGCAGAATCATGCTACCTGTCGGCTGCGGAAACATATTTTAGGATACGAATGGGCACTAGCAGGGTTATTTTTTATAAGCGCATTGCTCAATTATATTCTGGTTCGTTACTTGGTCGTGCACCCCGCTGGCAGCATTGAATTCAACCATGAACTTGGTCTTTTAACATGGTGGAGTTTCATTATCATTGCCTTACCAGCCACCTTGGGGCTCTTTATCATTGCTTGGAGGTTTTTTATCCAAGTAAAGCGGTTCACGAAATTATCATGGGACGAAATTTTAAAAAATTAAAGTCGCGTACTGACGGCTTTACATTGATTGAATTTCTTTCAGTCATAACGGTCATCGGAATTTTTATGGGATTCTTGTTCCCTATTGGTAATGAAGTCATTTTTAAAGCACGCATGTCGGAAGATGCAAACAACTTAAGGCAAATCGCACTGTCGTATGCTTTTATGACACAAGATGAAGATGAACACAACTGGGGATCCATTACGTCTATCAATGATTGGGCTGTACGTTTAGCTTCATTCGGTGGAATAAAT
>CALXMI010000028.1 GCA_944389435.1 uncultured Opitutales bacterium
TTCTCTGTAGCCACTTGTTGTCCGACTTTTAAGCCAAGATCTACTGTCTCTTCCGTTAAATCGTTTGCAACAGACCCTAAGACTTTTTTTATTTCTATAAGTATATTTTTTGTTATCGTTGTAGCTGACATTTTTTTATTCTATATTGTTTACAATTTTAGTATAAATGTTGTAAATCTTACTTCTAAACGTTGAAGCACTTGTATCCATCGTATTTATTTTACGACGTAAAGAATTGATTGTTTGATTGACCTCTTTTAATTTCGAATTTGTATTGTCGATTGCCTGATCAAACGTTTTTTGCCATCTTTCTATAAAGCTAGGCCAAGCTACTTTTATTTTTGCCTTATCTGAGTCGTCGGACATTTTCGGGTTATGCCAGGCCATACCATCTTGTTGATCTTCAAGCAAAGAAGCCGCATTTACGCGTGCTGTTCCCAACTCTTTCGGCAAAAGCTCCCTCTCGCTATCATCATCAGAAAGCTGTAAAAACCAAACGCCATCTTGGGCAATGGTGTAACCGTTTGTTTCTTCTTCGGGAATGTGAATGTTGTACGGGCCATTATTTATACCTCCCGAGATTGTTTGATTAATGACAAGACTCTTGAACATACAATCCGCACCTGCTCGTTCTTTTCCTTTCACTACTCCACTTTCATCTGCCCAATCGATCAAGGAATTTAGGGTCGCAAAGGTTTCAACACCATCATCAGTTGCGGGAACAAGAATATAAATGCCATTTTTGGAAGCATGATAGCCCGTGTCATCGCCGAAATCACATGTTTCAAGATTCGTACCATTGGCATCTTGGTACTGAAAAACCAAAAAGGGAACAGCCTCACCTTTGTCATCTAGTAAAACGGGGGTACCATCCGTCTTCTTTGGAAAATACAACGTGCGTGTAACATTGGCGCATACGTACCGCATAATTAGGTATGTATGGTAAGGAATTCCTCTATAATCTCCGCTTTCTTTTGCTGTCTGCGATTGCGATTCATTTAATTTTTCAAGCCCTCTGTTGATAAGGTTCAGGCAAAATTTGAGGGCCTTGACACGATAAGACAGTAAGGTAATTTGTTGACGAATCGCCGCTGCTTTTACTTCCATCAAAGAAGCCAAGGCGTTAACACAACCATCTCGGTCTATCAAGTATCCTATATAAAACAATTCCAGCTGCCCAATTTCTTCCACATCCCCTTCAGGCCCACGAAAGGTGGCTTCGGGAGTCTTAGTTTTGTAAATTTTGTCCGGCTCCACGCATGGATACCCGAACGTTTTAGGATCATCGCTAGGATAAACATAATGTTTTTCAGCTGCGTTATAATATCTTACAATATATTCCAACTTTTCCAAAAGTGTTAGTTCGTCAAACAACTCCATTATGTGAGTCGAGTGGCTACTTTTTGTTTCTTTTTCGAAAAAAGCCAATTTGGCCGAACTATCGTAAATATCAGCATAGTAATCTGACGAAATATCTGCGGCAGACTCACATCCTGATGTATCGACATCTCCCTTCACGTAAACGTATTCAAAGATCTTTGTTGAAGAATAGGTTGGGGTTTTTACATTCTGTAAGTCTTCGGAAACCCATGAGGAAAACCCTTCTGAAAGATTTTTGTAGGCCGTTGTTCCCTCTTGATAGGTTGATTTTTGTTCCTTTGGTGTTGTATATCCCTCACTATAAACTTTTTTGGTAGCGTCAACTTGGATTATCGTCACATATTCGGTCAACTTTTTCAGCAAACTTTGCGCATATTCATCTTCAATTGACAAGTTTACCACAATCGCGTGTGCTTCATCGGACGAAAGGGATGTTGTTAATGTGGATAAGAACGTATTTGCCTTGCTTATGCAATCTCGAAAATTATTCAATAAAGAAATAGCTTCTCTAAGGTAAAATTTATAAGCCTTTAGGCCTTCTTTGGCAATCTCCTTATCAACTAAAGCACCATCGGTTGCATTAAAAATAGCGTCAAACAAGTCTTCAAGCTCAATGGATGCATCTGTTTCAAATTGCTTGTCCCCTATTGTTATTGTATTCCCGCTTTTTGTTCCCAATAATGCCAAAACATTCCAAAACCGATCGTTTAAAATCGTCTGACGCTTCGTGTACTCACCATGTTCACCGAAAAGTTTCTCATAAGCCTCCTTTATTCCGGTATCAATAGCAATAGAAAGGCTTGGATCGCCTAGCGTTTCTGTTCCTATTTTTGGAATCGGATAGGTATAAGTGGCGCCTTCGGAAACTATTGCAACATTTGAACTCACGCCTCTTTACGCAGCATTTCCTATGCCATGTTTAAGGACAAAGGATCTGAAAATTTATAAGCGGGTAGGCTCTTGCAAAACGTCTCCCTGCTCTTTAAAAAGGTGCAGCAAACGCTCTTTCAAAGTGGTTTGTCGAATGGTGCTATCTAGTGTCCGAACGGCAATGGAGTAGGCGCGCGGATCACCAAAGATAAAGACTTTTTTGCGTCCTCGAGTAATGGCCGTATACAACAAATTACGTTTCAACATCACAAAATGTTGAGTAAACAACGGAATGAGCACAATAGGAAATTCGCTACCTTGGGATTTATGAATGCTAATCGCGTAGGCCAACTTCAAATCTAAGCAATCCCGTCGTTCCAATACATGCTCCTCATCGTTAAAATTAACAATCAGCTCATTGTTTTCTCCGTCAACCCCTTGAATAATCCCCAAGTCACCGTTGAAAATATTCTTATCGTAGTTATTTTTTAACTGAATAACTTTATCTCCAATAAAAAAAGCCTGTGAGCCCACTTCAACTTTTCGACGCTGAAGCCCCATTTGTTCCTGAAAGGCCAAGTTTATTTGCTCGATACCCATACCACCGCGGTGCATCGGCGCCAAAATTTGAATGTCGCGGATGGGATCCACGCCATACTGCTTCGGAAGGCGATCCCAGCAAAAAAACTTTAACACGTCTAAGCATTGGTCTGGATTTTCGATGCCAATAAAATGAAAATCTTCCGTCCAATTGATCGATCCATGTGGCAAAACAACAGGACTCTCCAACGTGCGTTTACCTTGTAGAATATTATGAGCCGTCGAGACAATGGAGCTCTTCTGCCCCTGCCTGAAAATTTCGTTCAAAGACTCTACGTGAAAATAAGGACTGTTGATGAAATCATTTAAAACATTGCCGGGACCAACCGATGGCAATTGATAAATATCGCCTACCAGCAAAACATGGGCCTTATCCGGAATCGCTCGCAATAGCGCATGCGTCAACGGAACGTCCAGCATACTGGACTCATCTAAAATTAAAAAATCAATCGGCAGCGGATTCGCGTCATCGTACGTAAACCTGCCTATTGAGGGTTCAAACTTAAGGGTACGATGCACCGTTCTTGCCTTAACGCCAGTCGCTTCCCCCATTCGCTGGGCCGCTCGACCTGTAGGAGCCGCTAAACACAAACGGATATGCTTCGCCTGCAAAACACCCACCAAGGCCTTCAATAGCGTTGTTTTACCTGTTCCAGGCCCACCCGTCAGGACAGATAACTTAGACTGCAAAATGGCTTTTAGGGCCTTTTTCTGAGTTTCGGACCAACGGATCCCCAACTTCTGCTCGGCCCACGCGAGTGCTTGATCGGCCTGAATTGAAGGCAAACATGAGGGTGTATTGAACAACCGCTGTATATGTTTTGCAACACAGGCTTCATGGATGGACATACGCGAACGCTGAATTAATCGAGACGCAGGGTATTCGGATAAAACGTTATCTTCTAATAACTTCTGCAACCGCGTCGCAATTAAGGGTGCCGCAATATCTAAAAGTTCCGCCGTTTTCTGAACAAGATTCTCTTGGCGAGCGCCCGTATTGCCATCCGCTTCTGCTTCCGACAAAACATACTCCAGGGCTGCATCTATGCGAAATTCACTATCTACCGTAAGCCCTAGGTTCAAAGCAATCTTATCGGCCGACTTGAATCCAATCCCTTCTATCGTTTTTACAATAACGTAAGGATTCTGGGTAATAACCTTCTTCGTATCCTGTCCATAGTATTGATACAACCGTAAGCATTGTGTATTGGAAATCCCATAAGCTTGCAGAAAAATCATGGTGTCACGAACCGCTTGCTGTTCATCCCATGCTTCTTTTATCTGTTTGGCCCGCTTTTTCCCTATTCCTGGGACCTCTAATAAGCGAGCAGACGCTTCATTCAAGACGTTAAAGGTTTCGGTACCAAAAAATTCAACTATTTTGTTGGCGTATTCTTTGCCTATGCCATGAACAAGGCCGCTACTTAGATACTGACGAATACCATGAATATCTACAGGAAGCGTTGACTGAAAGGATTCAGCTTTCAACTGTTTCCCAAATTTTTCATGTTCAGTCCAACGGCCACGAACTTTTAAGGTTTCGCCACACTGGACACCAGGGAAATATCCTATAAGCGTAACCAAGCCTTGTCGACGACCTAAATCTAACTGACAAATCGAATAGCCATTTTCGGGGTTTGTATAAACAATACGCTTCAATACACCCTTTAATTCAACCAACTCCTCCGAATACAAAAATTCGGAGGATACGCAATTGCTTGCCTCCTGGCCTAACACACTACTTGTCCCAACGGCTAATCGACACAATTTTCAAGGTTTGTCCATCGGGTACGTGAACAGATTCACCCACAGTCTTACCTAACATCTCTTTCGCCAATGGCGTTTGGTAAGACAAAATGTTTTTCTTCGGATCGCCATCCCAGGCCCCTAAGATAACGTATACGGTATCCTTCCCCTTGTCATCTTGCAGCGTAACTTTCGTACCTACATTGACCTTTTCAGTAGAAACCTCGCCAAAGTTAATAACTTGCGCATGATTCAATGCTTTTTCCAACATAGACTTGCGGGCCAATAGGACGCTTTGATCTTGTCTAGCCATCTTGTATTCAGAATTTTCGCTCAAGTCGCCCAGTTCGCGTGCTGCCGCAATCGCTGCCTTATTCGCAGGAATCTTTTCGTTGATCAACGACAGATATTCTTGCTTGGCTGCATCCAAGCTAGCTTGAGAAACAAGTAAACGCTCTTCTGTGCTGGAATCTTTCGTATCGATAAGACGCTGAAGCTCTGGAAAAATACGAATGAAGCGGGCCATTAACGAACGCTTCTTCAAGGTATCAAAGCCTTGATTCATAAGCAACGAACGCGCCAAGTCTCCTGCCAAAACCAAAGAGGTATCTTTGAGAAGGTCCGCAATCAAGGTAGCATCGTTATTAACTTCTTCTACCAAGGCGATACGACGTCCTGGCGCAACATTCAATGCATCACTATCAATGGCCTGAAAAATGCAATTTAGAAGACGAACGCCCATTAATCCAGACAATAAATCCTTATAATTCGGGTGATTTCTATGCCTTATGATCCAAATGAGGACCGAGCTGCGCAAGCTTTGTTCTTGCAACCATTTATGAAGCGCATTTTTTAGCAAGTCTCTACAGTCGCGCTCCATCAAAAAGTTCACGCATTCCGCCGTAAGTCGTGAATTACTATGCTTGAGCAAGCCTAAGATAATATGCTTCCACTCGTTTGGATCCGTATACGTACGTGTTAGCAAATCTAAAAAACGAGGATAATAGGTATGCGGTAAGTCTTCCGCCAAAGCTGACAAATTTTCACTTTCCCGTATAATAGACTGAGAGGTTGGCATCAGCTCTTCAACGTTTTCGTGCAAATACCGAGCTAAATTGTTACGAACCCAGCACCCTTCCAAACGTTGTGCTTGTGTAAGTTGCTTTGCGCTTTGAATAGCACGTGTTAACTCTTCCAAAACCTGCGGTAGGTCATTTCGAATAGCATCTATGCTATCTGCCAATTGATAGAGTTTTGCACCTAAAGCAATCTTCTCTAGTGGCCGACGCGTTAAATAGAAATCCTCTAAAATCTCCTGTTCTAACAAAACGGGCTCTTCGCGCAACTGATACGGATCTGTCTTGCGTTTTGGGGTGCAAATGCGAGGATCTTTCACCATGGCTTTTTGCAACAAACCCCACCAGTGTTTGAATTGGGCTTCCGAAAGCGTCTGTGACAAAACGTGACTGAGGATGTTTTCCAGTTCTAATCCGCTTGCGCTATGATTTGGCATGCCTTTGAAAACCCTCACAGCCAGCTCACATGGATTATGTTTGCATAAATCTTTTATAAGCTCTGGATGCTTGCGTGCTTCCACCAATATGTGGGTTTCCGGAATGACTTCCAGCTTTTGCACAAAAAAAACAACATCCATGGATCGTGGCTCGTCTTGTGATTCAAATTTAATAACAACACGACCATTGGCTTCGTCTTCTTCTTGAATACATCCCACCCCCCAACTACGGTGCCAACAGTAGGTCCCTGGTTTTAATGCTTCAAAAGCTTGACGTTTGTCTTTTAATTGAGGATTCTGTCCCAGAATTAGATCGATTGCTTCTTTATTCATGGTTATATGAACAAAGCTATGCGGTTTCAAAACAAAAAGCAAGCCTCTAGAACAAAAATCGAAAAACATGAAGAAAAAAACAGAGAAACAGCAAGAACTTTGGCAGTCAATGCTTCCTATTTTGGTCGAAATTGAAAACGCTGATAAGAAACTAGGCGATTATTTAGAGTGCATAAAGGTTCCGCATAAACACTACTCAACCTGCCGTTCTTATCTGCTGAACGTTGTCCGATGTAATGTTTTTTTAGACCATTTTATAGATAAACATCTCAAAAAAACGCCTAAGCCGTTGCTTAGGGCTTTTTTCAAGCTTGTGGTAGGTCAACTTTGGCAACGTTATTTAGATCACAATTTAAACGAATCGCAATTTGCACCACTTGTTAACGGTTGGGTTGATCGAGCCAAGACCTTGTTTTCTAAGGCTGAAAGCAAATGCGTTAATGCGGTATTGAGAAAAGTTTTGTCATTTTTTGAACAAGCAGCAAATCTGCCGTTAGATATCCGATACAGTACGTCTCGGTGGCTGATTGAACGGTATGTATCGATTTTTGGACAAGAGGAAACGCTTCAATTTTTACAATGGAATGAAGGTTTTGCATCGATTTATATCCGTAGCGAAAAACACTATCCTTTTTTAGAGCCTACCCAATGGCCTCATTTTTACACACTCAAAGATTCTACGGCTTGGAGCAATATCTTACAATTACTTAATGAAGGCAAGGTCTACGTGCAAGATCCAATGACTCGCATTCCTGTCGATATGCTTCAGCCTACGTCTGGTCAGTCTATTTTAGACCTTTGCGCCGCCCCTGGAGGAAAAACGCGGCAGATAATCTCCTTGATTGGAAATACAGGATGCATTGTCTCGGTTGACTTGCCTGAACATATGAAGCGATTGCAAGCCAATACAAAAGGCTTTAAAAACATCCACATATTGCCTCATGATGTTCTAACCTTGTCGGCCGAAGTTTTGCAACTCAACAACCTGCCAGCAATCTATGATGGTGTCATCATCGATGTTCCCTGTTCCAATACGGGCGTTATTCGTCGCAAACCCGATGTTTTAAAGCGACTCACGCCGGCAGACTTTCAAAAACTTCCAGCTTTACAAAGCAAACTCTTGGAGCAAGCTAGTTGTTTCGTAAAACCCAATGGACACCTCGTTTATAGCACCTGCTCTATTGATCCTGATGAAAACGAAGGCGTCATCAATCGCTTTCTAAAAAAGCATCCTACTTTTTCTCTTATTGCCTCGCAAGTAAGCCTTCCCTGGATCGTTCAACATGACGGCGGTGGCTCGTTTCTCTTAAAACGAAAAAGCGTCTAAGGGCTCAAATTTTAAGAATTTTTACAATAAAAGCCAATTACATTTTCTCCGTATAGGTCACTACTTAGATAAATTTTGATTTAAGAAGAAAATCTTTTCGAATCGCAAAGCACTATTCGAATGTTCTCAAAATGGTTTGCTACATTAAACTTCAAGAACGGTTTTAAAATGCATCTTCACAAAAGAATTCAACGTATCGTAACCGTACTTTGCGATAAAAGATCTCAGCGTATCTTTTGCCTGCACGCCAGAACCTTTAGGAAGCTTTATATCCGCTTTCTCGCTTAATTGGTTCAAACGGCGCACATATTCTGCTCGGGCTACAATAGATGCGGCTGCTACAACCGGATCCTCTTCTGCATGTACATGCTGATCAAGCGAAAAACCTTCTACATGCAAATACTTTTGCACCAACTTTTGTTTTGTAAACTGATCCAAAACACCTGTGGGCACAAACCGCTGCTTCAAGGCGTTTTCTAAAGCCTTTGCATGAAGCCAGGCCAATAAATTGTTTAAATTACCAAACTGCGGGTACAACTGATTGTACTTTTCCATGCTCATACAAGCCACTTCAATAACAACGCCTGCAGGCTTTTTTACCAAGGCCTCCATTTGAAACAAACGCGCGTCATTGGCAATTTGCTTACTCTCTTTCAAACCATTCTTAAGCCAAAAATCAACTGCGGCATCCCCTGCAATGACACAAGCTGTTACCAGTGGACCAAACAAATCTCCCTTGCCGCTTTCATCCATACCTGCGTGCGCAATAAACCACTCTGGATGATCGAAACGCTCAAGGCCTAGCTTAAATTCGTGCGTAATTTCAGGCTCAAGGACGTATTTAACGAATGCTTGTGTTTTCTTGCCCTGAATAACAACCTTACCACTTTTGTAAGCAACTAAATTTATATCTTCTGTACGGTAAGCATACTGAGCATAATTCACCTCATAATAGGTCCAACCATGGCTTTCACACCACTCCGCTAACGTATCTATTTGGTGAACATCCAAAGGCAACGTATAAATTGCCTTTGCTTTTTCACCCTTTTTTTCAGAAGAATTTTTGGAACTAGGCACGACCTAAATAAGAACCGTCTGTCGTATTGACACGGATAATGTCACCCGCCTTAATGAACAGAGGTACCTGTACACGCAAACCGCTCTCCGTTACAACCGGTTTCTGCGCACTGCTAGCTGTATCGCCACGCAAACCTTCAGAAGCTTCTACAACCTTCATAGCAATGGAAGGCGGCAGTTGAACTTGAACAGGTTTGTTTTCTACAAACAAAACCGAATAAGCGGCTCCAGCAATTAAATAATCTTTCTGGTCTTTCAACAAATCAGCCGAAATAACTTCGTCTTCATACGTTTCGGTATTCAAAAAATGAAAACCCATCTCATCGGCATAAGAAAACTCTAAAGACTTCGACTCTACATAACAAAATGTGACCGTATCATTGGAATGGAACTTCGTTTTTGTAGAAACACCAGAAACAAGGTTACGCAATGTGACTTGAACAAAACCTGACTGCCGACCCTGCGTACGATGCTCTACATCAATGGCTATGTGCGGAACATTTTGATACAAGATAACATTACTCTTACGAATATCTGTAGCTGCAGCCATGATTACAAATCGGGTTTTGTCTTGATCAAACCTAGAACGCTTTGGCCTTCTTTCCATTGACCGCGCTTTTTCAACAGGTCAATACGTTCGAAACGCTTCAATACTGTTTGACTAGCTTTTGCGCTACCTGCACCTTTTTTAAAACTTGAATGTTGTGACATAGATACCTCGTTAACGACTTATTCGATGGAGCCGAGGATGAGATTCGAACTCACGACCCACGCATTACGAATGCGTTGCTCTACCAGCTGAGCTACCTCGGCAACCAAACACAAAGCATTCAGCCCTATTACACCTGAAAGGTCAAATAAAAAATGTGAAAAACATTCTAATAGCATCCATTTATTAGAAAAATAAGGGTTCGTTCCAATTCATACGGTACTTATACTTTTAATTGTTGAACATCATCTACCAACTTAGTCTATACTGAAGCCTGGATGCTTCTATATTTCTGATATCTTCAAAAAAATCAAGCCCTTATAACATTAAGCTAAAAAAGACTAAATTTACAGGAAAATTTTTCAATAAACGGAAAGTTATAACCTCCTTCCTATTTGTGAACAAGTTGTGTATAAATGTTCAATAACCTGTTTATTGTGTATCAAAAACTTTGTTTAAATTAGATTATTCACAAAAATAGATAGAAATAATTCCCACTTATTAACATTTAAAAGATATAAAAATTTTTAGTGTTTCTCTTGGTTATCATAGATTGTGCCAATTTATTCACATCTATAAAAATAATATGAAATTTTTTATTTTTTAATAAATTATTAAATATGTAAAAAAAGCTTTTATAATTTTCCCAAATATTTACAGTAAAAACTGTGTTGTTAGAAACGGAAACTTTTTTACGTTCCATTTTTGAAGCTTGTAGTAAAGATCAGCTTACAGATATCATATGTTGTGATCATTTGATACAAGCGATTCTGGAAAAATGCTTGGAAAAACGTTTCCGTTTAATTGAGCACGCTTGTTGGATTTTTTATGAGACAAACAATGGTTTTTTGTCGGATAAAAATTTTTTAGGCGACGTTCGTATTCAACTTACAAAGCAACTCAAGCACGCATTATTAGCCAACCGTCAATGTTCGGTAGGTGATTTTTAGGGAGGGTAAGTTGCAAAAACTTTCGGATATTTTTTCTTACTTTTGGAAAAAGTTGGATGTTTTAGGCCAAAAACGAGCTCCCATGGAGTGGCTGAATCCCGTGTTGTTATTCATTATTAGTGGTCTAGGAATTGCATTTATGTATTCCATACAAAAAGAAAGCGGTATGATCCACTTGAAATGGAAAATGCAGGTTGTTTGGCTCAGTCTAGGTTTTTGCTTATATGGAATTGTTTCGCGGTATCACTATAAGATTTTTTTCCAGAATGCTCATTGGTTCTATTGGTTGTCCATCCTACTTCTTTTACTTTTATGGACGCCTTTGGGAAGAATATTGGGAGGCAGTCGTCGTTGGCTAAATTTAGGGTTCATTACCATACAACCTTCCGATTTTAGTAAAATTGCAACATTGTTGATGGTGGCTAGCATTTTAACAAGAACACAATTATCGACCTTTAAAGACTCAGTTTATGTTTTGATAAAAATTTTTTGTATAGTTGGGTTGTCTTTTTTTCTCATCTTTTTACAACCCGACTTGGGTTCAGCCATGGTGTTACCTGCCATTATTTTTGGAATTTTGTTTATTTCATGTTTATCGATTAGATTTTTTATAACCGTTTTTTTAATTTTTTGCCTTATTTTGGGAATTATAGGGCTGGACACGCGGGCCTATTTTTTAAAACAAAAGGGTGAACCTTCGGTATTTGCTCCCTTTTTGCCACTGAAAGATTACCAACGCAACCGTATTTTGGCCTTTGCGGTTCCACGCAGTGTTGATCCGCAAGGTATTCATATAGGATGGCATTTGAAGCAATCGCTTATTGCGATTGGTTCAGGAGGGTTGCTGGGAAAGGGATGGACAAAGAATACGCAAGCGAAATTAGGCTATTTACCCAAAGCTGCTTCGTTGGACGACTTTATTTTTGCAGTTCTTGCCGAAGAAACCGGTTTATTTGGATCTTATTTTGTGCTTGTATTGTATGGTATTTTAATCTTTAATACTTTCCGTATTGCAACGATGGCTCGAGATCGTTTCGGCTGTTACCTTTGTGTGGGCGTTGCTTTAATGATGGTTACACACATTTGGGTAAACATAGGGATGACTTTAGGCATCATGCCAATTACAGGATTACCTTTACCTTTCTTGAGTTATGGAGGATCTTTTATGTTTGTATGCTTTTTTAGCCAAGGGTTGGTGCAAAGCGTGTATCGTTTTCGGCTTGCTGAATAACTAAGAGGGTAAATAGAAAGTTACTAAAATGGTAGAATTTAAGAAAAGAAAGCAAACAGATGGGATTCAGTTTATTGAAAAACCAAAGCAAAAACCTGTAAAAATAAATGTTACAGAGTTGAAAGAAGCTACAAAAGAGCGTGAAAAACAAGAAAGTCTTTGGCAGAGATTTTTGAATTTTTTCAAGAAAGATAAGCACTATTCGGAGATCATTATCAATGGTTTACTGCCCAGGAAGCGTGTTGCGGTACTTGTAGATGGCATTCTTGAAAATTTAGAAATGGATGGATGTGCCAACCAGCAGATGTTTGGAGCCATTTTTAAGGGAAAATTTCAAAATTTAGAACCAGGGTTAAAAGCAGCCTTTGTTGATATTGGTCAGGAAAAGAATGCTTTTCTTCATTATTGGGATGTTTTGCCTTTGGTCAATGGTGAAGGTTTTAATGAGTCTAATCCGGAGGACAGCATAGAGGTTGTACATCGAAATACAGCGGGTGAGTCACGTAAAAAATACACCCTGCAGGATATCCCGGAAATGTTTCCTATCGGTTCGGACATCGTGGTACAGATTTCCAAGAGTCAAATTGGTTCCAAGGGACCTCGCACGACAACCAACATTTCAATACCTGGACGGTATTTGGTGTTAACACCTTGTTCAAGTCAGTGTGGAATTTCCAGAAAAATAGAGGATAAGCGAGAACGTGAACGCTTAAAGAAGATTTTAAAAAAGTTAGCCCTTCCATTGGGAATGGGTGTTGTTTTCAGGACGGCCAGTGCCGGCAGTTCTTTGAAACAACTAACGAGGGATTTGCAATTTTTATTAGAAACCTGGCAAAAGATTCAAACCAAGGTAAATAATGCCAAAAATCCCTGTTTGGTTTACCATGAGCCCAGTTTGTTAGAACGTACGGTGCGTGATTTTTTAACAGAGGATATTGACCGCGTGTTGGTGGACAATGAGGAAGATTACAACTTCGTTTTGAATTTATTGGAACGTATTGCACCAAATGTTAAGAACAAGGTTAGTTTGTTTAAGGACCCTATTCCGATTTTTGACCGGTACAACATAGAGGTACAGATTGAACAAATGTTTGCAAGTCATGTACCGTTACCTTCGGGAGGCGAGATTGTTATACAGGAAACAGAAGCCTTGACGTCCATTGATGTTAATACATCGTCACACAAGGGTGTGGATGATGAATCTTCTCACTTTATTTTGCAAGCGAATATGGAAGCGGCTCGTGAGGTGGCACGACAGGTTCGCTTAAGAAATATAGGTGGCTTAATTATTGTAGACTTTGTGGATATGAAACAGGCCAAGCATCGCCGTTTACTTCATCAATTTGTTCAGCAAGAGTTTGATAAGGATAAAGCACGCTCAAATGTATTGCCTATATCCGCTTTGGGTATCATGCAGATCACGCGTCAACGGCATAAAGAAAGCATGTTAAGCCAGCTGTATTCCCGCTGCCCTTATTGTGGAGGTGAGGGTGTACTGAAATCTTCCTGGAACTTGGCAATGCGGATGCAGCGTGAAATCTTGAGCCAATTATTTTGCTTGAAAGGGCAAGATGTAAGTTTTAAGATTTTGCTCAATCCTTACTTAAAAAATTACATTTTGACACAATGTTCACGAGATTTTGCTGATTTATCAGATCAGTTTAAGATAAGATTGACCTTTAAGGAAGATACAAATCTGCATGTTGAAAACTTTAAAATCGTTCGCGAATGATCCATCCAACAGCCCTTGTAGACACCTCTGTGGTTGTCTTTGATGACACACACGTGGGTCCATTTTGCATTGTTGAAGAGGGTGTATTTTTAGGACACAATGTAACTTTGGATGCGCATGTTGTCTTGAAATGTGGCGTTGTTTTAAACGATAACGTACACGTTCATGCGGGTGCTGTATTGGGTGATGTTCCGCAGATCGTTAACCAAACCTTTGATTTTGAGAGTGGTGTTGTTGTAGGTAAGGATACGATCATTCGAGAAGGTGTAACCATACACAGGGCTTCCAGCAAAGGTCGAAGTACGCAGGTAGGGAAACGTT
>CALXMI010000029.1 GCA_944389435.1 uncultured Opitutales bacterium
ATACAATAGCATACGTCGGTATCCGTGGGTAGCGTACGGTAAAAATGCTGCAGGCTATCTTCAAAGGCAACCGGATTGGCATTGTAGCAATCGATAAAGTAATGGTGGCCCTTTACCCTTTTCCAAACACCACGCAGGTCTGTCGGTTGCCACTGTTGTAAACGTTGGTGGATAACGTGTGAGCTAATGCCTTTTATTTGAGCAATAGCAATGGCGAGTGCAAATGAATTTGCCATATTTTTCCCGATAGGAAAGGGGACCGAGAACGTTGTGCCGTTGGCCAACGTTACTTGCCAGCCCTGAGGATTTTCTTGAAGCTGATAGAAAATATCTGCCGTTGGAGCTTTTGAAGAAAACGTATAAACTGTCTGGGGTAATTTTTGAGGTAAATTTTTCCGTAAATCATAAGGTACAAAGCAGGCTGCTTGTGTATGGGATAATAGTTTGAATTTCTCTTGCGCAATGGCTTCCAGTGATGAAAAGTTTTGTAGGTGCACGTGATGGACATTGAGAATAACGGCTATGTCTGGCTGTGATAAGTCACCTAAGCAATCCATTTCGTCAGGCTTGCTGATGCCTATTTCTAAAACCGCTGCGGTGTGTTTTTCAGGATCGATTTGTGTTATTGAGAAAGGTAAGCCCAAAAAATTATTAAAGTTGCCAAACGTTTTAAACGTATGTGGGCCCAGGAGTAGCGACAAGAGTTCTTTGAAAGTTGTTTTTCCACAACTGCCTGTTATCCCAACTATAGGCAGCATTAAGGTTTGCCGATAACGCTTGGAAATTGCTTGTAAGGCCCGTAAAGTATGAGTCACAACCAATTGCGGTAGGTTGCAATCTTCTACCTTTTGTTCAACAATGGCAGCAACGGCACCCTTAGCTTGAGCCATTTTTACGTAAGTATGGCCATCGTTATGCGCTCCTTTGAGAGCTATGAAGCACTCGTTGGGTTGCAATTGACGGGTATCGAAGCAAAAATTGTGAATAGGTTGCTGTGGCCATTGCGTCCATTGGCCATGGGTCCAGATTTGTAAAAGTTTCGGGTCGAAAATTTTCATGCCCTTATACTTTGGTCATAAGCTTCAACGACTTTACGATCATCGTACGGAAAAAACTGTGTGCCGATCTCTTGGTATTGTTCATTACCTTTACCTGCAATAATTAAACAATCTCCAGGTTGACAAAATTGAAGCGCTTTACAAATAGCTTCCGTACGATCTTGGATGAAAGTAATGCGATCGTTTGCATTAAGACCTTGTTTCATATCTTCAAAAATTTGTTGCTGTGATTCCGTCCGAGGATTATCGCTGGTTGCCCAAGCACTATCTGCGTAAGTGACTGCAATGTGCGTCATGATGGGTCTTTTGGTACGATCGCGATCACCACCACAACCAAAAACCACATGCAAGTTCTTTTCTGTTAACGGACGCAAGGTCTGTAGTACATTTTTTAAGGCTTCAGGTTTATGTGCAAAATCCACGAAAATGTTTACACCTAGGTTGTTTTTAATCGGCTCAAGACGGCCAGGCACATGGTAAAAGTTAGCAAGCTCATTCACAATAGTTGATAAATCATAGCCTTGCGCATAACAGATGCCTAAGGCTGTTAGGCAATTGTAAACATTGAATAAGCCCAATAGCGGCGTTTTTACAGTCCATTCGCCTTGCGGACAACTTAAAGTGAATGAAGTGCCTGAAAAATCGGTTACGATCTGTTTAGCTTGTAATACACCTGGCTTTTTGATACCGATAGTAACGACATTCAAAGATGCAGGAAGCTCAGAAATTAAACGTTGGCCGTAAGCATCATCTACGTTGACCACTACATTTTTTAGATTTTTTTGAAAAAACAGCTGCTTTTTGGTTTGATAGTAAGCCTCCATTGTTTTGTGGTAATCCAAATGCTCAAGACTCAAATTTGTAAAAGCTGCAGTTTCGAAGGTCAGGGCGGATGTACGTTTTTGCTCAATGGCGTGAGAAGACACTTCAAGGATGGCGCTTGTTTTATTCGCTTGCACCATTTCTTCCAAATAGCTGGTTAGGCTAAGCGCATCTGGAGTTGTTCGAGAAGCCGGTAAAATGCGTTGACCCAAGTCGTAATGTAAACTTCCCAGCAAACCTGTTTGTTCATTCAAGACAGAATAAAGGTGTCTTAAGAGCCATGAAGTTGTAGTCTTTCCACTGGTGCCTGTGATACCAACAAGGCGTAGGCGTTGATCAGGTTTGTTGTAAAACGTGTGAGAAATTTGACTAACAGCTTCTCTTATATTCGCGACTTGCACCTGGATAATATGAGACAATCGTGGCAAAATTTTTTCGGTTACAATGACCGATGCGCCCTTTGAAATAGCCTGTTCGATGAAATCATTGCCGTTGAAATTTTTTCCTGGAATAGCAAAAAATAACCCATTAGATTGAACAAATTGACTATGAGCCGCTAAGTGGTAAATAATAGGGTTTATTTTTGGGCCAGCAATTTTCTTAATTTTTACCGACGATAGCAAGGTTTTTAAATCTGTAGGCTTAGACATGAATTTAAGTAAAGGGAACGTTAGGGTTTTTGAGAATGCGTAAGAAAGTATAGGATTTGTGAGCATGATTATAAAACTTTTGGCAATGGGGGAATACCCATGTAAGTGATAATGTTTTCGGCTATTTCTTTAAAAATAGGGGCAGCCACAACGGAACCGTAACCTGTGCCCGATACAACGGGTGAGTCTACGGTAATCGTAATGCTTATTTGTGGATTTTGGTTGGGAAAAAATCCTGAAAATGAAGCCACGTGCTGTTGATGAGAATAGTGGCCATTAATGATTTTTTGTGATGTTCCTGTTTTTCCTGTTACGTAATAATGAGGAATAAAGGCTTTAGATTGGGCTGTTAAAAGCAACATATTGCGTACAATTTTGGAAGTGGTTTCTTTAATGACCGTGCGACGTTTTTGTGGCATGAAACTGCGAACAATTTCGCCGTTTGCATCATAAATCCTCCGTATAAATTGTGGATAAAACAGAGTGCCACCATTAGCAATCACACCCATTGCGTAATGCATTTGAAAAATGGAGCAAGCAATGCTGTGGCCTATGGGCATACGTGTAATGGTAAGATGATCCCAATTTTTTACTGGATGAAGGATACCGTTCGTTTCGCCTGAGAAACCCGATGTGGTCGATTGCCCAAAACCAAATTTGTAAGCGTAACGGTAGAGATTTTCCGCGCCTAATCGGAAGGCAATTTGAACGGTGCCTCGATTGCTCGAATGGCTAAGGATTTCGCTTACGTCCATGATTTGATTAAACGTTCTCCAATCTTGTGGCAGGGGCAATTCTTTCCCGTTATAAATCGCTTTGTGTTTCCCACAATCAAAGCGATCTTCTGGTTTAACGGCATCACAATCAAGGGCAGCACTTACGGTAATGGCCTTAAAAATAGAACCGGGTTCATAAATGTTTGTAATGGCTTTATTAGTTAAAGTATCGACAGGGTATTTGTTGTAGTGATTAGAATCGAAAAATGGCCAGTTAACGAGGGCAAGTACTTCGCCTGATTGAGGATGAGAGATAAGCACTTGAATGGATTGAGGCTTAAATTTTTTAACATTATCCAAAACAACTTGTTCGGCAATTTGCTGGATGCGGTGATCTATGGTTAATTCGATTGTGTAACCATTAATGGGCTCAACATGGTCTTTGCGATGCTGTATGAGTTCCTTGTTTTTACCATCGATTTCGTAAGCCAAGTAGCCATTTTGCCCACTTAGATAAAATTGCATCATTTTTTCGATGCCGCAGAAGGGAATACCGTCTTTGTTGACGCAACCTACAACATAGCTTAAACTGGGAGTGTGTAGGTAAGCGCGGTGTAATTTTTCATTTCCATAAACCCCTTTTATGTTCAGGGCATTAACCTTATGGTAAACATTTTCCGAAACATCTTTCTGCAATTTTTTCCAACGACAGGAGGATTTTACCCAAATTTTTTCGAGGGTTTCAATAGGGATTTGCAATAAATAGGATAATTGGGGTAAAAACGTTTTGTCGCTTTCTTGAATTTGGGTTAAGTCAACACCCACATCGTAAATTTTTTTTTGTCCCGCTAGACAAATGCCATTGCGGTCGATAATTTTTCCGCGCGATGCCGGCAATACCTTAAGTCGTTGCCGAGAGGTTTCTATAAAATGTAAAAAAGCATCACGGTGCGTGCCCAAATAGACGAAACGTATGCCTACTACGAAGAAACCGAAACTAAACAGTATCAGAATAAGATAGTAACGTTTCGAGATAAGGGGGGACATTAATGGTTAAATGCTAAGTGTGAAAGGACGACGGAAGTTTCTGTGGGAGATATCCAAAGAATGCGCTCAGTGTTCGTATGGTCTTGATGTTTCGAGAAGTACTGATTGTTTAAATGAGCTATGTACAAGTCAACCCTTTGGTTTGCTTCCGTTAAAGAAGCAATGGCTCGTTCGATCGACTTGGTTGCTTGCGCTTGGTGATAAACCTGTTGGCGCATCCATGATAAACTGAAGGCTCCTGTAAACACCAAAGTGAAGATAAAAACAAAACAGCACGTGTATCTTCTAAAATTCATAATTTTCTTAAGCTCCTAAGTTTTGCAGATCTTGCACGCGGATTGAGGCCTATTTCTTCTTCTGTGGCAACCTTAGGCTTGCGTGTAAGCAGTTCTGCTTGAATGTTTTTTAGTTGTCGTGGTTGCGCATCATCGCGACTAAGGCTTCGTCCGCACCAGGCGTAGAAATTTTGCTTGACGATACGATCCTCTAAAGAATGAAAAGTGATAACGGCCATTATACCGCCTTTTTTCAATGTAGCAAAGGCGCTCTGTAGGCCTTGATTTAAGTGATTAAGTTCATCATTGACGGCGATTCGTAACCCTTGAAATACGCGCGTGGCTGGATGAATCCCTGGCTTCTTTGAACGATGAATAAATGTATGTTTTTTAAGGAAATCAACAAAGTCGGTTGTGGTTTCCCAAGTTTGGATATCTCTAAATTGCAAAACAGCACGCACAACGGATCGCCATTGAGGTTCCTCTCCATAGTCACGAAAAGCTGTTGTGAGCTCATCGGGGGTTGCTTTTTTCAAAAAGTCTTTTGCGGATAGGCCTGCGTTGGGATTCATGCGCATGTCTAAGGGCCCTGTTTTTTGAAAAGAAAAGCCTCGTTCGGCGTTATCCAATTGGTAAGACGACACGCCTAAATCAAGCAAAATGCCATCAAAGCTTTGGTTTAGCTGAGACAATTGTGAAAAATTAATGGGATGAAATTGCAACCGTTTATCAAAGATTTTTTGAAGAATACCGGCTCTATTTTGAGCTTCTGGATCGATATCAAGAGCTATAATAGT
>CALXMI010000030.1 GCA_944389435.1 uncultured Opitutales bacterium
AAGTCGCCTAAGGTACATTGAGCTTCGTTCGAAATTTTTACCATCGCACTTGGCTACAACAGTGACCTTTGCTGAACGGCCCAACGATAGACATTTTCGTATTGGATAGCAGCAGTCTCCCAACTAAAATTTTTAGCCATACCTGCTCGTTGCATTTTCGCCAACAACTCAGGCTTGTCATAGTAAATCGAACAAGCCCACCCTATCGTATTATAAATAGCATCGTTGGTTAGATCATAAAACACAAAACCACAGCCTGTTTCCGTCTTTTCATTCAGCGATTCTACAGTATCGACAAGACCTCCTGTAGCCCTTACAATAGGCAACGTTCCATAACGCATGGAATACATTTGATTTAAACCACACGGCTCAAAACGACTCGGCATCAGAAAAAAATCACTACCCGCTTCAATCTTATGAGACAAAGGCTCATTATACCCGATAAACACACGTAATTTATCAGGGAACTGTGCCTCTAAACACCTAAAACGGTATTCCCAATCCGGTTCACCACAGCCTACCACCACCATTTGCAAGGATAAATTCTGCAAAACAAACGGCAAAACGTTCAAAACCACATCTAGTCCCTTTTGCCAATACATGCGGCTGACAATCCCGAATAATGGTACAGAGGACTCTGGAAGCCCCATAGTACGCTGTAAATCGCGCTTACAACACTTTTTGGGCTGCAGATATTCTGCACTAAAATTGGCTACAATATTCGGATCCGTGCAAGGATTCCATTGTTTGTCATCAATACCGTTTAGTATGCCTATCAAGTCACCTGCCTTGAATTTCAATATAGGATCGAGCCCACAACCGAACGCTGCGGTTTGAATTTCTTGCGCATAGTGAGGGCTAACCGTTGTCAACTTTGTCGCGTGGTACAAAGCTCCCTTCATAAAATTGACATACCCCATTGACTCTAAACTATTCGCGTGAAATTCCGAAAAAGGAATGCCTGCATAAGCTAAAATATCGGCGGGGAAAATGCCTTGATGCTCCAAATTATGTATCGTATAAACCGTGGCAACTTTTCCAAGCAGTTTGCCCCGTTCGGTTGTATTTAAAAAAACAGGTATCAACCCCGTCGTCCAATCGTGACAATGGATAACATCCGGAATCCAATCTAAGGACGTGCACATATCTAGAGCCGATCGGCAAAAAAAGGCAAAGCGTTCGGCTTTTTGATCGCCATCTTTGTAAACGGATGCATCACCGAAATATTGCTGATATTCCACAAAATAGAAAAACACCCCATCTTGCGCATATTCCCAAATACTGCAAATGCGTTCATGGCCTCCCAAGTGCACAACCACATTATCGTAACGCCTGCCCTTTGGTTTTATCGAACCATAAAGAGGAAGGAAAATATGCACATCATGTCCCCTACTAACCAAAGCCTTTGGCAAAGCACCCAAAACATCCCCCAAGCCTCCTACCTTTGCAAAAGGACAACATTCCGGACTTACCATCAAAATCTTCATTGGTAATAGGATACTATTTCTATCATCTAAAGGCAATCACTATTCGATACAAACTTTACAAAATCTCAAGCGCCAAACGATCTGCCAAAAGAAGCCCGGATGTCGTACACGCAACGTTCTGTTGATCGTATGTTATCAAGCCTGCTTTTTGAAAATCATTCCATAAAGGCTCATAGTCGGCTAAATTAACGTCCGGGAAACGTTTTTGCAAGTGTTTCAAATTGACACCTTGGCGCATTCTTAAGCCAAAAATAAGGGCATCTTTACACAAATCTTCATTCGACAAACTTTCTTCATTAATTCGCTGATGCTGCGCCCAGTCATCCAAATTAAAAGCATTTTGGAAGCGCTTGTGATTCCATTGAGAAGCCGCACTGGGGCCGAGCCCAATCCATTCTTGCATACGCCAAGTGTTTAAATTATGAAGGCACTCGAACCCTGGTTTTGCAAAATTGGACACTTCGTAATGTCGATACCCTTTATTTTGTAGGAATTTCCACGTAAATTCGTAAAAATCGGCCTCCTTGTCCATATCAACATGACTGTAAGCTTCTTCCGTAAAGGGACCACGATCATTCTCATAAGTTAAACAGTAAGTCGATACATGCTCAGGTGACAACGTTAACGCTTGCTCCAAATCGTTTTGCCAAATTTTTAGAGATGAAAAATCGGGCGGAAAAATAAGGTCAAGATTCACATTATCGAAACCCACGCTACGAATCCATTCATAAGCTTGAAGTACTTGCTCTAAAGATTGTCGGCGGCCTAATTGCCTTAAAATTTGCTCGTTAAAACTTTGCACGCCCATCGAAATGCGCGTCACGCCCAGTAGCTTCAGCACTTGCAATTTTTCTTTCGTAATAGATACGGGCGAAACTTCTACGGTCCATTCCTGCTCTACCTTATCTGAAAAACATAAAACTGCCAATGTTTCCATTTGTTTAGCCGATAGGCAACTTGGACTACCTCCGCCCCAAAACAAAGTCTCTATCGATCGTTCTGCCAATAGAGGCTCCCAACAGTCATGTTCATAGCGAAGGGTATTGAAATAACAACGCAAGCGTTCTTCCGTTGGCTGCATTTTCAAAAAATGACAATACGCACATGCATTGACACAAAAAGGGACATGGACGTAAATACCCAAAGCTAAATTTCCCATAAAAAAAACGTAAATCAACAACAACTTCCTGCCAAGCCAAAAAATATCTTCGATACAAAGCGAGAAACAACTTGTTTTCAGAAATACTCGTTGATAGAATAGCGATATGTCTGTAGGATACTTGCATTTCGTCAATGGGCGACTCTATGCTTTTTTATTTTCATCACATTATTAAAACAAACACGACATTTTCACAAAGGACAAATTATGAAAGTATTATCTCAACTCACTAAAACTTGTGCAATCGCTTTGGCAGTTTCAGCAAACAGAACCATCAAGGCCGATGGCTGGCTATGTAGCGAGTGCTTGCTTGGTAATGAAGAAACTCAACTCTTATGTTTCAATTGTATGGCTGACCGTAACATACCAGAGTCGGATAAATTGAAACTGGGAGAACGTATAACGTTTTTACATGGCTTAAGTCTCGAAGATGAAAGTGACCGCGAAATAAACAGGTTGATATACCAACTACCTAAATCTTTAATTTCAAAGCAACCCCTATTGTTCATGAAAGCAATGGGATGGCTTTTTGACCAAGGCATTGTAGACAATGATGGTTTAGAACGAGCAGTACGAGATTTTAAACACATGGGAAAAGCTTGGCTAGACAGTTTTTTGGAATCTTACGATAAATCGGCCATAAACGACTACCAACTGCCACCTGAGTTTTTAAAAACAATATTACAAAAGCTAGTTGGTTCTGATTGTGGCGAATAGCTAAAAAACCATTCCATTAACAAAAAAGAGAAACGCAAGCAAGCGTTTCTCTTTTTTGTTATTCCTTGACAGCTCCAAATCAAGATAAGCCTGCTAGCTAGACATGCCACGCTACACACTGAGCAAGCAAATAGGACACTCTTTAAGCTTCACTGTGATCGGTTTCGACAACTTTGCAAATACCAACCAATTCATCGTCTTCTGCCAAATTGATCAAACGAACTCCCATAGTGGTTCGGCCGATAACACGCACGTCCTTCACTGGACAACGTACGGATTGGCCCGACTTAGTGAACAGCATCATTTCTTCGTCTTCTCGAACGGTAATTGCCCCTGCAACACCATGGGTTTTAATCGCGATAATACCTGAACCGCCACGCTTTTGCAACCGGTATTCCGAAAACTCAGAACGTTTACCTTGTCCTTTGATACCCGCAATAAGCAGTGTGCTTCGATCGTCCACGACGATTAACGCCTTCACGTAATCACCTGCATGGAGCTTTATACCTTTAACACCTCGAGTAGCGCGTCCCTGCTCACGGCAATCATCTTCAGAAAACCGTATGGACATGCCCTGATACGTCAGCAAAATGAGATCATTGTTACCTTTTGTTAATTCGGCACCAATAATGATGTCACCCTCATCGACGTTCATACCTATGAGTCCTGCAGCACGACAATTCTTATAAGCCGACAATGCCGATTTTTTAATGATACCGTTGCGTGTTGCCATGACCAAGGAACTGTCATCGCTAAAATCCTTGAAACACATCATGGCGGCAATCTTTTCGCCCTCCTGCAAATTTAGTACATTTACGAGAGCACGCCCCTTGGATGTACGGGTACCTTCTGGAATTTCATAAACCTTCTTAATGTACAAGCGTCCATTCTGCATCACAAACAGAATGTAATCATGCGTGCTGGCCGTAAACGAATGCTCTATAAAATCTTCATCGTACTGACCTGCCCCAATCACACCCTTGCCGCCACGCTTCTGCGAACGAAACGAGCTAATATCGGTACGTTTAATAAAGCCTTTATGTGAAATGGTAATACTGCAGCCAACATTGGCAATCACGTCCTCTAAACGAAATTCAGATTCTGACGGCATAATGCGTGTCTTGCGATCATTGCCGTACTTTTCACGCTCCTGCAAGAATTCTTCTTTCAGCACCGACAACAACTTCGCGTCGCTGGACAAAATGAGACGCAATTCTTCAGCAACCTTCAACAGATTTAAGTATTCAGCGTCAATTTTATCACGCTCCATACCGGTCAACTGATACAAACGTAAATCTAAAATTGCGTCTGCTTGGACATCCGAAAGTTCATATTTGGCCACTAAAGCTGTATGCGCTTCTTCTTTAGAATTCGCAGCACGGATGATCTTTACAAAATCATCTAAGTGATCGATGGCAATTTTGTAACCTTCTAAAATATGCAGACGCTCCTCCGCTTTTCTCAGCCTAAACCGAGTACGACGCGAAACTACCTCCCGACGATGCTCCAAGTAGCATTCCAGCATTTCCTTGATGTTCATCTGTTTGGGACGCTGCTGATCCAACGCTAGCAAAATAACACCAAAAGAAGACTCCAATGGCGTCATCTTAAAGAGCTTATTTAAAACCACTCGAGGCACTTCACCGCGCTTTAACTCGATAACAATACGCGTGCATTCATCGGATTCATCGCGCAAATCACTGATTTCAGTCAAAATCTTCTGATGAACCAATTCGGCAATCTTGGTTACCAAATTCGCACGATTGACATTGTAAGGAATCTCCGTAATGATAATCTGCTCTTTACCATTACCCAAATCTTCAATATGCGCTTCGCCACGAACGTGGATAATACCACGGCCGGTCTTTAAATAGTTAGCAATACCTTCAAGACCCACCACCGTACCTCCGGTTGGAAAATCAGGACCCTTTATGACAGACATCAAATCTTCAACCGTAGCACCTTGGTTTTCCGTTAAAATAATCAGGGCATCAATTAACTCCCGTAAGTTATGCGGAGGAATATTGGTTGTCATACCAACCGCAATACCGGTCGATCCATTCAACAACAAATTTGGTAACGCAGCAGGCAATACAGTCGGCTCTTTGGTGCTCTCTTTATAATTAGAGACAAAGTCTACCGTATCTTCATCAATATCCTTTAACAGCTCTTCCGCAACATCTTTCAACCGACACTCGGTATAACGATAAGCTGCAGCCGAGTCACCATCGATAGAACCAAAATTTCCTTGCGGATCAACCAATGGGTAACGCATGACCCAATCTTGAGCCAAACGCACCAACGCATCGTAAACAGAACTATCTCCATGCGGGTGATAATTTTTCAGTACTTCACCCACCACACCGGCGCATTTATCAAAAGGCCGGTTGTGCAACAGTCCTTCTCGAAACATCGCATATAAAATACGGCGATGAACCGGCTTAAAACCGTCACGAGCATCCGGCAAGGCGCGACTTACAATAACCGACATCGAATAATCGATGTACGCCGACTTCATAATCTCGTCGACATTCGTATCTACTAAAAATTCTTTTTCTGCGTACATGATTAAATATCCAAGTTAGCAACGTTTAGAGCATTATCTTCAATGAACGTACGACGTGTTGGCACGTCATCTCCCATCAACATGGAGAACACTTGTTCAGCCTCAGCCACATCTTCCATGCGTACCCGCAACATACGTCGCGTCTTCGGATCCATGGTCGTCTCAAACAACTGTTTCGCATTCATTTCACCCAAACCTTTATAGCGCTGAATGTGCAAACCTTTGCGGCCCAAACAACGAACCGCCTCAACCAAATCAAGTAGCGAACCAATCGGCATATTAACTTCTTTGCTACCATTGGTGTCTCTTAGGATGTAACGCGTCTGAT
>CALXMI010000031.1 GCA_944389435.1 uncultured Opitutales bacterium
TATTTTATCTTTTGAGATCATACACTAGTTCTTAAAATAATTACACATTTGCAACAATCCCACTTCGTGCATATTTTGCACAGAATCCAACTTTTCAACCGTTCGACAAGCATCAATAATCGCCGTAGCAACTTTAGGATCGGGGCAACATTTTAGCTCGAACCTTAAGCAATGTTTTAAAACTGCAACATTGTCATAAAAATGTTCAACTGCGCTTCTATGCAAAGATGGGTTTTGTGATAATTTTTCTATCAATCCTTGTGTTAAACAATTAAAGGTTTTTAAAGGATCTCCATTAAGAGGCAGAAGTTCATCCAAAAGCAGCGCATTAAGATTTTTTGGGGGTAACGTAATCTTACCTGCTGCTTGTGCAGTCACATCACGGAGCAATGGGGCAAGCTTGTAACTATCTTCAATGCGAGCTCCATTGGCGTTCATAATATCTTTTTGTTTATTCAACAAAAGTTCGATATTGTCCTCTAGCTGACTTATTTGGTGCTGTAAGTGATTATAATCATTGGTATCATCTAAAGAAGAATCTTGAGATTTGCGCTGCCGCAATTCTTGCGAAACCTTCTTTAAATTAGCTAATTTTAGCTCCCAAACATTTATTGCAATTTGTAAGCTATTATGCTGTTCGGCAATATCTTCAAAATCTTTCAGCACTTCTTCAAGGATGTCAGCCCCTAAGGTTCCCTGCATACTCGCCTTATCAAGCGAATCAAAACACTTTTCGTATTTTTTTTCACTTCCAGGGAATAGCGCATTTGAACGCTCCTGTATGATAATATTTAAGTCTCTAAAAGTCTGCTGGCTAATCTGTATCAAACGTATTTCTGTTTGCTTAGAAATACGTTTACCTCTATGATCCTGCTCTTGAACTTTTTTAGAATCTTCAGATGATTCTACGTGTTTAACATTTTTGTTTTGTTGTTCTTTACTCTTTCTCTTTTTTGCCTTATTAGCATTTTTATGAGCATTAATTCCAGACGCTACTTCATCATCTTTCGTTGAAGGATCAACAGCATTCGAATTATCCACCTGAAAAACTTGGTCGTCCAACTGACCCAACTGAACGGATTTAGTGAAGCCTGTTTCGTTCGCAAAATTGGGTTGAACCTGTTGAGGTATGACATTAATTTCGGGCATTATGCTTCCTTTTGGAAGCACAGTTTATGCCTATTTTGAAAAATTATTCTTGAACAACAACCGCTTTCGAATGTTTTTCAAAAAATTTCGCAAGCTTTAATCGATGGATTTTAGCATTATGACGAACATCCACTGGGAAATGCTTATAGAAACAAAAATGTTTTATGGGCTGCGTAACAGGACAAGTTTTAGCTAACTCTCGCAACTCTTTGAGCAACTTTCGTTTATTCTTTACGCCCACTTTTGGCTCAATCACGATAGCCGGCACTGTTTTACCTGCGCTATTATAGGCAATAAGTGCGGATCGAGCCACATCCTTATGAGCATTAAAAACAGCCTCACAGCAATCCGTGTAAAAGTTTCCATCTTGCGTAACCACACGCTCTGCTTTACGGCCACAAAACCAAAGTCGGCCCTTTTCATCCAAATACCCAAGGTCTCCCATGCGATGCCACGTTTCGCCAGTTACGCATAATTTCGCCTGGCGTGTCGCTTTCGGATTATGAATGTAACTCTGACTCACATAAGGTGCATGGATCAAAATCTCACCTATTTCACCGCATGGCAAACTTTCAGGTAAATTGACAAGCGGGGCCATAGATATAGGAATAATGCGGACCTTTACACCATCTATAAGCTTCCCCACACACGTTCCCTGGCCTTGGAGTGTTTTTTTGTAGGTTTCTTGCAAAACTTCCTTTGCAGAAATATAAGCAATTGGAAGCGCTTCTGTTGCCCCATACGGAGTATAAGCTTGTCCATTGGGAATCAGGGCCTGTACACGTCCCAACAATAAAGGATGGACAGGCGCACCTGCCAAAAATATACGCTTCATCGACGGGAGCTGAATGGCATGGTGTTCGCAATAATCGGCAATTTTTGTCCAAAGCCTTGGGGAGCCAAAACTGTTGGTAACGTGATGATCCAAAATCGCTTGCACGATTTTTTTAGGATCCAAGGCCGCCGGATGAGCTGCATCCATTTCAGGAACAATGGTTGTCATACCCAAAGCTGGATTATAAAGCGAAAATACAGGTAATAATGGCAAGTCAACCTCATCGTTTGAGAATTGAAACGTAGACCGTAAGGCCTCTATTTGCTCATTAAATTCCCGATAAGTATAAGCGGCCCCTTTCGGATAACCCGTCGATCCGGATGTAAACAAAACAGCAGCCGTATCATCGACACTGCCATCCGACTGCAGGTGGCAATTAAGACCTAATTTTTTCAGCGACCGCATAAGTCTGGATGTAAGAAATACCGCACGTGGAATTTTTATATAAAATTTCAACACATGGTAAACTAAGCGAGCCTTTGCACATCCTAAAAACAAATCGGGCTTTGTTTGCTTTACACAATTGATAAAGTTCTTCCATCCCATACCCGGATCAATAACCACCGGAATTGTCCCTAAACGTAACATTGCGAAAACGGCCCTCAATAAATTTTCTCCTGGCGGAAGCATAACGATAGCCTTTTTGCCGCGATAGAAGCCCTGTTGTAGCAAATACGTTGCCAAAAGGTCCACCTCTTCATCCATTTGCAAAAAATTCTTTTCAATGTAAGAAAGCTTGCCCCATGCGTTACGAATAGGAATCTTTATACCTACACCACACGGATTTTTCTGAGCCACTTCATGTAACGCCTCAACAACGTTTATCATAGAACCTCACACGAAATTAAAAGGTTAAAAAGTTTTTGAAACACCAGTCCGGTACAAGTATTGACCCTCCATCGGTAGAGTCAAGTCAGAAAAGCTCGAAAGACGTATCCGCCCTATTCCGCAAAATTTTCTCTTTTCATTCAAACACTCACCTCTTTCCCTATCTAACACCTAAAATTTCCAAACATATGCCTGCCATGGAGCGACTGGACTAGGCTTGTATGTAAGACTGGCGGAAATTGGTTTGTCAAGATCGACGGCCTCAAAGCTGACCGCCTTCTGGCTTCACTACCGCCCTTACCCCTTGCCCTGGGAGTTAACCAGCGCGGACAAGGTCAACCGCCTCCTACTGCTTAAGAGTCCAAATGAGGCGGTCCAGGACAAATCTAGGTCTTCTCCCTTGCTTGCTTGGCCCCCTACACCGAGGTTGAATGGTATCGTAAGTTGCAAGGACACTACGGGGCTCGATGATAGAAAGCGTAAC
>CALXMI010000032.1 GCA_944389435.1 uncultured Opitutales bacterium
GAGTAACGGTATGCGACATAAGGTGATTCTTAGTGGCATCTGATCAGATAAAAACCCTGCTGAATTTAAGATGATCATGGATTGTATACTCGCAGGCCAACGTGTTGCTACACCCATACCAATGGCGCCTCCCCAGTCATGTACAATGAGATGGAAACGACCTACGTTAAGATTTTTCAACCATAGCAGCGTATTCTCAATGTGTTGCTCAAGACAATAAGGATATCTTTGTGGCTTACTGGAAAGCCCACAGCCGATATGATCGGGCACCAAGCAACGATACATAGGCTTCAAATACTGCACCAAATTTCGATAATAAAATGACCATGTTGGATTACCATGCAGCATCACAATGGTTTCACCTCTGCCTTCATCAATGTAATGAAGCCGATGGCCTGTTTTTAATGTAAAATAATGCGAGACAAAAGGATAAAGAGATCGGTCCATAAATAGTCTATTTTTGCCATAAAATACCCAACATAAGCGAACTCAAACCACTGCCGATCCCCAGCAACAAAACCCTGTCCCCCATATTGAAAATGGCTTGCTCGTCAGCCAAACAAAGAGATATAGGGAGCGCAACCGAGCCTGTATTGCCTAGGTTTTGAAAAGTAGAGAAATCTTTGCTTATATCTAGATTTAATGCCTCGTACAACCTTACCTGATGTTGGCGGCCCACTTGATGGGTTACAATGTGATCGGCACTTGTTTCATCCCAGCACATTTCGTTCTTAAAACCTGACCAAGCTTGTTGAGAAAGCGCAATTCCCGCATCCAGCAGTGCGCTTGAATCGGTCTGCATGGCCAAACCATCACTTTCTGTGTTACCTTCGCATAAATGGCATGCATGCGTATCCGTAGCAACCACTCCACCTAACACTATCGGCTTGGGAGCTTCAACATCCTGAACATGCCTCAATAAGATTGCAACCGCACCTGAACCTATGGTTAGATTAGCAAAAAAAGGCTTTATGCTCTGTCGCGTCAACGTCTTATCTTCATTAAGAAGGCGTAACGTATGATCCAACAAAGGATGACCATTTTCTCCTGAAATAATCAGTACCGTACGCGCTGTGCCGGCTTCTATCATGGAAGCGCCTACCATCATCGCGTTTAATACGCCTAGGCAAGCATTCGATAAATCAAAAATCTGTGTATGTGAGGATAGATCAAGGTCTCGATGAATGTAGGCAGCTGTAGCCGGCTCTAAACGGTTTCGGCAAACGGACGCATGGATAAGTACGTCTATCTGATCAGGATGTACAAAAGACTCATTCAGCAGTTTTTTGCCTGCTCTAACGGCAGCTTCCGACGGTAACATATCTAAGGGCCAATGCCGACGAGCTTGAATTCCTGTCATGAACGCTAAACGTCCCTGTTGTAAACTTAGACGATCGTATAAAGGCTGTAAAGCCTCTTCAATCCTTGAAGACGTCCAAACGTCATCCGGCAAGGCATACGCCATTGCACCCACAACTGTATTCTTGAAATGCATTAACCAACCCAATGGTCGGGACGATAGGATTTGAACCTACGACCTCATGCTCCCAAAGCATGCACTCTAGCCAGACTGAGTTACGTCCCGAACTAATTAATCAAGGTAAAATCATTGCCACTATTGTCAATGTTATTGTTTTAAAAATTTTCAACAAACGACACGCTTTTTATTAGATGACATATTTCCCAAAAAAAGTTTTGCTTTTTTCAAGATAAAGTATTGAATGAGTTAGATTTGAGCAAGAAATGGATTGGCAATATAAGAAAACGTACGATGTTTGCGTAATTGGCAGCGGCCTATCGGGTTTGACTGCAGCAAACAGTTTAGCCAAAATGGGACACAAGGTTTTGCTACTAGAGCAACATTTCCAATGTGGAGGTTTGGCAGCTTACTTTAATCGCCCCGGAGGCTACACTTTTGACGTTTCTCTTCATGGTTTCCCTGTAGGCATGATAAAATCTTGCCGCCGTTACTGGAACAGTGAAATCGCCAATTCAATTATTCAATTGCCCCATATACGGTTCGTTAATCCACAGTTCGACTTTGAAACAACTTTTGATCGCATTGATTTCACAGACAAGTTGATTCATCGCTTTAAAATTCCTCCCGAAACGGTTGAAAAATTTTTCGATCATTTGCGTGGCATGAATTTTTATGATGATGACAAACGTACAACCGGCGATCTTTTTGAAGAATTTTTCCCTAATCGTCCAGATGTACATCGCTTGCTAATGGAACCCATTACCTATGCAAACGGATCAACGCTCGAGGATCCTGCAATTACGTACGGTATTGTTTTCTCCAATTTCATGAATAAAGGCGTCTATACGTTCAAAGGCGGTACCGATAAGCTCATTGAAGCAATGACGGCTGAATTAACCAAGAATGGCGTTGATATTGCCAAACGGTCACGCGTGGAAAAAATTTTTACAGAAAATAAATCCGGCAAAGCAACCGTACGCGGATTGCAAGTCAATGGTATCTCCATCGAATGTAAAGGTATTGTCTCCAACGCAAATTTAAAAACTACCATTTTAGATTGGTTAGAGCCCCATGCAATTGACGATAGTTTCCGAGCAGCCACAGAAGCCGTTCGTCTCAACAACAGTTCCTGCCAAGTTTACATGGGGCTAAAAGAAGGTGAAAGTTTTCCGGAAATCGGCGATCTTATCTTCACTTCTGAAGCAAAAGACTTTTCAAGCACAGAATTAAAGTTATTTAGCACCCAAAGCCGCACATTTTCGATTTACTATCCCAGCATTCGTCCAGAAAGTAAAACCCCACGTTATACGATTGTGGCATCGACCAACGCACTTTGGAAAGATTGGAAAGACTTGTCAGGTGAAGCCTATAAAGCCGCTAAAGAACAACTTAAACAAACGACTTTGCAAAGCCTGGAGCGTTTTATCCCTAACGTTCAAAACAAACTGGGTTGGATTGAAGTAGCCACGCCAAAAACCTTTAATCGATATACAAAGCACCTAGAGGGCGCTTCTTTTGGAACCAAATTTGAAGGTTTGAAGGTATCTTTAGAGTTGCCTGATCATGTGAATGGACTTTACCATTCTGGTTCTGTAGGTATTATCATGTCCGGTTGGCTAGGTACCATTAATTATGGAATCATTACCGCTAATAAAGTTGACAGATATATCAAAGCTTTGAATCGTTAGTTACTATCAATTAAAAAGTTCAGCTATTATATGAGGACGCTCGCTTGCTTACTATTCGCTTGTATATTAATGGGTGGAAATTTCCTGAGTTTTGGCGGAAATTCATCTGACGAATCATCCCAAGACGATACCGATCAATCTCAAGAAGAAGATGTTTTGACTCAAGACGGATCCGACGGTTCGTCTTCCGAAAGCGAAAGCTCTGAAGAGCTTGCACATCCAAAAGGCTTTAAAAATTTCTACAATTTTATAAGCGATAAGACAGAAAAAGAAGTCTTTTGCGTAGCAGAAGCGATGGGGGACTGTTTTGGAAGCCTTCATGGGCAAGGTAAAGGCCATGGTCATTTACGCCCAGATACAATCTTTTTTCGTGATACAGAGGATGGAATGATAGATATATGGTTTCAACCCAGTTCAACCCAAACATCAATAGAAGAGGTTATAGCAAGTGATAGATATGCATTGCGGTATTGTTTCATCCCTGCTTTTATCATTACAGAACTGACGGGCATTGATGAACAATGCATACAGTGTATTGTTTCTATTCATAAGTGGTGGGGTGATCTTATGGGAGAACGATTTTGTCAATACGGCTTAATTTATACTGTTTGGCTTAGGCGGTGGTTGATAGAGAAATTAAGGGATTATCTTGTCAACTTTGATTTTTTAATGGGACAACCCTATGTTAAATTTTTTGGCCTTGATGGTACTCACTTATCGCAATGTCGTAATTTTAGTTTTTTTGGCTACAATTTTCATGCATATTTGTTAAACAGTTACATAAATACCTTCACTTGGCAAAAGCCTAGGTACGACCCATAGATATCACGCAAGCCGGATTCCCCATTTTTTTGTCGATCCATAGTCAACATTTTCATGATGTTTGCATGGTATGGGCACTTAAAAAAATGGATGGCTCTACGACGGGCCATTGTCATGAGCTGGTGCATGGCATTTTTGACCATTGCCTTCAAATTCCGACCAATCGATTAGGCTACCGTATCTTTTCAGCCAAGCAATTGAAAGCTATGCAAAAGGTGATTACACTTGTAGTCTTTGTCCTTTTTTTTTTTTTTTTTTTAGTCTTTGTCTTTTTTTCATTTTTTTTTTATTTTTATTTAAGTTTTTTTTTTTT
>CALXMI010000033.1 GCA_944389435.1 uncultured Opitutales bacterium
AAATGCAAGAGTGTTGCTGTTATTGTTTGGATGTTGAGCGTGCGCCTGTGGGTACGGAAGTAAAAATTTTAGGTCGTGGATTTAAAAGAGGCGACCAGGTAATTGTAGGTGAAAGTAACGCGCAAACATCCTTGGTTTCGGATAACGTTTTAATGTTCAAGGTCCCAAGTGTTATCGGCGGAAAGATGTATCCTGTTTATTGCATATGCAACACGGAAAAACATTTTATCGGCAATTTGTTGGTTGATAACAGCCGTTTTAGCATAGAGCCTGATAGCATTGTTTTGAATCAGGGTGAGACGGTCGATTTCACGGTAAGTGTTCCTGTTCCTATTGATACGGACCTTTATGTGAATATAACAACGGATGTTCCTGACAGCGTTATTATGCCAGAAATGGTTATCAAGGCTGGAGAAGTCAGTGCTACGGTAAAGATTGAAGGCGGCGATAAGGGCAAAGGAAATTTGTTTGTTACTGCAAGAGGTTTTGATGAGCAAAAGGTATCTGTTGACGTTAATGAAGACGAGGATGATACCAAAGATGGCGATGTAAACGACGAAGACAACGAAGAGGATTAAGTTCACCCTAAAAGCGCGTAAGCTTTAAGAAGCAGCAGAGTTATCTTGAAGGTAGCTCTGTTTTTTTATTGACAAATGGTTAAAACAGGTTGGAAGGACAATAATAGATGTTATGATTGATAGCAGCAAGTTTTTGTGAACATATGGACCCTAAACCGGCGATTCCTACAGGAGGGCTACACTGGCGTGTTATTGAATCGAAGGCAAAACAGCAAGCGGCAGTGCCCGTGAGTGACTAAGTGGAAGATTTTGTTTAAAGAAGACCACGCTGTCGATGGGGGATAGACACCACCGCTTGAATTGATGCGATGCGCCGAATGGGCGACGCAATAGCCCAGGGAATAACCTTATTCTCCTACCGCCACTGCCGCTGTTGCCTGTGCGGCTATCGCAAGTCCTACCACTGACCACGCTGTTGGTAATGCTTCAGCTTTGATGAGGCCTCTTGCACAACCGATCTCCAGCCACATGTTTCGAAGGGCGGCATAAACAGTCGGATTATATGGAGACGATTCCATGAGCTCAGGGAGATCTACAGGTACGGTTAAAATTTTTCCACAGTGATCAATTCTTATACCACTGTCTGGATCCGAAACTAACATTTTGAGAGCATCACACAGTTCATTCAAGACCAATAGATTGCGTCCGTCATCTAAAGTTATTAATCTTACTCCCAAAATTTGCCAAGTTTCAGAGTCGCAATTACCTACCTCCGGTGATAATTCTTCACAGGATTCTAGTCCAAATTTTACCATAAAAGGAGTCACATTTTCAAACAACAAGGTTGCAAAGTCTTGAGGTTTTTGACATGCGCTTTTAATGGCTTCCCTCAATATATTCGCTTTGCTTGCATCTAAACCAAATAACTTCAATATGTCCGGCAGTGATGCATCAAGAGCCTTTTCGTTAAGCGTCACAGGTTTGATAAATGCAGGAGCAAGTTTAGGTACGGTGGTTATTTGGGGTGGAAATGTAGAATTAGAATGGTCATCAATCGAATGCCCCAATTCGTGAGCAAACATAAACATATCGGCTACTTTATGAAAAGGTAAATGTATTACTTTACCATATTTGTCTAAGGTATGATAGTACCCATCCTTCTCTTTCAGACAAACTTCTATTAAGTTTTTGCCGATACATCCAGACTCCTCTTCTTCATCAATTTCTATATATTTAGGTATATACGGATGGCGTAAATCTTTATCAGACGGCATGCTTTCTGAACGTGCAATCATACAAAGGATCGTGTCACGAAAGACTTTGTTATTTACAGCTTCCTTTAAAATATAAGCTTTAAGTCTTTTTTTGAATGTTTCATCCCTAAACCTGACAAAGTCAGGGTTATCAAAAAAATCTACGATGCAGTTTTTACATACTTCCGTAAATGAAGTTTCACAGACAAGGTTTAACAATTGCGCTTTTCGGGCACTATCTTCAAAATTTAAGCTATTTACATAGCTCTTTGCATTGAAGACCCTTAATTCATCAATCTTGATTCCGTTTCGCTCCTGAATCAATTCAACAAACTGTCGAACGTTTTCCATAAGAAGAGCTTCCGGCGTTGATTGTGTCTGACACAAAATCTCTCTGATGTCTACATCCGTATCGCTATTATCTGCACGCAATGATGTACAACTGGCTACTTGCACCAGAATACCCGCGCCATATGGCAACCATTTTAGTTTTTGCATAAGTGTCCCTTTCGTAATTAGTTAAAAATCCCACAAAAACAGGAATGATAATCGCCAGGTCACAATAAAACTTTCCTTCAGTCAAGTATTTTTTCAAAAAATCGATTTGTTGTCGATACAGGCAATAGCTAAGTATGCAGGGGGTGTGTTTTTAAAATTTGATAACGGTTGTAGAGCAAAAGTGTGACAAAATGGGTAGGTCTCAGTTGCCATCGTTCCCATCTTTCATTCTGACTCCTTGCCTTTGGGTAACCATGGGACGCCGTTAGGGGCATGAGTGATCCGTCTCAAAAAATTTCGTGCACGAATTTAGTAAGACTTAGGATGCCATTCAAACATCGGCATCCTTATCTGCCTTCCCATCCAGTCAAGCGGATGTCAAAAAAACTCCATCCGGAGCCGGCTGCATAGCAACATCAGATGAGCTGCATGCAAACGGCAATTTTTGGCAGATGGCGTGTGCGACAAGGCTTTATTTACGGCTGCCGGCTTGGCGATCTAACGTAAACAAAGCGCCTAAAGAAGTTCCGGCCAATTCTAATGCTTCGATCATTTTTTGACAGTTGTCTTCTTCTTCAACTTGTTCGGTAATGTACCACTGCAAAAAGACTTGCGAAGGCAGGTCGTTTTCTTTCAACGATAACGCATAAGCGTCGTGGATATGTTGTGTGTTTTCAACTTCTAAGTCATACGCTATTTTAAAGGCCTCTAAAGGTGTCTTTATGGTGTACGTGGGATATTCAAATTTCAATAACTTGACGCAACCTTGACGCTCTTGAATGTAATCGAACAGCTTCATGGCGTGCTCTAATTCTTCTTCGTATTGCAAGCGCATCCAGTGAGCAAACCCTGCATAAGGTGTTGATCCTAAGGCGGCTGCTAAGCTTAAGTAAGCATAAGCGGCTTCAAATTCATAAGCAATTTGTTTGTTTAGTATGTCTTCGATTGGTTTTGTAATTTTCATAAGCAATAAACTCCTGCTCTACAGTATACGATTGTTTTTAAAAAGTTCAGCATTTTTTATAAAAATTTTTTGGTTTGACCTTCTTGTATAATCTGTCACACTGACAGCGTATGATTATAAAACCAAAAGTTCGTGGATTTATATGCATTACCGCACATCCAGATGGTTGTGAGGCTCATATTAAAGAACAAGCTCGGTATGTTCTTTCGAAAGATTTATTGCAAAATGCCCCCAAGCGAGTACTGATTTTGGGTGCATCAACCGGCTATGGATTGGCCAGTCGAATTGTAAGTGCTTTAGGCGGCAAGGTGGCGACGTTTGGCGTATTCTATGAGCGGCCGGGTGAGGAGACAAAACCAGCTTCTCCAGGATGGTACAACACAGTTGCACTTGAAAAGTTAGTGAAAAAAGAAGGGTTACCCTTCTATTCCATGAATGGAGATGCTTTTTCAGCCGAATTTAAGGCCAAGGTTGTGAAGGCTTTGAAGGAGACGCTAGGTTCAGTTGACTGTGTTATTTATAGCTTAGCGGCCCCACGGCGTACCGATAAGGATGGAAAGGTTTACAAATCGGTGTTGAAACCAATAGGACAAGCTTTTTGCAGCAAAACCGTTAATACCGACAAAGGTGAAGTTTTTGAAACAACGATTGAACCGGCTACCGACGACGATGTTTTTCAAACCGTTAAGGTTATGGGTGGTGAAGACTGGGAAGACTGGATTCGTTTACTAGATCAAGAAGGCCTTTTAGAAAACAACGTGACCACCGTGGCGTATTCTTACATCGGCCCAGAAACGACATGGCCCATTTACAAATCGGGAACGATTGGACAGGCCAAGGCGCATTTGTTGCAAACGGCAGAAAAATTAAATACATTTCTACGCGAAAAATACAAGGGGCGCGCCTTGATTTCAGTTAATAAGGCGGTCGTAACTCAGGCTAGTTCGGCGATTCCTGTGGTTCCACTTTACAACTCTATTTTGTTTAAGATCATGAAGGAAAAAGGTCTGCATGAAGATTGTATTCAGCAGATTTATCGGCTATTTTCTGGTTTA
>CALXMI010000034.1 GCA_944389435.1 uncultured Opitutales bacterium
GTAGATCTTGGCTTAAAAGTCGGCCAACAAGTGGCTACAGGGAAGGCTCGGCTAATGGATGTTTTGCAGATTCCTAAACAACACATGGAGGTTCTGTATGCAACCGCTTATAGCCTTTACGAGCGAGATAAATATCAGGAAGCGCAAAAAATTTTTTTACTCCTCTGTACTTACGATCCCATTGAGGTCAAATATTGGGAAGGCTTAGGAGCGACACAAAAATTGTTAAAACAATACAAGGAAGCATCGGCATCTTATTTTATACTCACACAGCTAGATCCATTCCGTATCGTGTATTTCTTAGAGCTAGCAAAATGTCTTTTAGGACAAAATATGAACGAGGGAGCTATGCAGTGTTGTGAAGCCGTTATCTTTATGGCGAACGATCCGACCTTTGCTCCAGCCAATAAAGATGCTGTAGAGTGTGCAATGAAGGCCAAACAACTTTTGAAAACTTTGTAAGATAAGGATTTTATTATGTCTCAGTTCGATTTTAATCCTAACGTAACAGCAGGCAATACACCTCAAATCTCAGAGGAGGTTGGGGAAGCACAAGCCACAGGAGCTCCCGCAAAAACAGCGCCCAAATTAGATATAGACGCGGGGATTACGGAAACTTCTGAAATTGGGAAAAAGATAACTTTCGACTCAAAAGAAGATGGTAAGCCAATTTTAGTAAAGCCACAAATTGCATTAGATGCGGCTAGCGAGTTTGAAATGACATTGTCTGAAAATTTAGCCTCTTTATTGGGTAAGCAAAACGCAACCTATAAGGACTTAGTAAATTTTTTTAAGGAATTTTTGTCAAAAGAGCAAGTTTGTGTGGGAAATAAGCAAGAAATAGACGATTCGGAAGAAGACAAAAACGGGTCCGTAGACACAGGCAAAGCAGCAGATGTGGATATCGATCTTTCAAAACTAGATGGCGATTCGCTTGCATTTTTATGTGTAATGCTTTGTCAAAAATCTAAATCAGAAATGGTACAGACTTTAAAAAATGTTCTTTCGGCAAAAATTAAAGATAAGGAAGCTACCAATGCAGCGTATTTGGATAAATTAAACGAAACCGCGCAAAAAAATTTAGACGCTATAGAGGCACAGAAAGCAGCGAAAAAACGTAGTCTGTTTAAAGCAATTTTTTCGCTTTTTGCCACTATTGTTACAACCATTGTTGGTGTTGCTCTGACGGTATCAACCTTTGGAGCGGCTGCACCGGCTCTTTGTGTTGCAGCTGCTACATTAACGGTCGTAGGAGGGCTCGCTTCGGCCACTTCGGATGTGTTAACCATCGCAATGGTTTGTGAAAAAGATCCAGAAAAACAGCAAAAGCTTAATACTGCATGTATGGCATTGGGTATTTGTGGTGCCGTTTTATCGATAGGCGCTTGTATTTTTTCTGCGGTCAAAGCACCGCAAGAAGCGGCTAAGCTGATAAAAAATCTTTCACGTATTGCGGAAGGTGTTTCAAGTGCGGTCTCTGGGGGTTTTGACATATGGAATGGGGCTGCAAACTTAGAGCTTGCGAAAACTCAGAAAGAATTAGCTGACATGAAAATTGCACTAGAACAAGTGGATTTCGATATAAAACAGCTAACAGAATTTATCGACCATATAAATGAATTTGTTGAAGCGTTTATAAAAAACATGTTGGAAGGAGAAGAAGCGGCTGCTTCTACGCTTCAAGCGGACGCAGCTGCAAATGAAACGCTCGCGGCAGAGGTTGCAAAAATAGCTTAATTTTCAAAGATTCGGCAAAACATTGTCTTTTCAGAGCCCATCATTTAGAGCTCTTATTGTTCTGTCTATAAAAATGCAGTGCGTAGATCACTTGCAAAATCTACGCACCATTTGTAGGACACTCTTTGCTTTTTTAACGAACACCTTGTTTTAAATCAAGGACCTTACGTTATCTCACAAAAACTAGTTATATAATGGATGCTTTTTTTTAAAAATCAATCAAAAAATGATAAAATTTTTATTTTTTTAATATTTTTTGCATGAAAAGCATGTTCATCATGTAAAAAAGCTTTACAAAAACCTTGTTTTGTTGCATTATAGTCGTTGATGGCAGTTGATGAAATAGAAACAAAATCAAGGAGCAAGGGAACAACACCTTCGTCTATTGGTCACATCATTAGACAGCTCATGCTTCACTCACAGCTGTCGGAAGCTGACCTTTGTCGTGGCGTAAATTTGCCTCAAACCACCATCAACCGTTTGTTGTCAGGGCAAACAAACGATCCTCGAATGAGCACAGTTATTTCGGTGGCACGGTTTTTTGGAGTGAGCATAGGTCAGTTGTTAGGGCAGGAGATGCTTGTTTTAAATAAGGCTTGGCGTCAGGCAAGAGGCGCGACTTTACCGTTAGTTGATTGGGATTCCTTAGATGTTTGGTTGAGGTTTCCTTCCCAGGAAAATGAAAAAATAGGCAATTGGGTAAAGACAGAGCGATCACTTAAGGAAAATGCTTTTGCCGTTCGAGCTCCCGTTTCTTGCTTTCCGATATTTGGGTGCGAAAGCCTGCTTATAATGGATCGCTATGAAAAAGAATGCGGTAAGGATGGGCAAATTGCTTTGGTGGAACTTCCTGAGAAACAGTTTTGCTTGCGAAAGATTCTCAAAGAAGGTAACTCGTTGTTTTTACAACGGCTATTTGAGCCATTTCAGGTAACGGAAACGCCAGATGAAGTCAGCTTTCATGCCTTTGTTGTTGAAGTTCGTAATGACCATTTTTCTGTCTAATGGAGTGTTTTAAGTCTTATTTTTCTACCATTACGGATCCACAATGGAAGCTTTTAGAATGCTATTGTGAGCTTCTGTTGAAATGGAATACGAAGATTAACTTGATTTCCCGCAAGGGTATAGAAGGGATGAAGGAAAAACATATTTTGCCGATATTGCCGGCAGTTGAATTGGCTTGCTTTGTCAATGGTATCCATGTTTTGGATGTGGGAACCGGCGGTGGGATTCCGGGTCTTATTCTGGCCATCCTTTTCCCAAAAATTCATTTTACCCTGTTAGATTCGGTCCAAAAGAAGATAAACGTGGTTGCCGACATGATACGACAACTTGAATTGCCTAATGCGGAAGCCATTTGTATGCGCTTGGAGGTGTTCCCTTCAAGGTTTGATGTTGTGGTTGGCAGGGGTGTAACCCAATTTAAAGATTTTTTAAAACTTGTTCGTCCGCATTTGAAGCACAATGGCAAAGTTGCTTATTGGACCGGCGGAAATCTGGAGACTTTGTTAACGCCTGGAATCAAGAAACACACAAAGGTTTTTGATTTGGAGCAGTTTTTTCATCATCAATACTGCGAGAGTAAAAAAATTTTATGCCACAACGCGTAGGCGTTGTAAATTGTAATAAAACAACGCGTAGGCGTTGTAAATAAAAGCAAACGTGGCACCCTGTTTTAAGAAGCAGTTTTTATACTTACATTGGCCACAAATCGCCAAAGGAAGGTTCGTTTGTTCGAGTTGACCAAAGGCCTTTGTCGTCGATAAAAATAAGGTTTTTTTTAGCCCGCGTGCAGGTGACATACAGCAATCGCTCGAGCTCATATCTTCGATCTGCAGCGAGCGTAGGTGGCTGATGGTCTTTGTTAAAAAAAATGTGATTGTCGTAAAAAAGCGGATATTTAAATTTGGTATACGTTATAGGCCGGAAAAAAAAAGGTACAATGACCGTATCCCACTCAAGTCCTTTTGCCTTGTGACATGTGTAACATTGAATGGCCTGTGTGTCCAATACGGGATTCGATTCGATGGGTTTATGCAAATATTGTCGCAGTTGTTGCTCAAAAAAGGCCCAGGATTGGCCCAAGGCTTGGGTTTCAGAAGCTGTGCACAGAAGAATGTTGGCAATGGTTTCCGTCGGCATACAGAATGTTTCAAGTAACGACATAAGTGTTACAGTTCCTTGCCAAACGGACTGTTTTAACAATTGTTGCCTTATTTCATAAGCTTTGTTTAAGACTTGAGCGACAAGGTCCTGCCCTTTTGTTGGGCTTGCAATTTGTAACGAGCCTGAAAATTGCGTCAAAACAGCTTCGTCTATTTGGAACCCATAAACAAGCAATCCTGCTAACTCAAAGCTATCTTCTGGGAAATTAATAAGGTGCACCCATGTCAGAAATCGGCAAAAAAAAGGGCACTGGCGGCCTTCTTTATCGGATGAATAAATCTGAGTGTTGAGCCCCTCCTTAGATAAAAAATCACAAATTTTGGTCAACCAAGCTTTTCGTGGCGCCAAAATACAGATTTGCGAAAGTGGATCCGTCCAAGACGATAGGAGGTTTTTTAGGAATCTCAGGAGATAGGGCAGCTCATAATTTTCAGCGTCTTCGGACTTTTTAAAGACCTCAGGTGGCGAAGGAATGCGAATGGTTTGAAAAGAGCCTGTATCGTTTTTTTCCGAAACAAGTGGGACGTAAGCGACTTGGTCAGGTTTAATTTTTGGATTCAAGATGGTCGGAAAAACCTGATTAAGCGTTTGCGTAATGGCATTTGGGCATCGAAATGTTTTTGAAAAGACAAGCGCTTCGTAGTTGGGCCTTTGAGTGAGCTTTTGGTGAAAATCCAGGTAATGTTTTACCTGAGCCCGACGTCCATAAATGGCTTGTTGCGGATCGCCCACCATTGAAAATTGGCTACAAGAGTGAAAACTTAGCAACGTTTCTAGGAAATCAAACTGGGGGCCGTCGGTATCTTGTGCTTCATCTAAAAGAAGGGTAATAGGATTTTCTGTGAAAAATTGCCGTGCGTTTTCATTTTGAATACAAATTTTTGCGTGATCAATCAAGTCCTTATATTGTAACACGCCACGCTGGATGCGGAAATCAAAATATTTCTTGGACAAAACTTGTAATAAAGCAATAGCTTCTTTCCCTAAATCGTCAAAAAAAGAACATAAAGCCTCTTGGAAAATCTTTGCAAAGGGTTTGCTGTCAGAAAGGTTTGTTGGAAAAGGTATTCGATCGGTTGTTTTTCGAAAAAGATGTTCCCATTTTTGTAAGGCTGCTTTTGTGGCATCAATATTTACGTTTGCCCTTTTGGGACAATGGTCATAAATAGGACTTAAGTCAAAGTTTTCCGACAAGGTTAACCTCGGGGCGTCGTTCGTTATTTCAATCGAGTCAATTATGGATAAGAGTTCATCCAAATCTATGAATCGCAGCAAACGTTCGTAGGGCTTAAAATCGAAGTTTTGCAATGACAAAGAACTCAAAAATTGCGTCCGAATGTTAGAGCTGTCCTGCAAAACATTATAATGTGTTTGAGGGTCAAAGCGTAATATATAATGTTGACACAAGCTATGGATTGTTCCGAAAAAGGCTTGTCGGAACAAGGGGACAATTTGTCCGAAGCACGGATGCGTTTTTAAACGTTCTTGCGCTCGTTGTTGTAGGGATTCTGCCGCTTGGCGAGTATACGTAATGACGTGCAATAGCGGTAAGCGTTGGGGAGCTTTGTCGGCTAGTGTAAAAATTCGTTCAACTATGGCAAATGTCTTTCCGACACCTGCAGGCGCAATGACCGAAAAATTACAATCAATTGCCTCACAAAAACGTTTACGTTGAAGCGCATCCATAACAAGAAGGCGTCTTTATAAACGCTCTTCTTTACTTAAAATATTGTGTTAGGCCTTCATGGGTAGGCTGCATTGCCTTATCGCCTTTGTGCCAATTGATAGGGCAAACTTCGCCGTACTGCTCAAAGTGTTGTAGCGCATCCACCATGCGTAAAACTTCACTAACAGAGCGCCCTAGAGGCATATTGTTAACGACTTGATGTTGAACAATACCTTGTTTATCAATGAGAAATAAGCCACGGTAAGCTACCAAGTCGCCTGTCGTTTGCAACAAACCGTT
>CALXMI010000035.1 GCA_944389435.1 uncultured Opitutales bacterium
TAAACGGACTCACGATTGTGGAACATTAAACAAATCCAACCAAGGTGAATCGGTTGTTTTAATGGGATGGGTACAGAGTTTACGTGACCATGGAGGCCTTTGTTTTATTGATTTAAAGGACCGCGAAGGTGTTACGCAACTGGTCCTAGATCCTAAAGTTTTTGAAAAAGACATTCGTCAATTAAAACCCGAATCAGTGATAGAAGTCGCCGGCCAGGTCGCTCTTAGACCTCAAGAAACCGTCAACAAAAACCTAACCACGGGCGAAATTGAAGTTTTTGTTGACGGCTTAACGATCCATAACATTTGTCAAACATTGCCGTTTTCATTGGACGAGAAAGCCGAAAAAGTAAGCGAAGATTTACGTTTGACATATCGCTACCTTGATTTGCGTCGTCGGCCTAATATGGAACGTTTACGGTTGCGCCATCGTGCAGCCAATGTTATTCGCAACTATCTGGATGACCATGGTTTTTTCGAGATTGAAACACCCTCATTGTTCAAGAGTACACCTGAAGGAGCTCGTGAGTTTTTGGTCCCAAGCCGCCTAAACCCAGGCCAGTTTTACGCCTTAACCCAATCACCTCAGCAGTACAAGCAAATGCTGATGGTTGCCGGCGTAGAGCGTTATTTTTCGCTAGCCAAATGTTTCCGTGACGAAGATTTGCGCGCAGATCGACAGCCAGAATTTACCCAAATCGACATGGAGCTTTCCTTTATTGATCGTGAAGATATTTACGAACTAATCGAGGGGCTTATTGTTGAACTGTGGAAGACCTGCTTGGGCATTGAAATCAAAGCACCCTTATTGCGCATGCCATTCGTTGAAGCCATGAACCGCTTTGGATCCGACAAACCAGACATGCGCTTTGGCCTTGAATTACAGGATGTAACAGAGATTTTTAGGGGTTCGAACTTTAACGTTTTTTCAAGCGTTGCTGAAAAAGGTGATTCGATCAAAGTTATTAAGGTCAAAAATTTTGCGGACATGACCGCAGGAGAATTATCGTCCTTGGAACAAACCGCCAAGCATATGGGAGCCAAGGGCCTTGCTTTTATCAAAATTAAAGGAAATGAATGGAAATCCCCTTTGACAAAATTCTTATCTGAAGAAGAAAAGCAGGCACTTACAAATCAATTAAATTTGCAGGAAAATGATTGCCTCTTTTTTATGGCAGATCGTTGGGAAAAAGCCTGCAATGTCCTTGGCAAGATTCGTCTAGAGCTGGCAGCTTTATTGAAAAAACGTGGCGTCTTGAACATTTCCAACCAAGATTACAAATTCCTTTGGATTGTTGACTTCCCGTTGTTGACCTATGATGAGGAACAGAAAAAATTTGTGGCGACGCATCATCCATTTACCTCACCTGTAAAGGAAGATATTCCTCTATTGAAGACGGATCCACACCATGTACGCGGACAGCATTACGACTTAGTTCTGAACGGTATTGAACTGGGAGGAGGTAGCATTCGTATCCATTCTTCCGAATTACAGCGCTATGTCTTCGAAAATATTTTAAAAATCCCTTCGAATGTGGTTGAAGATCGCTTCGGATATATGTTAAAGGCATTTTCGTTTGGCGCACCCCCCCATGGTGGTATTGCGCTAGGCTTCGATCGTCTTGTAGCGTTAATGGCCGGTACGCATAGTATTCGTGATGTAATTGCTTTCCCTAAAACACAGAAAGGCCAAGACTTAATGTCCATGAGCCCTGGTTGTGTTGATCCTAAACAGCTAAAAGATTTGGGATTGCAGTTTATTTCCGAAATACATTAAGAATGAACACTCCGTTGAAGCATATTGCCTTTATCATGGACGGCAATGGTCGTTGGGCCAAACAGCGAGGTTTGGGCCGCACAGAAGGACATACAGCGGGAGCTCAAAGGGTCTCTGATGTCTTAACGAGAGTGTTTGATCATTGGCATATTCCTTTTGTTACGCTGTACGCTTTTTCGACAGAAAATTGGAAGCGGCCTGCTTATGAGATAAAGGCCATTTTTAATCTTTTAACTTGTTATTTAAAAAATAACATCGATTCGTTCGTTGAAAACAAAATTCGATTACGCGTCATCGGCAACCTGGACGCTTTAAGCAAACCCCTCAGAACGAACCTTGAAATGGCAATGCAACAAACAGCCACCTTTGATACCCGAACACTTACTTTGGCAATCAATTACGGAGCTCGCGAAGAAGTATTACAGGCTATAAAGTCGTTATCCGCTGACGAATTGAAAGATCTTCAATGGGACCAGTTAGCGGCTCGTTTTTACACAGCCAACATGCCAGATCCTGACTTGATCGTACGTACATCAGGCGAACAACGCCTAAGTAATTTTTTATTGCTCCAAAGCGCTTATAGTGAGCTTTATTTCACAGAAACATTTTGGCCCGATTTTGATGGTCATGCATTAGATTTAGCTATAGAATCTTATTTAAAAAGGAAACGTCGCTTCGGAGGAGTTTAATTTATGCTATTAAAACAACGGGTATTAAGTTCGATTGGCTTATGGGGAACTCTATTATTAGTTCTGTTGGTTTTTAAGGTCCATGGGGCTGTTTTTTTTGTAGGCTTATTCGCATTAATGGCCCAGTACGAATTTTCTTACCTACTCAAATCGAGCAAAAAACAACGTATCTTTGATGTAACACTCGCTGGTAGCTTTATTGCGGCTTATGCCCAATTGGCCCCAAATACCTGGACAGATTTGCTGTATGCGTTGGCTCTCATTCTCATCTGCAATTGGAGCGTGTTTGTTGGCAAAACGGCCGTCTCGTTTTTAACATCCTTATTTTGTTTTTGGTATATAACCCTTAATTTTCATTTTTTTCTGAAAATTTTGGATTTATTTCAATGGGAATGTTATCCAGGTCTCATGATGGTGATTTGGATTGTGTTGGTTACAAAATTGACCGACGTGGGCGGCTTTTTTATCGGTTGCGCCTATGGGAAACACCCATTAGCTCCATCGGTGAGTCCTAAGAAAACATGGGAAGGTGTCGGGGGCGGTATGGCATTCGCCTTGATTGCAAGTGTTCTCTTCTTTTTGTTTTTTAAGAAATGCTTACCTGTATCTTTTACTCTTTTTAAATGTTTGTGCTTTACGGTCATCATGGCTTGGGGCGCTATTGTTTCTGACTTGCTAGAATCCCTACTAAAGCGTCAATTGAACACCAAAGACTCCGGTCGCTGTATTCCAGGCATCGGTGGTGTTTTAGATCTGGTTGATAGTTTGTTATTAAACGCCCCTTTAGGCTATATCCTACTTAAGTCTTTCTTATAACAACGGTTTAAGCTATCTCTTGAAGGTGTAGCAGGCGCGAGGAAAAACTAGTCGGCAAAGGTGACTGAAAAAGGCAAAGCTCATGTGTTATCGGATGCTCAAATTCTATTTGATAAGCATGTAAAAATAGGCGCGTGTCTTTTATTTTTCCATACTTGGGATCTCCAACAATGGGATGTCCGACGCTTTTCAAATGCACACGCAACTGATGCGTCCGTCCCGTAAAAGGATAACAAGCTAACAAAGTTTGATTTGCCTTTTTAAAGGCTTCTAAGACCTGCCAACGCGTTACAGCTTCACGGCCTTGTGTTGTGATACACATGGCGGTTCGATCACGCATGCTGCGTCCTATAGGGCTATTAATAACGCCCGATAAACGTATGGGTATCCCCCAAACGAGCGCATAATAGGTTTTATGGATTTTCCGCTCCGTAAACATTTTTATCAACCCCCAATAGGCTGCATCGGTTTTCGCAAATAAAATAACACCTGAGGTTGCTTGATCTAATCGATGAACCACACCTGGCCGCATAGAACCTGCAGCCGCACTGAGCGGATATCGCCACAAAAGCTTTTCTACCAACGTCGTTCCTGGCTCAACACCATTACCAGGATGAACAACTTGACCCTCAGGCTTATTAACCACCAACAAGTCGTCGTCTTCGTATAAAACATCCACGAGACCCTCACTCGGCCGAAGCTCTATTGTCGTCTGAGACATCAATGTTAATCGGCATTTTTCGCCACATTTTACCCGATAATCAACTTCTGTAACAGGCTGATCATTAACAAACAACTGACCTTCTAAAATGGCCTTCTTTATGTACGCACGACTCCATTGCTTATGAAGCAAATCTGCAAAAACTTTATCGATGCGGGTTTTCTGTTGTTGCTCAGAAATAACAATTTCAACATTGGTATTCGTCGAATCAACATCCGTGTTCCTATCCCTATCAAAATCTGCAATCTTTAAATTAGGCGTATCCATATTCGTTTTTACAGCAAAACCGATCGCAGGCCATCTGCGAGCACTTCGTTAATAGAAAGCGTTTGCACAAAGTCCGAGTTTTGAAAAGCAATGGGGGTCGTATCGGTTCGTATCAGTCGGCTTATAGGAGATGCTTTCAGTCGTTCCAGCGTAGATGCTTGTAAGAAAGCATGAGAAACCACCCCTATAATGCGTCGAGCCCCTAAGGCCGCCAATGCTTCAGCTACCGCGCATAACGTCCGTCCTGTATCGATACGATCGTCGATCACATAGACGGTCTTACCGACAACGTCGCCATACATGTTTTTGACAATCACTCGATGAGCACCATCGTGCAGCTTGTTCGAATAGCCACTCGAGAGGCACAATGCTTTTGCCAAAGACGAAGCTCGTTGTTGCATGCTCCTATCGGCACCCCAAATGCATGCGTTCGTCAAATTCATCGTTCGTAATTGATTGAGCCAAAAAGGCTCCAAATTTACGTTACAAAACGGTAAAGGCTCGCTCGTAATATTTTCCGGATGGTGCATATCAACCGTTACAACCCGATACGCTCCTGCTGTTTTTAAAAGCTTTAATATCAATTGCGTAGGCATACATCCATCTTGATGTGGATGATTCTGTCGTGCATATGGGAAAAAAGGAATTACGACAATTATTTTGCTTGCACCACTACTTCGAGCTACGTTCAACATGAGTAACAGCTCGAAAAAGTCCCGATGTACATCTTCAGTAACAGATTGCCAAACAAAGACCGCCTGTCCAGACAAGATCTGCGCTGAACAGACGTTTAATTCTCCATTTTGAAACGTATCTATTTTTGCGGAAACAAGGTCAGCCTCTAACCTTTGGCCCACTTTGATCGCTAACTCGGGTGCAAAGTTGCCAACAAAAAGCTTACAAGTCGGCATCCTCTTTCTTCAAAAAACAAGATTTTGTAGCATCGTTGGTCAAATAAGAAAACGTCTTTTCCAGGTTATCAACACGCTTGAAGAGCTCGGGTAAACGCCGCTTCAAAGTTTCAACCCTATGAGCCAATATGTAAGGCATGGCTGGCGATCCACGAACAAAGCTTTTGTCTGCAAGATTATTGGTAACACCGGTCTGTCCTCCAATCATAACCTGGTTACCGATGCGCAAATGTCCTGCCAATCCGGCTTGTCCACCAATAACGGTAAAGTCGCCAATATGCGTGCTCCCAGAGACACCCACAAAGGCACACAAGAAGCAACCTTTGCCAATGACAACATTATGGCCAATTTGAACCAAATTATCAATTTTTGTACCCATTCCGATACGTGTTTCATCGAAACGTGCACGATCTACCGTAGTGTTTGCACCTAAGTCAACGTCATCTTCCAAAACAACGCGGCCCAATTGAGGCGAACGGAAGTGGCGATTATCTTGCGTTTCGTAACCAAAGCCTTCAGAGCCTAAAACAACACCTGAGTCTAAGAAACAGCGGTGCCCCACCTCTGTTCTATCCAAAATTGAACAATTCGGACGAACGGTTGTTTCAGACTTTATGCATACATCGTTTCCCACAAATACATGCGCACCCAACGTAACATTGTCCTCAATAACCGAATTTGCACCAATGATACACAGAGGGCCCACGTAAGCCTTCGCGGAAACTTTTGCTGAAGAATCAATGATAGCCGAAGGATGAATCCCCGGTTTAAATTTGGGCTTCAATTTCGCTTCAATGTCTCTAAGAATCACATCTAAGGCTATCGATGGGCTGTCGGTCATCAAGAACACCTGGCCCTCTTTGGGGGACCCTACATAGGTGCTTGGAACCAATATAAGTGAGGCTTTTGAACCAAACACCTCTGCCTTATATTTTAGATTTCCAAGAAAGGAAATATCCCCCTCAACAGCCTTATCTAAGCTAGCAACTCCACTAAACGTCTCCACTTGAGTTGAGCCTTGAACCTTGGATGGTTTTACCAATGAAACGATCTGATCAAGCGTATAACGAATTGCTAGCATAATACCTCCTCACTGATTTTTTTGTTTTCGTGACTTGTTTACTTTATACAAAATGGCAGTGTATCTCTTTCTTTTATTTCTGTAATTTTTTGACAACCGATCAGGGCGCAGGGATTGCCTGAGGTACAGAAACCGGCTTGGCTGCAGAAGCTGCCGATTTAACCTCATGTTTTCCCGATTTTGCAGCTGGCTTGTTAACGAGTTCGATAACCTCTTTGGTTAACTCAAATTCTTCCTTCGCATACAAAACACCTCCATTGCCCTTATTTAATATGATATCTACATTCTTCGATTTAGCTAAGGTCTCTATGTCCGTATTGATTTCTTTGAGATGCTCTGCCAGCATTGCCTGACGCTGTTGATTTAATTTTTCATCCTGCTCCATGCGAAAACGATTAATTTCTTCTGTTTTCTGATTAATCCTTTCATCCAAAGCATCGATTTGCTTCTCCAAGTCTTTTTTCGCAGCTTCTGACAAGGTGGGATTTTCGTATTTTGAAACTAATGCCTGACGCTCATCGAAAAATTTCCGACCTTCTTGTACCTTTTTATCAAACTCAGTCTTCGCTTGATTAGCAAGAATCTGGAAGTTTTTCTGGGCGGGCTCTGTTTTATAAAACTTGTCATAAACCTCTGCCATATCAACGACAAAAATCTTTGGCTGATCAGCCGCCTTAAGCCCTGTCAAAAAACCAATCATTAAACTGGCGCCTATTCCTGCTTTTTTTAATATGTTATTACTCATAATTACTCCTTAAAATGATACGCCAAACGAATAAGAAATGTAAGGCGCTTTCTTTTTATTATACTTATCTGTCTTTAAAGGGAAAGCAAAATCTAAACGAAAAGGTGCTCCCATGATGTGCAAACGCAAACCAAGACCTATATCGCTATTAATTCCGCCCGATTTTTCATCATACAAGCCCTTATAGTAAGATGGCTTAAATGCCTTCACCTGACCGATGTCATAAAATCCCACTATGCGCACAATAGGATGAACCTTCACGGAATATTCGGGCTTTAGGAAGGCAAACATCTTACCTCCTAAGTTTTCCTGATAGCCATCGTTTGTTTTAGGACCTACTTCGTGTATCTCAAACCCACGCAAGTCGTCCGGACCACCCAAGAATTCACGTTCAAACAAAGGTACATTTTTACCGCCAAATCCCTTCACAAAACCAATACGTCCTCCAATTAGAAAGACCTGTTCGAAATTCGGATTGACCAAAAACCACTGGGCGGCACTAAAATTGGTACGAAAATATTTAGTCTTTCCGCCTAAACCGGCAACTTGGTTATCCCAAGCAAGATAATTACCCTGGGTAGGATAAATCAACTGGTCTCTTGTATCCCGCTCCATTAAGAAACCAACTTTGGACGTCACGCGCGTACCTTGTTCAGCCTTAATCACCGCAGAAGCCGTGTTAGAAACATTAGTCAGCTTAAACTGATCCAACCGGTAATAAAGCTTGCCCACAACTTGCTCAAAAAGCCGCTTCGCCAAGTAAACTTCTCCGCCCATACGAACTTGTTTATAATCATCTTTCGAATATTGATGTTTTGTAAAAAACAAATTGAAACCAAACCGTAACTCTCGATCCAACAACCAAGGCTCTTCGAACGACAAATTAACCTCCTTAGTATATTTACCCAAAGAAGTACCCAACTGAAACTTTTGACCTGCGCCACGAAAATAATCCTTTGAATTTTTGTAATCGAAGTTGTTCTGACTTAAAGTAATACCGAAGGTAAATTTCTCAACGCTGTTAACATTTCCAGAAAAAAGGACGCTTCCTGTCTTATTTTCTTCTACTGCAACTTTTAAGTTTTTCTCACAAGGGGCATTGCAATCTTCAGACGTTAAAATAACTGTTTTAAAGAAGCCTGTGTTTTGCAAGCGTTGCTCGGCACGTCTCATACGAGCGCTATCCAAAAAATCT
>CALXMI010000036.1 GCA_944389435.1 uncultured Opitutales bacterium
ACAGAGAAAACAAATTTGTTAATTGGGCGAAGGAAAATAATCGTGATGACTTGTTATTTTTCTATGACACAGAACCAGATACAAAAGCCATTATGCGAGCACTTGACAACGGGGAAGATATTCCTGCAAAATTGGTCAGCGGGGAAACTGTGATGATTAAATAATCAAAGAGAGAGGGCACAAGACATGACAACATTTACACCAGTATCAAGAAAAAAATCAAAGCTTAGATTGGCGCTTACAGGCGTTTCTGGAGCTGGGAAAACATTATCTGCATTATATCTTGCTTATGGAATTACAGGCGATTGGTCTAAAATCGCTGTAATTGACACAGAACACGAACGTGCAAGATTTTATGCGAATCGTGAAGATTTGGAAACTGGTACATTTTTGTATGCAAGTTTAACGCCGCCATACAGCCCAGATCGTTATAAGCAATATGTAAGCGACGCCGCTTCAATTGTTGGGGAAGATGGTGTTGTAATTGTAGACAGTTTTTCACACGCTTGGAGTAATGAAGGCGGTGTTTTGGAAATAAAAGACCGAATTGCACAACAGGCGGGGAAAAATAGTTATACCGCATGGAATGAAGCAGGCCGAGAACAATCGAATCTTGTAAACACTATTTTATCCGTACCATGTCACACAATAGTTACTATGCGCTCAAAAATGGATTATGTGCTTGAAGAAAACGATAAGGGTAAAAAAACGCCTGTAAAGATTGGATTGGCGCCTGTACAGCGTGATGATACCGAGTATGAGTTTGATATCGTTCTTGACATTGCACGAAATCATATTGCTACTGCAAGCAAAGACACAACATTTCTTGACAAATATGGCGCTGTAATTACTCCAGAACTTGGTCAACAGTTAAAGGCATGGTTGGACGAAGGCACAGAACCTGAAAGATGCGAATGTTGCGGAAAATTAATTAAGCCTACACAAAAATTATCTATTGCTGATTTGATTGAAAAAACTAAAAAGCAATACGGAAAGCAAATGTGCTATGAATGCGCAAAAAATGCGACTAGTAAAGAGAGGTAAACAATATGCAAACTAAATTCAAAGATGGAACAGTTATGGTTACGGGCTTCCTCAGCAAGGACGCTGAATCCCGCACAGTTGGAGAGAAAAACTCCACGCTGACTACTTTCGGCCTTAAAGTCGGTGACAGAGAAGTAAACGGAGAAAAGCAGCCTATCTGGGTAAACTGCCAGTGCTGGCATGATTTGGCAAGATTTGCCGCCAACCTCAAAAAGTTTGACCGGGTTCTGATTTTTGGCACAATCAAAACAGACGAATACACCGACAAAAACACCGGTGAAGCCAAAACCTCAAATAAGCTGGAATGTGAGATTATTATTCCTCAGCCTAAAGCAGATGGAGTGGCACAGATTGCAAACAGAGCCGCCAAAGAACGCTTTGAAGAACTTGATATCAATGAAGGGGATCTTCCTTTCTAAACTGATTTACTAATTAGCAAAACCCCGTCTGAAATATGGCGGGGTGAAATTTTTAAATCAGTATTGACAAATCACGACAACGCTGTTATAATTATGATATGAAAGGACGGTGATATAAAATGATGACCATGATGACCATTAAGGAAACCGCAGATTTTTTTGGAGTTTCTCCGCGGACTGTTTTTAGATGGATAAAATCAGGAAAGCTTGAATCAGTAAAAATCGGCGGTATTGTTCGGATTAAAAAGAATGAGATTAAAAGAGTGATCGGGGAAGGTGAGTATCACGGGAAAGATGCTTGATTGTGCGCTTTGGTACGCGCGTCACGGATGGCCGGTGTTTCCGTGTAAACCTAAAACAAAAGTACCAATACCAAAACATGGGGTTAAAGAAGCGACAACGGACGAATTTATTATTAGGACTTGGTGGTCAGAAAATCCTGATGCAAATATAGGCGGTGCTTGTGGCGTTCATCCGCTTAACATTGTCGTTTTGGATGTAGATATCAACTATGAAAAAGGAAAATATGGTGATGAAAGCTTAAGGGAAATTGAAGATGAATTTGGAAAACTGCCCGAAACATGGACTTCTTTAACTGGCGGTGGTGGCATTCATTATGCGTTTAAATATGATTATCCAGAAAGGCTAAAAAACAACACTGACATTAAAAACGGACTTGATATCAGGACAACCGGAGGATATATCATTCTGCCTCCTAGTGTTCACGAAAGTGGCAGGGAATATGCATGGGATGAAGCATTTACCCCATGGGACACTCCAATTTCTGAACTGCCTGATTTTTTGCGGGATATAATTAAGCCTAAAGAGTTTAGGAAGTACGAACCAATTGCAGATACATTTGGAGAAGGCGAACGGAATGATAAGCTTTTTCGGATGGCTGCATCTTTAAGAGCAAAAGGATTGAGCGAAGACGAAATTTATGCCGCCGTCAGTGTAGCCAATAACACCCGATGCAATCCCCCTTTGGAAGATTTTGAAGTCAGAAATATCTGCAAAAGTGCGGGTAAATATGCGCCGGGAAGTATTGTGCAGTCAACGCCTAAACCATCCGAAGCCGCTGAAATTGTTATCCCAGATTTTACCAAAAACGACTTTTACACTACTGCACCTTTTGAGTTTTTGTTTCAGTTTAGAGGAAATAAACTTTTGCTGGAACAGATGACGCAGAAAATGGTGGAATTAAGTAAGAAAGTCGGTGTTAAAGGATTCCTTAAGATGTTTTCCGGTTACATGGCGGACAATAAAAAATACCATAACGAGGAACAGCGGAACGTAACAGCGTTTGACGGACAGCAGCAAGAGTATTTTTGCGGGAGCTGGACAGCAACCGAAGATGGAATAACAGGCGTTGATCGGTTTGGCATGCCGGTTGTAGCTTGTTATCATCCCATACTGCCAATTGAAAGAGTGGTAAACGTTGATACCGGTATACACAAAGTAAGATTAGCTTACAGGCTTTCAAACAAATGGCGTGACGTGATTGAGGACAAATCAACCATATCAGATGGAAGGTCAATTATAACGCTTGCAAAATACGGTATTAACGTTACCAGTGATAATGCTAAAAGTTTGGTCAGGTTTTTAGCAGACGTTGAGCACCAAAACTATGACCGTATTCCAGAGGTCGCAAGTGTAGGCCGTTTGGGCTGGATTGATGGCTATGGTTTTTCACCTTATGGTGACCAATTGGTTTTTGACGGAATGGACGAATACCGGAATATGTTTGAATCGGTGCAAGAACATGGAGACTATCAAAAATGGCTTGAAACTGTAAGGGAATTACGCCAAAACGACACGTTTAACGGGAAAGTCGTTCGTGTAATGCTGGCTGCAT
>CALXMI010000037.1 GCA_944389435.1 uncultured Opitutales bacterium
CGTGAGAAATACGAAACGGACTTCCCGGAATTAGCCGAAAGCAAAAAGGTTGAGTGGACTGTTACCTACGGTAAGGAAAGCAAGACTATCAATAATCCCGGCTCGGATAAGGTGTATGAAATCAAGGCGGAAATCGAAAAATCCAAAAAATTTATTGACGGTATCAAAAAAGGAAAATCCGATGCCGACAAGAACCCCGAATGTATCGTTAAGCCGCGTGTCAAGATGCAAAGCAAGGGTGAAGTAATTCCTTTGTCATCCTACAAGGAGTTTTGCACAACCTTTGCAGACGCACATAAAAGCGATAAGGCTATTGTCCTCCTCCCGTCTTCGGACGGGAGGCTCTACCAGATGCGAAACACGCCCGTTGGAACTTTTACGGCTCAGGTGGATTATCTGCCCGAGTTTGAGGCGGTAAATCCCGGCTTTCAAATGACCGTTCCGAAAATTCCGATGTCGCTTTTGCTGTTCATCTGGGACTTCTTTGCGGGACTTTCCGAAAGATACCGGTTAGAGGCTCTGGTGCACATCCTTTTTGATACAAAGCGAAACAAATACACCGTTCGGATACCAAAACAAAAACTAACCCATACAAGCGTTGATTCGGTTATGGACGAAGAATATCCCGAACATATGATTCATGTAATGGATATCCATTCCCATAATACGATGCCGGCGCACTTTTCCTCTGTTGACGATGAGGACGAAAAGCCCACGCGGTTATATGCCGTTATGGGGAGACTGGATAAGGTATTACCTGAAATTACGGTAAGAGCCAGCTGCGGCGGAAAGTTTATTCCGGTAGACCCTGCAGATGTGTTCGATACCAAATCCACCTCTTTCCCCCATCCTACAGTCTGGGACGAAAAGATCGAGTTACCCGAACCCACAGATGTTTTAGCTCTGCCCGCACCAAAACCGCAAAGAAGATTTTGGCGTATGGGAGCAAGATTATGAGATATTCAAGTACTGCTCCCGTTAAAATCGTTGTCATAGGCGCAGGCGGAACGGGCGGATATGTAATACCCCACCTTTACCGACTGGGCTATGCTTCGCACCGATATATCAGAATTATCGTATGCGACGGCGATGTGGTTGAAGAGAAAAACCTTATCCGACAAAATTTTATAGAGCAGGATATCGGTAGAAACAAAGCTCAGGTACAAGCGGAGCGATATTCCGCCGCTTTTGGTATCGAGTGCGAGTATAAGCCGGATTTCATCGAAAACGATAATGAGCTTCTCGAATTGACCTCTCCCGATTTCTTTGCAAGACCTAATTCCGGAGTGCCTGAAACACAAAAGGTTATTCTGCTCGGATGCGTAGATAACAACAAATCACGGCAGATGTGCAACCGTGTTTTCAACCGGCAAAAGGATTTAATCTACATTGATTCGGGGAACGGCGAGCATACAGGACAGGTTGTATGCGGCGTAAGGCAGAACGGAAGAACCACATACAAGCCGGTAGCCTCTCTCTATCCTGATGTTCTTAAAGAGGAAGATAAATTCCCCTCGGAACTATCCTGTGCTGAAAGAACCGTATCTGCTCCGCAGTCGGTTACTGCAAATCTTACTGCTGCTACCGCAGTTGTGGGATTTTTGTATGACCTTCTGATTGTAGGAGAGCTTAATACCCGGTATGTTACCTTTTCATCCAAGCAAATTAATATGCGCGCGGAAATGACGAAAAAACGCAAAACAAATAAAAAATCCACTAACAGAAAGGACTAAATCAAATGGAAGTACGCAATCTTGTAATCTCTTTTGACAAGCATAATTGCCGAATCGGCGGACAAAAAGGCACACTTAAAACCGTAAACATTGTGGAAACTCTGCCAAACGGTAAAAAGAAGACCGTTCATTCGGATATTCACTTTCAGTCCCGTGAAACAGAGCAGGGATATAAGAACCTGTTAAAGCTCCTTAAAATGCCCGTAAAGGACTCAAAAAGGAGGGCTGCTTAATGGGACGCGGGTATTGGTTGCCGCCTCAGCACGACAAATTGACCGCCTCAGACGGTTTTTATGTAGATAGCTCGGCGGTGTATACTGACGATATTTCTGCGGGCTGGGACAGGCTGCTTGAATCGGTATCTAAAAGACTTATGTTAAAAGAGAAAACCTTTAACAAGCTTTGCAACTGGAAATCCTGCGGTTTAGGACAGAACTATTTTGTTCTTGTCTATAACCGCCATGTAGAGATTATCGCAGAAGACGCAGACGGATATGTGGCTGTATATGCCATTATTCCCGAAGACTGCGAGGCTCCCGGCTTTGCAAAGCGTTCCTTCCCGCGATATCTTTCATTGCTCAAAGAAACACTGACCGAATTATATCCCGGAGCCGTATCCAAACGGATAAACTCCCAGCATATCAAAAAGGTCGGATAAATCCTTTAGACTGCATTCAGTTGCGGTCTTTTTTATTGGAGGAAATCATGTTAATTGACTTTGAATGTTTAACAATCGAAATCACAAGGCGCTGCGGTATGAAATGTGCCCATTGTATGCGCGGAGACGCCCAAGATGTTCTGATGGACTATAATGCTATTCAAACACTTTGCAAAAAGACAGGATGCATAAAACATCTAAATATTACGGGCGGCGAGCCTTCATTGGCTCCTGATGCACTTAAATATCTGTTGTTTTATCTTAAAAGCTACAACTGCAGAATCGGTGAGTTTTTCTGTGCAACAAATGCACAGGAATATTCAAAAGAATTTGCAGACGCTTTGACAGATTTATACTACTATTGCGAACACCCCGAATTATGTATGCTGACAATAAGCATTGACCAATTCCATTCTGCCGCCGATCCTCTGGCACTGCAGGAATATAGGAAACTTCCCTTTTATAATCCTATCAACGAAAAAGGCACTATTCCTAAGAGCAATATCCTGGATGAAGGCCGAGCAAACGATAACGGGATCGGAATGTTTTCTATGCCGATAAGCCCGTATATTTTTGATGTGCAATTAGACGGCTGCAGATTAAAGGTTGGAGACAGATTATATATCAATGCCTTCGGCGATGTTCTTTTGGATGCAGATATGAGTTATTCTATACAGGAAAACGAAAGCATCGGCAATATATTATCGCAATCGTTGGGTGAAATCATAATAGCAAACACATATAGAATTCCGGACCATTGGCATAATCCGCCCGAAAAAGAAATGTACTGCCTTCATATAATTGCCGATAACGATATTTTCGTAAAGGGAGTTTTTGAAGACAGAAAATTCTTTTCTACCGACAAAGATGTCTCTGTGGCATATCATCAAATTATTCACAACATACATATGACGCCTATAAATCCCGAAATTGGTAAAGTTCCTGACGGACTAAAGCTCGTTACGGAGCGATTGGAGGAGGATACCGTCAGATGTATCGGAACAAAAATCAATTATGTTGTGCCGGGTGAAGCCAAACAAAAATCCGTAATGATTGAGGTTCTTCGCTGTCCGTTAGGAGGTAGTGTGGATGACTGGCTCAGATGAACAGCAGCAAACCGCTTTTTGCCTGAAAGAAATCGCAGAATCAAAAACTCTTATTTTAAACCTATCTGCGGGGTTTCCTAAAATCCGGGCTGCTTATGAAAAGTACAAAGGCACAGGGCTAAAGCGTGAGTATGACTCTCTGGTTGATCTCAGGCGGGCTGTAAAACGCTTATTAGAAGAATTTCCCGCGTTGGTACTGCGGCTTAACGAGTACGGAGACAGCGAACTCTCAAAGACTACAGAAAGGCTGTACGGTGTCCTTAAAAAGTTTAACTACATAGGGACCGCCGATTACTCCAAACTTTGTATGGCTTTGGAAAGCTTTGCGAACGGTTTGCCGACCGCAGACCATAACATAAATACTGCAAAGCTCGCACACCTTATGAACCGTGCCCGTATGGGTTACTTTCCAACGGATTTATCTCACGTAAAAATGCTTAAAGACGCCATTGTATTTCCCGGAGAACCCGTGAACCTTATTGATCCTTGCTGCGGCGAAGGAATTGCCTTGCAAGCCTTTTCAAAAGGTATACAGGCCAGAACCTACGGTATAGAAATTGACGAGGTGCGCGGCGAAGAAGCAGGACGGCGACTTCAGCGTGTCGGCTTCGGCAGTTTCTTTTATTCAAGGATAAGTCTTAATGCTTTTCAAGGCTTGTGGCTTAATCCACCGTATCTTTCTGTCCCCTCCGAAAACGGAACCAGAAGACTTGAAAAAAGTTTTCTTGCCGACAGTATGAGGCTTTTACAGGTCGGCGGAATTATGATCTACATTATTCCGTATTATCGGGCAACGCCCGATGTATGCCGTGTGCTTTGTGAAAATTTTACGGATTTACGGGTACATAAATTCATCGGTAAGGAATTTGAGCGTTTCAAGCAGGTCGCTATTATCGGCAGAAGAATTGAGCGGCGCGAAGCAGAAAAAATGGCTAAAAAGCTATCCGAATATATGCTTGACGCCGACAAAATACCGCCAATCACAGATTTGCCGAAGGACTGTTATGAGATGCCTGCGGCAACAAAAAAAGTCGAGCTGTTCAAAGGCGCCGTTTTTAATGTATCGGAGCTTGCAGAGCAGTTAAAGAAATCTCCGAGCACCCAACGATTATTCGAGGATCGCACCTTAGACAACCGTAAACTAAGCCCCCTTCTTCCCCTTAATCTATCACAGGTAGGACTTGTGGGAGCAAGCGGAATGATGAACGGACTTGTCGAATGCGATACCCCTCATATTATCAAGGGTCGCATTGTTAAGGAGAAAAAAACAAAAATCGGAGTCGAAGATGATAAAGGCAAGACAGCTATTCGTGAAATCACATCAAATAGGCTTATTTTTAATGTATTAACACCAACCGGGCTAAAATCGCTCGGCTAATTAAATCACTGAAAAGAGGACAAAACAATGTTAAAACAACAACCCCGAATTCTTACCGCGACAGAATCTGCCTTTGCGGCAAAGCACTTTACGCAGGTCTACTCATTTCTCAATGAAAACAATCTGTCAGAGGACGATTATTACGATTCTGCTATAAACGGCTTTTTGAAAGCTGTGCAGGAATATAACACCTCTGCCGCCTTTGGCGACTTTAAAGAGTTTGCTGCGGCGTGTATGAAAGCAGAATGTGCCGCCTACAAAGAAAAGCTGAGCAGAACGCCGACCGTTCTCAGCATCAGCGAATGTTACAACAGTGCAAACGAGTTTGAGGATACTATCGCCGATGTTAAAAATACAATGGACGAAGCCATCTCTGCTATATGCTTGGAAGAAACAATGCAGTGCTTCGACGCTACCCAGCAGAGAATTGTTCATCTGTTAATGGAGGGCTATTCCAGAATGGATATTGCCGCTATACTTCAGATGAGCGTAACTGCGTTGTTTGATGAAATCCGCCTTATCCAGAATAAAGCAATGGCAAGTCCCCTGATGGCGGCTGCGTAAAAAATACCGAAAGGACAGAATTTATGAATCGTATTAAATACTTATTTGCTAAAATCCGTCTTATTTTTACCGCTTGCAGAGCCAAGAGCGCTAAAGACCTTATGAACAAGGTTATTATAAGCTCCCGTGCAAAAAAGGAAGAAATCGACTACAGCTACGAAAACTTTCTTAAACGCTGTAAGCAGCAGGAAAAGGCGGCGGTTATGCTTAAACGGGCAAAGAAAGAAAATCCCGCCAGACCTTTTCTCAAGGTTGACCTCGGCATCGAGCATTTTAATGTTTCGGCTGTTGCGTCGAATTGGATTAACCGCCTTGATATTGAAAAAGCAATAACCCGACACCGATACGGTGACTGGGGCGAAGTGTCTGAACATCATTGGCTTTGCAATAACGAAGGCGTCAAAGATCCCTGCGGTATCATTAGATCCTGTTATTTATCCGCCGGTAACAGATATTTCTTTGTTGAGACGGACAAAGCCGCCAAAACAACAAATATATACTTAGGCGGTGAAGTTATATGAGATATGAGCTTGATCTTGATTTGTTAAGGCGGAAGCTTTCGAGGGCGCGCCTGCAAAGAGAGAATCCTAAGTATCTGATAAAGCAACCGGAGGGCGAATTAGCGGAAAGTCTGAGCTATTTAATTGAAAATGTTCTGAAACCGTTATTTGCCGGTGAGCAGATTCATTCTTCCGACCTTGATTTCAATGCTTTTGACGGCGGAGACATCACAGACCTATACGACTTCTATATGGAACACTATTATGACGGAACAAGTGATTGGCAGCGCTTAGGTACGGTTTATAACCTATGTAAAAACGCTGTGCCGCTTACAAATACCGTCAGCTTCATATAGGAGGCACTTATGTTTGATAATATCAGAAACCTTGAAGGTATCATTGAATCGCTGAGGTTGGAAGAGGTAATGTTCAGGAATAACTCTAATTATACCGGAAACTTTCTGAACGCAGATGAATATTATATTCAGGCTTGGGAGGCTTTAGCAGAGTTGTCGGATGAATATGTGGAGATCGACTGGACCTACAGTGTTCTATATAAGTTCAGTTTTCCGGGAATGATTAAATTCTATGACTTATGTAAGGAACACAGCAGGCTTAATAAAATAAACTTCAAGAAAAATCCTTATGTGACAGCGGCTGAGGATTATGTCAGAACAGCCATTGATAACGCGTATGTCAGAAATATTGCCTGGAACTTATGGATTCCGAAGAAAATCGTAAAAAAGAAAAAATATATTTTCTTAATTGAAACAGGTTGTTATTTTGATGACTATATCGATATGCTCGACCTTTTATACGAGATACGCGATTATTATGACGCTCAAAGCAAAATTCTCGAAAAGGAACTGCACGGCAAAGTCAAGGTAATCAAGCTCCCCGCCGATAAAAAAGAAACGAGGAAAGCAGCATGATAAATGATGAAGTTGTAATCCACATCAAGGAAGACAAGTCTGTAAGGTTGGAGATAACCGAAAACGGCAAAACCCGAACCAAGCTGATAAGTCCCCAAACCCTATTTGATTGCATTAAGGGCAGTCTTTCAAGCACACCCGTAAAAGTAGCTTCCGGTCTGTTGCCTTCAAATATTATAAGCGTAACGGGCGACGAATCGGGTGCAAGATACGCTGTTGTTGAATATCCTTATAAAACCGCAGATATTACATATATGTCAACGGAATATAAGGATTTTCCGTTACCGAGACTTATTTTCGGATTTATGGTTGAAAGCAGCGGGCGTATATCTCAGGTGAAGCTGGGAGTTCCTGATATCGGGAAATTAAAGCCTAACACCAAAATGTACTACTATCCTTTTTCAAATGTGAGCCATTTTTCTTTATGCACGGGAACAAATGCGTTACCGAACATAAAAACGCTCCAAAGCCTTGAAAATCTACCAAGCTTCATCCTCTCTTTGCCCGACAACGACGACTACTATCAAGATAGGAATACCAAGCTCAAATTGGGACATAGAGAATTGCTGGAGCATTTAAAGAATAAGGATAGACAGTATTATTATGACAATGTCCTGCTTCAAATGCCTAATGCAACCCTTAAAAACTTCTTATAACTATTTGAATGACGACGCTATGCGTCTTATTAAAGGAGGCAAATCAATGACCGAAGAGCAAGCCAGATTGTTAGCATTACCATTTACCTTTGAGGAAATCGAATGGCGTGTACTCCGAGTCTCAAAAAAGAAACCCGTAGCACAGGTTGCCGCTTATGTCGATTCCCGTGCAATACAAAAAAGGTTGGATGAGGTTGTCGGCCGTGAAAACTGGCAAAATGAATTTGTTACCGTTGCCGGAAATAAAAATGAAGAGACAACCCATATCTGTAAGCTGAGTATTTATTACAAAGATCGCGGTGAATGGATTACCAAAAGCGACGGAGCGGGATGCACCGATGTTGAACCCATTAAAGGCGGACTTTCCAATGCTTTTAAAAGATCTGCGTCTATGTGGGGTATCGGTCGCTATCTCTATGAGCTGAAAAATATATGGGCGGAAATTGATGAGTATAAGTGCATTAAAGAGCACGAATACCCTGAGCTTGAACGCAAATATAATCAGTTTTTGAAAAACCGTCAAAACGGTAAAGGACAGGCTCCGAAACAAACGGGTCAGAAAAATCAGACAAAGCCGGCTGCCGCACGGCAACCGTCCGTTTCCGGACAGCAGGCTCCCGTACAACCGCAAAATCAAGCACCTGCGCCGAATCTTCCGAACGGCAGGTTTTCAAATGCTCCTTCAGCACCCGCTGAAAACCCGCAGCCTGTACCGCAGATGAAAAGCAACGAGTGCAAGATAGTAGAGCTCAAGGTAACCAAGGGTGCCAAGTCCGAACAGACCTTTGTTGTTCTTGAAAACTGTCAAGGCAAGAAATTGCAGGCTTATATTCAAGGCACGCCTCAGTTATCTAACGGTCAGATCATCAGCAACCCCAAAATTACAACAAAAAATCATCCGGTTGTCGGTGTTTATAACATCATCGAGAGCTATAACCTTGCGGCGTAATGCTAATTTGAAAGGACAAATCAATCATGAAGAAAGAAAACAAAATACTGTACCTTTTTGTAATAGGAATTATTACAGCCCTTGCTATCATTTCCGGCATCTTTGTCGGTATAAGTGATATTCTCGTAAACAACAGATACAGCTTTGTCACAATCATTTTTGCTGCCGCAACCGCCGCAGTATGCTGTATTGTCGGCTACCGCGACAGCCGCCTTAATGCTTCATATTTTAAGCAGTATACCGATGCCTCGGAAGAAGCGGGCAAATACAAAGAGCGTATGATGAAGGTTGCAGAAGAACGGGATTCGCTTAAATCACAGCTTGAATACTACACCTCCGGCACTGTTAAGGAGGAATACGAAAGGCTTAAAAGCAAATGTGAAGCCATCGAAGCCTTCCGCAACAGCTTTCCGTATAAAATCGCAGACGGATATATTCTTTATAACATTATGAGAACTAACCTGCAGGTCGGCAAAGCAAGTACCTGGCAGATTGTCGGCGACTTTAACGGAGATTTATGGGAGTGCAGTATCGTGCGGCCGCATACACAGTCGTATAAGGAACTCCTTACCCTTGTAGCTTCCACCAAAGAACCTAATGAGGTAGGCGCACTTAACCAGAGCGAAACCTTACTGTGGGAATAAGGAGTGTGTCAATATGGAACAAATCACCGCTATGAAAATAACCGGTCTTACTATGACCAATTTCCGTAATCATACCGAAACACAGCATTTTGACTTCGGTGATATCAGTTACATAACCGGACACAACGGCACCGGCAAAACGACAATGGCTCACGCTGTTTGCTATGTACTCTACGGGGTTACATACTACGGCGAGCAAAAAATCGAAAGATTAATGAATGAAAGCGCAGACAGTGTAAGCGTGCAGCTTCATTTCATCGACCAAAACGGAGCCGCCCACACCCTTATACGCACAAGAAAAAACGAGAAATATTCCTTGCTTATGGACGGATATACCGTAAGCCAAGGCGGGGTCGAGCAGATGTTTGGTGATAAAAACACCTTTATATCAATGTTTAATCCCACATATCTTGTTGAGAATATGGGCAATGACGGCAGAGAACTTATCCTGCGCCATATTAAGCCTGTTTCTAAAAAAGATGTCCTGAAGGCTATCCCTACACATCAGTCAATACTTGAAAATGTGGATTTTGAAACACAATCCCCGGAGGACGCTCTTAAAGAAACCCGTGCGGCAATTCGCAGGGTTGAACAACAGATGGATATACTTCAAGGACACATTGAGCAGATTGAGGAAGCCCGAAAAACCGCCGAAGTTAAACTCGGTGAGTTGTATTCCGAAAAGCGTACCGTTGAAGATCAAATCAAAACATTTAAGGCAAAACAGTTTGACGGTATTGATACCGATGATTTTGCTATTCAACGTGATATATTAACTCGGAAACTCAGCGAAAATTCCGGCGAGGATCCCGCTGTAACCGCCGTAAAGGAAAGGTTGGCAGGTGCAAAAGCCCGCGTATATTCCTCAAAATTCACTCAGCCGCTTGCCGAAGCGTCCGCCGAGTACAATTCCTTGGTCAAGCAGTATAACGGACTTAAAGAGCGTATAACAGCCCTTAAAGTCGGTGATACCTGTCCTACCTGTATGACGCAGGTGACGGAATCCAATATTGAGGAAATGCGAACATACCTTATTTCTGAGTGCAGCCGTATCGGCGAGCTTGGAAAATCCGTCGTTGCACGCGGCAAGGAAATCTCAGAGCTTGACAAAAAAGCGAAGGAACAGTTTGAACAGTGGAAAGCGGAGGATATTGCAAAATTCGCCGCCGAGCTTGAAGAACTGCAAAACGGTGCCGAGCGTGTAGATACCGTCGAAATTCGTTCAAAACTTGAGTCGCTCACCGAGCTTGAGAAATACGGTAATCTTTCCGAAGAAGAATTTTCCGAGCTTCGCGACCTTGAGGCAACGCTGATCGGTATCAATGCACAAATCGAAACCGTGGAACAATCTGCAAGTGAAGAAAAGCTGAAATCAGCTATCGTAGAAAAGGATGTATTCACTGAGCAAATAAAAAAGTACAAAGATACGGTTACTGCTATTACAGAATACATCTTTAAGCGTGCAGAGCTTGCGACGGCAGGGCTTGATATGCCTAATGTCAAGATCCGTCTTTTCGATATTGTAAGAGGAACAGGCGAACTGAAAAGTGCCTTTAAGTTCGACTATAAAGGGCGCGAATACACAACATTATCTCTTTCCGAAAAGACATTGGCGGGTATTGAAATCTCTGCAATGATTCGCAGAATAACAGGCAAGGATTATCCCATTTGCATCGACAATACCGAAAGTATTGCCGCGTTTAATGATGTGGATATGCCTTCCCAGGTTCTGCTTATCCGTGTTGTCAAGGGGCAGCCGCTTACGGTCAAGTTCCAAAACAACTACACTTCAGCCGTTCCCGCCGGTGAAGAAACACGAAAGGCAGCCTGATAAATGGGTATTACTAACTACATTTCCATAGATGTAGTTGATGCTGCGGTACTCTGCAATTTGGACATCAAGCAATCAACCGTCACTCGCGAAGAGGTTCAAGCAAGGTGTCCTTTTTGCGGGGACTACAAGTACCGTATGTATCTCAGTCATCGCATGGATAACGCTACCTACTGGTGTCACAACTGCGGCGCTACCGGGAATGCGGTTACACTCTATGCGGCTTTTAACCCGGAAGGACGCAGGCTATCCAACGCCGAGGCATATCACGAGCTGCTCCGTCATCCTAATGTACGCTGTGATGAAATGCCTGTCGAGACGAAGGATTATAAAGCTTTGCCGATCAGACCGTTGCACGAACGCAGTCAGATTTATCTTACCTTTTTAAGTTTGCTCGATTTAGAGGAAAAGCACTACCGCAATCTACTTAGTCGTGGACTTTCCAAAGAAATCATTGCAGGAAATATGTATAGGAGTATTCCTACCGATCCTGTCAAACGGAGAAAGGTGTTAAACGAGCTGTCGCAGCGGTTTGACCTTTCAGGTATTCCCGGTTTTTTTACTAAAAACAACAAATGGCAAATGGCGAACTGCCGCTACAGCGGTATTCTGATTCCTGTATGTGATATGGATAATCAGGTACAGGGCTTACAGATTCGGTTTGATGATCCGCCGCCTAAAATCATTCAAAACCAAGACGGTACCAAACTTAAGAAAAAAGGCGAACGTTTCCGTTGGTTTTCTACGGGCGGCGAGTATTATCAAAACGGCACAGGAATATCCAGTTATATTCATGTTGTCGGAGACACAAATTGCGATACATTACATCTCACAGAAGGACCGATGAAAGCGGATATTGCAAGTTTTTTGTCTGAGGGCGAGCTTTTTATTGGGCTTACCGGAGTACAGAATGTGCGGTATCTGGCAGAGGTTGTGAAGAAGCTCCATCCAAAGCGGATTGTCGAGTGCATTGATATGGATGTTCGCACTAACCCCCATGTTCAGAAGGCACAGTCTAAAATACGCTCTATCTGTATGCCTCTTTGCGAGGATTATCGGACATTTACCTGGCCGATCGAACAGAAAGGTATTGACGATTGGCTGTTGTTTGAAAAACTCAAGCGCGAACACGGGCTAATACCATAATCTAACAACGAATATTGAAAGGACAACATTTATGAAAAACATGGAAAGCCTAATGGCGGTTCACCAAAATTCCGAGGGCATAATCGGGAAGTTTTTCTACTACTCAACCTCAAGTATTTTAATTCCTAAGACCAAATTCATCGAGATAGGACAGGCATACGGTTTGCCGAAATTCAAGCCAGCAAAAGAATCAAGAGCTAGTGCCTACCGTTGTGCGACAACGGCATTAAAAGACCGCGTTACCGTGAAAGGCAGCGACGGTACATCGCATATCTACCGCATTTACTGCAGAGACAATAAAAAAGAAGATGCCAAGTACATCACCAGAGAGCTTGTCAAGGAGACCCTTAATTCCCGAACAAATGAATACAAAAAGCTTGCTAACATCTGCTTTGACAAGGAAAACGAAATTGTTATTGTCGAAAATGAAGTTTATGATTCAGATGTGGATGTTCGTGATTATTGTTTGAAAGCCGAGGAGCTATATGAGCGTTACTGTAACTGCTATACCTCCGATCAGGTAGATTCGGTTATTGACGATATGCTGTGTCGTATGCAGGCAAACAGCATCAGCATCAAAGGTAATCTCTTCTTTATTCCCAAGCAGTATTTATCTTTGCTGAACTTATTGGAAGATTATATCGAATCTTTAAGCAGAGAAAACCTTAATACTAATCTGGTTCACAGCAACAGTATGTTTGTGGTTGACGATGAAAGACAGCGTCAGAAAATGACCGATGAATTTTACGCCAACTATAAACGGGATATTGAATTTTACCAAGAGCGTATTCAGCATTTTATTGACAACGGTTGCGATTCTCAGGCTGTTATCCAGCGTTGGATGCAGAAAATCAATGCCCTGCAGATGAAAAAGCAGACCTACGAGGAAATCTTACAGCGTCAGCTTGATGATCTGAACAGTGATTATGCAATGCTTCAGATGCAAGGTCAGGAATTAGCCGTTCGTAATGTTAAAGGGCAAACCCAACTCAACATAGCTGCTTAATGAGGTATGGTAATGGAAAAAGAATATATCGTTACCATAACCGAAGTTTTACAGCGAAAGGTTACTGTAAAAGCCGAAAGCAAAGGCGATGCAGAATATATCGTTGAGAAGCAGTATTATAACCAAGAGCATATACTTAACGAAAGCGACCTTACAGTACAATCCTTCAAAGCAAAAGCAGCGTAAAACAAAAAGAGGTTGTTGCAGGTGATTTTCTTACTTGCGGCAACCTCGGATTTTTTAGGAAATTTATATCCTAAAATCCAACTCTTTTTTAATATTATCAAATCTGAATTTATAAAGTATTATATGACCTTACAGTTTAGTATTAAGTTATAACTTGCAATCTCAAGAATAATAATATATTTAATAACATCAAATATAATTATTATCAAACCGTTCCCAGTCAATGCCATGGTATAAGAATGTATCCAATGCCGCTCTTTCTTTAAGAAAAGTCGACGGAATCTCATCAATTATGTGCTTTAATATTTCTTTGTCTTGATTGAATTCATACTTCAAACATAAATTCAACCATTTTTCGGAAACTTGAACACAATCATTATATTTCACTAATGCAGAATTAGCTTCATCGGTAAGTGCAATTTCCCATTTCTCTATTATATATTCCATAGATGTTTTTATCATACACCTGTGTTCGTAAAGCTTCTTGGCAGCGCTCGTTAATCCTCTGAACCAATCACAAAATTTATCTCCGTTAATCTCGGTTTGAAGAACTTCTTTAAAAGCGTCCAAACAAGCAATACCCATATAATGATAGTGGTGGTAACCATAATCTCCTATTTCTTTTGGATGATGAATAATACATATCTTACCATCTAATTCTTTCCTAATTTTCAAATATGATTCAAAGGCACAATTATCCGGTTTATAGGTAGGATTCAGTTTCATTGCTGTGGCAGGATATTGAAAATTTATAGACAGTTCCATACCACGAAACGGTCTGTCTAAATAGTATTTTTTTATGTCTTCTATCGTGGCTTCTATATGTGAATAATCAATACATATGGTACGAAAGCCTCTTTCTGCAAGCCCCACAGAAATCAACTGCCCTTTACTATCGTCAAATCCGTAAAATAGAACCTCATGATAATGATCTTCATTTATATATGGCTTAATATACATTATAATATAATATCCGCTTTTTAAGTTATCCTTTAAAGTATCTACTATATTGGGACTATTCATATCAAAGACTTTCAAAGGTTTTCTTTGCAAAATTTCTTCATGATATGACGGCGGATACATATTCATTTCTCCAAAATGAAAATTTCCGGCATCCGAATATAAATTATAATGTGAAGCTATCCAGTCCCTGTAATATTGCGATGTTTTTATAATAGCCAATCTATTGTATATCCAGCAATCTGTTACGGAATCAACATCTTCTATATGTATGGGTAGCTTTAATATCTCTTTCATTTAATTCTGTCCTTTATTCATAATTTTTAAATTTATGTCATTGCAAGACATTCGAAGACGAAATAATAAATATTATTTATGACTTGATTTTTATATTGCGTTGCATTTTTCGATAATTGTTTTTATATAAATATGTTTAGTGCTAGAAATTCTATTTGTTTTTCGCTTATTACAACATTACTTAAAACGATAAATAGCTGAGTCCTTATGAATAAGTGACAATTTGAGCTCGGTAGTATGAGAAAATAACGTGTTTGTAGTTTTGCACCATATTGAGCATTAGAAGTTTTTACGAAGCAAAAATGAAAGATTGTGCGCAACAAGAGCAACAAAAAAGTCAGATAAAAGTGAAGTTAGTAAGTGCGAAATATTTTATTATTTTCTCCAAAAGTGAAATTGTATAATTTCGCATCTACAAAAAGACTGTAATGCGAAGCTATCCAATCTCTATAATAGGGCGAATTTTTAGCTATAGTCAATCTGTTATATGTCCAACATTCTGTAACAGATTCTATATCATCAAATTTTAACGGCAACTCAAATGGATTAATCACTATAAAACTCCTTTGTTGATAAAAATAAATCCGACATGCAAATGTATTGGTTTGAGACTTCTGGAACATAGTAATTTTTTACAAAGAAAAGCTCTCTTGCTGTTTTATTGACAAATATTTCTGCGGGATACGTTTTAAGCTAGAAATGTTTGCTGTTTTCTCCAAAGGCGACTTATATAATTTTTTATCTGCATATTCTGTAACGATTTATTCGTTGCTCATGCTTATTTGTGATTGTTGTTTATTTGTTATTTATAGCATCCTAAAATACAACTATTGTCAACATGCTGCCTATGTATAGCTCAACATGTCTTGAATACAGATGGCAATCATATTTTTATATCGAAGTGAGTACATATCCTCATCACTTTAACAAACTAAATGATTTCGTGATTTGTTTAATTTGTAGTTCTTCACCAAATATTGCTATACCTATAGGATTAAGATCAAATAGACAACTTTCGGTAATTGTTTTTTTATATACATCAAATTTATTGTTCAACGCTTGCCCTTCTTCTGTGAATATAACTAAAACAATGTTGTTAGTTTCATTGGTTTTCTTTATCGTTGAACTCAATTTCAACATTTTACTTAGATTTGTTTTCAATACAATAACATTGCACCTGATTGCACTATGTATAAAATCTGTTTTATCACAAAGTAGGTGCGAATTGTAAATATCATCACAACACTTTGCTAATTGCCCCATCAAAATAGACGCTATATTAGCCGACACTCCAGGAGAAAGTTTTTCATTTACAATAATTGCAACCCTATTCACAAAAACACCTCCCTGATTTATTTGCAAAACATACCCAAGGCATTATTACGCTATTTCTTAATATAGCTATAATATTCAATCCAAAATGCTCTGCACATAGTTTATTTGTTATTGATATGCAATTTGCATCTTCGTCCTGAATAAGTTCCTTACAGGCTTCTATGTTCGAATTAACATAAACAACATCTAAATTATCAACTTGTATATTTATTTCTCTTAATAACGAATTGGTTGCTTGATGAAGATAGATTTTATCTGTTTTATGTAAATTTATGTTAGTGTTTTTGCTAACACAAACCAGAGGAGGAAGAGACTCTAAGAAAACTTCTGTGGCAATTAATTTGTTATCCATAATAAACTCGCTTATATTTGAGTATGCTGCAGGAACCAATATGCAAGAAAGTTCTTTTCTTTTCAAAGCGTCGGCAGCCGCCTCAAAAGAGTGATATGGTATAATCTCGGAATTGACATTCCATCTTCTTGCTATATACATGGAACAAGTCAAAGAACCAGAAGAGTCTCCTAGTGTACCAACTTTACATTTACGGGTCATTTTGCATCCTCCGTGAAACTGTTTATACAAGCTCTTCGTTCATTTGTTATAGTCAAATTATATTGTATAGGGCTATCAAAACAATCCGCATCAACCAATGTTGTGTGAAACTCACCATTTTCACCGAATGGATCTATTCCGATAGATTTAAAGTGCTGATATGCTAATCGATCATATTTTTCCCCAAGCCACTTTGTATCTATGGATGGATGGTTAATTGTAGTAATTATACTTTTAATTTTTCTGTTTTCTAGTTCCGTTATCAAATCGTCATACGGAACTAGATACAAAGGGAAACATGGAATCATGCCGGCACTCTTACATAATTTGACTTGTATTATTATATTATCTAATGAATTCAAGTCACCAAAAACGACATATTTTACTCCTTGCCGGCAGAAATCTCTGTATAACTTCGTGATTTTATCCCAACGCACCCACCATTTGTAATTAACATATATTATTGGGATGCGAAGTTTTTGAGCTTGTATATCTATTAAGCTTTGTTTTTGCTCATGAAACAACGATTCATTTTTATCGCTATCTAAACAATGGATTAAACTAACAGCTTTACCAACCTCTAATGCTTTGGAAAGAGCAAGGCCAGAATCTTTTCCTCCACTGTACATAAAAACGAACGATTCATTTGTCGGTAAATTTCTATATGATAAAAGATTTTCTTTATCAATGACAGTATAGTTCAATAATTTACACCTCTTATCTGTTTAATATTTATCTATAATTCTCTGCTTGCTTACTAAACATCTCATAGTATTTGCCTCGTAGAGAGATCAACTCATCATGTGTGCCAACTTCTTTGACCCCCCCATCACCTATCAAATAAATTCTATCAGCGTTTCTAATAGTAGAAAGGCGGTGTGCAATGATAATAGTTGTCGATAAATTGCTACTGTCGAAAATAAGTTTTGTCATCTCATATTCTGCAATGGGATCCAATGCAGCTGAAGGCTCATCAAATATTAATAGTCCAAAATCCCCAGATAAAAGTCTTGCGATCCCAATCTTTTGAATTTCTCCTCCGGATAACATAATTCCGCCTTCATCAAATTCTTTCGTTACATTAGTGTGAATGCTTGCATTGTTTTTGATTAAAACATTTTTAAGATCCGCTCGCATTATAATATCGTGAACTTTTTTTTCGTCGGAATTATCATATATACACAGATTATCGGCAAAGGACATTGCATAAACATTTGTGTTTTGAAAAGCTACACCTATTCTTCGTCTCAAATCATTTATATCGTAGTTACGTATATCAACATCATTTATACATATGCTTCCTTTGTTAACATCATAAAACCGCATTAATAACTTAACTATTGTTGATTTTCCTACTCCATTTTCACCTACTATAGCAATTTTTTCACCAGGATTGATTTTTAAATTTAAGTGATTTATTCGGAAATTTGAATTTTGATAATTAAAGGAGATATTGTTAAACGAAATTTTAAATGCGCCCGTTGGAGCCATAATACCGGCATTTTTTTCTGTTTCTATGTAAGATTTCAGGTCGAAAAAATTTTTAATTCTTTTCGCATACATACTTAGACGATTTGCGTCTTTAACATAATAAAACATTTCATTTAACGCATTTTTTAAAGTTTCTACTGCTACCATCATAGTTATGTAAGAACCCACTGTTGCAATATTTCCGGTATAAATACCATGCGCAATATTTAGAATAACGAATGTTCGCGCAATGTAAAACGTGAAGGTTCCTGTCAAAGCCCACGGAATCATTTTAAAAGCGAATTTCTTTATAACATTGATTTTCCCATCTTGGGCAGCATTGTATCCTGCGAACAGATAATCTTTTATATTGGTGCTTTTTAAATCTGCGGCATAGTTATTAGTATAGAAAACTCTATGATAATAATTCAGTTTTCTATCATATGGAATTATCTCCGTATCTTTTTTCACATCATAATAGTTTGTTAATATATGCATTATATTCTCAACGATAGTCCCGATTATGGTGACAATCACAGCGATGGGACTTAATGTCGCAATAATAGAAAGCATTGAGATAATGGTTATAATGGAAGACACCATTCGATTAACCATGTTTTGAGCATCGGCAGCTTTGGTTGCATACTCACTAACGGCCCATGTGTAACTATCGAAATACTCTGGATCATCAATATATCTGTAATCCGTATTTATTGCCTTACGATAAGCGTTAAATTTCAACTGTGCATCAATCTGTGGTAACATTCTATTTTTGCAGAACATATTAAAAATATCTTCATAAACGGGCTGAAACATCAAAATTAACTGCATTAATATCACAATTAAACATATATCTTTAAAGGAATATCCCCCCTGTAACATATTGATAATTGTGCTCGGTAGATAGACCCCCACTAATTGAGCAATAGGTATTATTATTCCCCAAAAAAACAAAGAAAAAACTACAAACATTTTTCCATATTTCCAATATGGTTTGTATAGCCATGCTATATTCTTAATTGATTTAATTATTGTTTTCACTTTCTGTCATTCCTTGGTAAAATAAAAAATTAGTAATCGCTATAAAATTATTCGTATTACGGTAAGCAACTTCATAAACTTTTGTGTTTTTTAGAAGATTGTTTATATCTTGAAATAGCGTACACATATCTTTAGAATGTCTTACATTATTGATAATTGTTTTAAAAGCTTCACTTTTATCTAGTTTGCGTACGAAATCATTTTCGTTGTTGTACTTAGGCAATATTACTACGTCTATATTGTGCACACTAGGACTTGTCTTTGGGGGATAATAAATTGTTCGCATTGTTTCTCCATCAAAAGTCTCACCCACCATATTGCTTTCCATCAATTGATCAACATTTTCTCTCACGGAAATAGGCATATTAAATCCGATATACTTACTTTTAGAAATATAAACGCAATCGTCGTCTATGTATTCTGCGTGCAAAACCAACGACAAATAGCTTGTTAATGTTGTTTTACCGGATTTTCTTTCTCCTATCAATAAAATATTTTTATTGTTTAATCTCACACAAGAACCATGAATAATTGTACAATTCAAAATATTTGCATACCAATCTTCTAAAGCCCCAATTAATTGAAAAGCAAAGTGCTTGTCAATTGCATTGCAAAAAATACGATAGGGTGCTTTGTCGATGCATTTTTTGAAGGTGTTTCCAGAAACTATTTCTAACGCAATATCATTATCCGTGCTTTCATTTTTTGTATCTAAAAAAGTTTTTTTATAAGTGGAAAGCAAAGTTTCAAACAAACCAACATTTTTCAAATAAAGGTTTTTGTCTATATGTAGTTTTAATGTAGTGTCATTAATGGTCCGCTTAAAATAAAGCACGATCATTCTCCTTATCTTTTAAACGTATTCTTTGATTAGTTCTTCGCAACAGAACTCTTTCAAAATTTTATTTACATCATCAAGCAAGCTTATATTTGTTTTTTGCGGTGCATATGTGGATATAATTTTTTCACAAATATATTGGCTGCTGATATCTAAATTTTGTTCATTTGCCTCATTAAGAATATTCCAAATAAAAGAAGCGGATTGATTTAAAGAAATTATACGCTTGCGTTGCTTGTCGTATGCAACAATCTCGTTCTCTATATTTTCTATTTCAAGTTTCGTTAATATCATTTCTTTGCCGTTAATTTTCATAATTATACTCCTAATTGCTTGTTAATTTATAAACAGAATTTTTTCCAAAAAGAACGTTGTCGACTAATTCAGCTTTCCAACCAAAGCATGTATTTCCACAAAGAATCTCGGTAAATACATACGACCAGTACTTTCGAATTAATTGACACTCATAATCCCTGTATTTTGTATCAAAGGCATTGTCTCTCACAACCTTTAGCGGACAGCCGCCTTTGCAAAAACGATACGCTATACATCCTCTGCACTCATCAAAAGAATTCTTCACCACATCTAAATGTTGATCGGTATAGCTGTTATAAAAATCCACCATATTGTCTTTTATTTCGGCAACGATGGTTTTGAACTGCTCGGCCTCAATACAGTTGATAATTTTTCTATCTGGCATCAGCCAAAAACATTCTGCAAATGTAGCTCCGCAACAGTATTCTGCAATAGTATTATTAAATATCGGTGTAGAAATATATAACTTGTAATTCTTTTCCTTTGCGTAGTTATGTAAGTTCACATAATGGTGAAAGAAATCGTATTTTTCTATGTTGTATTGATCTTTGTTGCCGTTTTTTAATGCACGCCCAGACGGAATTATTGGCATAATGCTCCACTCGTTTATACCAGAACTGTTGTTTGCAATGTTATCACAAATTTGCTTGAGGTTTTCAAAGTTTTCATACCAAACAGTTGATCTTACCGTTAGTGAGCGTCCGCTTTGGCTAAAGTCTTGAAGAGTTTTTTCGACGACTGGAGATGAATTTGTTGTGTCAGAACATTTTCTGTTTCTGTTTTGCAAAAAAGATGTTCCATCATACGACAACATAATTTTGTCAAAATGTTTAATTATAAATTTTCTCTGAGAGTTATTAAGCATTCCATTTGTCGTTAATTCAAAATAATAAGGCACAGAGCAGTTATCACAAAGATTTTTTATGGCACGTATTGACTCTTTAAACAACTCCCAATTAAATGTAGGCTCACCACCTCCCGTGAAAAAGAATCGCAAAGGTTCAGAATCATCGTTCTTATCAATAAATTGATATATTTTCCTCTTTTTAATTGCTTCTTTAACAAAAACGAGAATATCTTTCACTGACAGTAAGTCCTGATTTCCGCTGGTTGAAGAATAACTACAGTAATTACACCTTAATTGACAATTGTATGTCAAACATATACCAATCAAATTTATTGGCTTGTTTTTGGCAGACATTTTTGTTTTATCTAATTTATCTAAACAACTTTTTAATTCTTCATAATTATCAGTTTTTCTACAAATAGTATTTATTTCGGTTATTACGCTTTGTGCTGCGTCTTTGGGATAAAATATCAGTCTTTCCGAGTCGAAAATATAATTGCCTATATAGTGGTACATAAACGCATCTTCCTCCAAATAGATGGTGTAAATAGTTCTAGACACCATTTATATATATATTTCTTATGATAGCACTATGAGTTCGTCTTGCCGGTAGGACAACACGATGCAGCGCGAGCCTCAATAGCACGAAGTTCTTCTTCGTCATACACTACGATAGCAGGTGTTTCGTATACCATAATTTCCCTCCTCTCTCATTCATTCTAATATGTTTTTGGTTCGCTAGAACTATTTACTGAGTTTAAACGATAAATAATACCGAGTTACAATCCATTAGCAAAATCCGTGCATTTTTAAAAACAATTGTAAGTTTGTTCCGTATCAGATTATAATATAACAGTTTATATTTGTCAATATTTCGTTTAGTGATTTTAAAAAATAAAATAAAAAAACGTCAAATTGTAGCCATTTTGTAGATAATCTCTTGATTTTTGATAGAATAAATGTTATTATATTCAAAAAGCATCGTTTGGTTGTTTTAGGTTTTGCTTCTTAACATAGAAAAGGAACCGTCGACCTTACGGCCGACGGTTCCTCAGAAAATTTTATTATCTGAAATCTCCGGCGAAACATTGTCCGGATCTTGCAGCTGCTTGAATATGTTTTGCCAACTCTTTGGCACTCAATTCTACAACCACAGGCTTAACCCATTTTTTCAACTAAATCCCCCCTTATCTTTATAATATTTTTCTAACATACCGCATAGGGTCTGAAAGTACTGTTTATTAATGCTGTAAAGAATGGTTCTCCCGCGATTTCGCGTCTTAAGCATACCAGCTTTTATCATTAAAGATAGATGGTAATAAGCATTTGTTCCAGTAAATCCGAATTCTTGCTCCAAATCTTTTATTGTTATTTCTTCTTTTTCATATATCAAGTTCAAAACCGAAACTCTGTTTGATTCAGAAATTGCGTTTCCGAAATTTTCAAGCTCTGGCAATCTAAACTGAACAGTCAAATAATTGATATGTTCAATATAATCAATACCTAATAATATTACAACTTCATTTGAATAATAGTGTGTTTTAACACAATTCTTATGATATAAGCAGAACGTGATGTAAATATCGTCAAAACAAGAAAAATCGCCTTTTTGATTTTTCGTTTGCATAAGTTGGTTTAAAACAATATCAAAATCAAAATTATCTTTAAGTTCACTCAATAATTTATGTTTTGCATCATACTTTTGAGATAACGCAAAACTTTTCTCCATCAACTCATATGACAGTTTGTGGATAACCGTTTCAGGCTCTATAAAGAACGAATATAACGCACTTTTAATTTCACCGCTATATGTGGAATTTTTGATGAACTTATTAACATAGGTTATCGAGTCCTTACATTTTATGACATCTTCTTCGCGAATATCCTTAAAGTAGAATCTAATAATATTCTCTTTTACCTTTTCGTGATTGGATAATTCTTCTTGCACCATAGAGAGATTATAATTTTCAAAAACAAAATGTGCTTTATATGGCTCGTAATAATATTTAGTTATTACATTCTTTTTGTCTTCTGTGAAATAGAAAAACAAAAGAAGCTCATCTGAAATCGGTGAAAATTCATTTAGTATTTTACTGTAATAGTCAGTATCTTCACTTGATTTACTATAGTTTATGAAATTTGTCAGACAATAATCCTTGTTAAAATTAAAAGCAAATAAGAAAAAAAGGTCGTATATAAAGCCGGGTTCATCAAGAAATTTAATATTTCTCATCACCGTATCCTCCTTAACTTCGTTAATTGTAGCACACTTTTTTTATAAAATCAATTTATTTTTAGTGAACAACTAAAAATATAATAAAACCAATGTTTAAGAAACATACGAAAGGCATAAATATGATAGGGAAAAAGTTAAAGAGAAGCAGAATATCCGCAGGTTTAACCCAACAGCAGTTGGCAGAAAAAATTGGAATTAGCAGAAGTGCGGTTTCCAAATACGAATGTAACAAGTTGCGACCAAGCCTTAAAGTAAAGGCCAAACTTTGTTTGCGTTTGGATGATTGTGCCGATTTCTTATTAGCCTCCAACTCTCGAAAGCACGACAAAGTTTCCGTGTCCTCTCAGCCCCTTTCACCCGAAGAAATCAATAATATAGCAGAATTAATTAAAGAATGGACTTCGGAAGAATACCGTCTATTTCCCTAACAGAAAAAACAAGAAATATGCATTTTTAGAATTGCAGCAATCATTAAAGAAATCTCTACCCAAAACAGTAACCGAAGCAATAGTTTTTCCTAACAATAATGCATATTGGATATGCCCAAATTGCAAATGCTCTTTTGAAAGAGAGTACCAATCGTATTGTGACAGATGTGGACAACGATTAAAGTGGATCGCTTTAAGAAAAGTTAAATATATACTAATAAAACCACCAAATAATAAAAAATATTTTTAGTCATTGGCAAATTATAAATCGCAAATCAGGGAGAATATTATGTTAACGATAGCCATACACGCACCATTCCAAACAAGCTTTACCATAAAAACCAACTGCAAAGAGTTAGCAAATGCAATTGTGTTAAGGCACGGTAAATATGCAACTAAAAGTACAACTCAATCAGATATTACAATTATCGCTGAAAAAGAACAATCAGGTTATAGCATATACTTTAACGGCAATTCTGTAAAAACAAATGCTCCCTTAAAAAAAATAGAAGACATTATGTATGACAACCGTAAATATGAAGAAACAATATTTGCCGTTCACGGCGGTGCTGTAGAATACAATAATGGCGCATATCTTGTTGTTGCCTCCACTACAAGCGGAAAAACCACCCTTACATCATATCTAGTTTCAAACGGTTTTGGATATATTACTGATGATTGCATACTTCTTGACCGTGAAAGCTTTAAAATATATCCGTTTACAACTCCCCTGCATTTGCGCAAAGGCGGTTATAACGCTCTGAAAGCTTTAGGTTGTGCCCCTGAAAGCTATGATTTTTTAGACTCGGTTTCCATTAAAAGATATGTTTATACGCCTAATAATTCTGTTTCAAAACCGCTGCCGCTTAAAAAAATATTTTTTATCACAAGAACGGAAGATACGAATATGATAGAAGAAATGAATACCACAGAAAAAATAACCGCTCTTCTCAAATCGCCTATTACTGAATATGAAATTGGCGGCAGTTATCTTTCGTTTATTTCCAAACTGTCCGCTATTCCCTGCAAAAGGCTTTATTACAGCAATATGGATTTTGTCGCCGAGGTAATTAAATATGAACAACAATCTTATAATTAAAATTCTGCCTGCTGTTTTAAAAACCAAAGGACAGGCAGAACTCACTGTAACAGGGACGAGCATGGAACCGACTCTAATTGAAGGTGATTTGATAACAATCATAAAGTGTGATAATTACACAATCGGCGATATTCTTGTTTTTGACTATAAAAACGAGGGGCTTCTGGTTCACAGATTACTAAAAACATCCAACCGATACTTCTGTAAAGGCGATAATTCTTTTAGGCTTGAAGATATGCCTGCAGAAAACATTATTGGAAAAGTCACAGCTGTAAACGGAGTTCCAATTGCCGTTTGGCAAAAATGGAAAATGGATTTGTCTTATGCTGTCAATCGATCATTTGTTAAATCAAAATATGATATTACAAATACAATGCAGACAGATATATATAAACTGTATTCAGCCTTAATTTTAGGAAAAGAGGAAAACAAAATGAATTACAAGAAAACAGATAAAATGGACTTTATTCTTTCAGATGAAACTTCACTTGCCGTATTTGATCCGGAAAGCAACAATACATACTTTTTTGACGAAACCGGGATAGACATTCTAAATTGTCTTGACATCCCTTGTGATATTGAAATGCTTTTAGATATGCTTTGCAATATTTATTCAGCATCCCCTGAAGATATCAGGGCAGATGTTGAAGAATTCTTAGCAGATACAGTAACCAAAGGAATTGTTGAAATAGTATGAACATTAAAACCGTTTATGTTGAAATAACTAATTTCTGCAACTTAAATTGTATCACTTGCTATAACCGATCGGGCTTAAACTGTCAAAGAACAGAATTGTCATTTGAACAAATCGAGAATATTATCAAACTTTTTACGCCTTTAGGATTGAAAAGATTTTTATTATCAGGTGGAGAACCTACACTGCATTCCGAATTTGACAAAATTCTTGATTTAATCGATAAATATCCAAAAATTAATTTTGGTATTGTTACTAACGGAACAAATCATAATAAAAAGCTATTAGAATGCCTTAACTCAAGAGACAATTTAAAACTTCAGATAAGTCTTGACGGTTCCTGTGAAGAAATAAATTCCAAAACCCGCGGTATAGGCAATTTCAAAAAGACCTTAAGCTTTGCCAAACAAATACGCACCGCTCATAATATTCCTCTGCTTAAAATGGTCATATCACAAGGCAATTATGACGATGTAGAAAATTTCTGCAATTTAGCGATTTCATTAGGCTTTACACCTGAACTTGCATTTATATACAAATCCGGAAACGGGTGTGACGAATGGGGCACTAAAGAGCTTACATCCATACAAAAATTAAAAATATTGAAACTTGTCGAGCGCATTAATAAAGAAAGAAATGCAGGTATATTTCTTCCAATCTGCACCACAAAATGTCCGTTAGCAGAAGGAATCAATGAACTTTCTTTCTGTATTAAAGTAGACGGTTCAATTCAACCATGTCAATCCCTTTACAGTGAAAAATATACTGTCGGAAATGTTCTTTTCTTCGATAAAAAGCTATTTTTACAGAATATAAATAATATTTCCGATTTAGCAAGGCAGCGTTGTGAACAAGACTATGGCTGTGAAAAATGTATGCTGAATGACATTTGCGGCAGAGGATGCATGGCAGAAGCTGTAAATCTTCACGATAATCCATTTGCAAGTGACGGCAACTGCGAATATAGAAAACAACAATTTATTAACTTTAATCTAAAAGGAGGTATATCTGTACTTGAAAAAGAAGACAAAACATTCCACGCTTAGCAACAATTTATACATACTGAAACAAATACATATTGCAAGCCGCGGAAGAATATTTTTTGAACTTTCGAGTATTATACTAAACACCGTTTCAAATATACTACTTGATGTTTATATGTTCAAATATATTATTAATGGTATTCAAAAGGGCTTAGATTTTAAAAGACTTGTCGGTTTTATCCTGATTATTACGGCGTTTCATATTTTCACCGCTACCGTTGTCGACTATTTTTGGGAAAAATTCGCACCTGTCTCGAATCAAAAAATATATAGCCATATTCAAAAAAACTTGTTCGAAAAGGCCTCGTCTGTCGAGTTTGCCTGCTTTGAAGACCCTGACTTTTACGATAAATATGTTAAAGCAATAAGCGAAGCATACAATAGAACCAATGAGGTTCTAAGGTCGTTGTGCGACATTGTATATTTTATTTTTAACGCTTTTGCTACCTCGTTTATCATATTTACAATTGATCCCGTGCTGATAGTATTCGCGCTGATACCCTTTATTGTAAGTATTCTGTTCGGGAAAAGGCTTAACAAAGTGCGATACAATTACACTATGGAAATGCAGGAAAAATCCAGAAAACGCGACTATGTAAAAAGGGTGTTTTACCTTGCCGACTACGCAAAGGAAATGCGGCTCACGAATATAAACAGGGTTATGTTCAAAAAATTTTACGAGGCGATAAAGGAGCTTAAGGGGGTTATTAAAAAGCACGGGCTTAAGGTTGCGTTATTGGATTATTTGTTCATAGCGGTTAATGATATTATCGTTTACCTCGGCGCTATTCTATATTCCGCCTATAAAACCCTTGTTTCAAAAACAATGCTTTACGGCGACTGCGTGGTTGTTATAAACGGAATAAACAATGTCGCGTGGTCACTGCGCAATATGGCTGATGTTTTTATTCAGTTTCAGAATCACTCGCTTTATATCGACAATCTGCGCTATTTCCTTGAATACAAGCCCGCAATTTATGAAAACAGGGAGGGACTCGACCCGCCCGATACCTGCGCGCTCACCCTTAAAAACGTAAGCTTTAAATACGCAGGTCAGGAAGATTATTCCCTTAAAAATATTAATTTCACAATAAAGCAGGGCGAAAAAATCGCCTTGGTCGGTCACAACGGCGCGGGTAAAACCACCCTTGTTAAGCTGTTAATGCGGCTTTACGATGTGACCGAGGGCGAGATACAGCTAAACGGCAGACCGATAAAGGAATACAAGCTTAAAGGCTACCGTAATCTGTTCTCGGTTGTGTTTCAGGATTTCAAGGTCTTCGCCGTATCGGTTTTGGAAAATATTTTGCTTAAAGCAGATATTACTAAGGAAGAAAAAAATCGCGCGGTAAGCGGTATGAAGGACGCGGGTATTTATGACAAGGTAATGTCCCTTGAAAAGGGCTATGAAACCGTGCTTACAAAGGAATTTGACGAAAACGGAGCGGTGCTTTCGGGCGGAGAGACCCAGAAAATCGCTATATCAAGGGTGTTTGCAAGGGACTGCCCCATCGCGATTTTAGACGAGCCTTCAAGTGCGCTTGACCCGCTGGCGGAGTACGCCATGTACGAGGCTATGATGAATGCGTGCAGGGACAAGGCGGTAATCTTTATTTCCCACAGGCTTTCCTCCGCGGTTTTGGCGGACAGGGTTTACCTTATGGAAAAGGGAGAAATAATTGAAAGCGGCACCCACCGAGAGCTGCTCGAAAAGGGCGGCAAATACGCCGATATGTGGAGCAAGCAGGCGGAAAAATACCGTAAAAAGGAGGAAGATGTATGAAAGAAAAGGGCAGCGTACTGTTTATGATTAAGCAAGCCGTAAAATATGTTCCCTCCTTCTGTCTCTTTACAGTTGCGGAGGGTGTTGTTTGGGGCTGTATACACTCCTTTACAAGTACGCTCTTTATAAAGGCGCTGTTTGACAGAATAGAAAGCGGCGTCCCCTATTCTGAAATACTCCTGCTTGTCCTTGCTATGGCGGTTTTTCTTATTTCAGCCTACATATTCCACGAATGGTACTGGCAGTTTATAGAGCCGAAAGCGCGGCAGGAGCTGCACAAAAAAATGCAGGAGCAGCTATACAAAAAAGCGGCTTCCATAGACCTTGCCTGCTATGACCGCCCCGACTTTTACAACGACTTTGTCTGGGCGATTAACGAGGCGGACTCAAGAACAATCGCAATATGTGAGGACATAGGCAAAATAATAAACCGCCTTATCACATCGGCGGTTATAATAGGCGTTTTATTCACGATAGATTTGTGGATTGTGGCGGCGGTGCTTTTTTCGGTTGTCTTCAGCGTAGTTTTGCAAAGACTTATTACAAAAATTTATTTTAAGCGCGACAACGAGCTTAAACCCTTTCAACGCAGGGCTGAATATATAAGCAGGGTTCACTATCTTGCGGACTATGCAAAGGAAATCCGAATGAGCGAAGCCGAGGACTTACTCTTAAAGAATTTTGACACGGCTGTAGGAAGCAATATTTCAATAACCAAGTCCTACGGCAATAAGCTGTTTTTTCTGAATCTTACAAGAACCACCTTTACCGCCGTAATGTTTGACGCGGTTATTACAATACTGCTACTTTATAAGATGATGATAGAAAAATCCGTAACTCTCGGCGGATTTGCCGCCACATTCAGCGCTATGTGGAAGCTTTTTTGGACGCTTAATAATCTTATGGATTATTTTGCAAAATTCAAGGAGCATAAGCTTTATGCTAACAAGTTCAGGGTGTTTCTTAATTACGAGCCAACCGTGTGCGATAAGGAGGGTTGTACCGAATTAACCGCCCCGTTTAAGACCCTTGAGCTTAAAAATGTCTCCTTTGCCTACCCTGAAGCCGAAAAAAACATAATAAACGGCATAAATATGACCGTAAAGGCGGGGCAAAAAATCGCCCTTGTTGGCTACAACGGTGCGGGCAAATCAACCCTTGTAAAACTGCTTTTAAGACTATATGATGTTTCAGGCGGCGATATTTTTATAAACGGCAAGAGCATTAAGGATTACACCCTTTGCTCCTACCGAAACAAATTCGGTACCGTTTTTCAGGATTTTCAGCTCTACGCCGCCGATATTGCCGAAAACGTCCTTACCGACGAATATTCCGAAGAAGACCAGTCCCGCGTACTTGAAGCCCTTAAAAACAGCGGATTTGAAGAAAGGCTTTCTTCCCTTAAGGAGGGTATTCACACACCGCTTACAAAGGAATTTGACCAAAGCGGAATTAACCTTTCGGGCGGCGAGGCGCAAAAAGTCGCAATATCAAGGGTGTTTGCAAAGGACTGCGAGATAGTTATTTTAGACGAGCCCTCAAGCGCACTCGACCCTATGACCGAATACGAATTAAACAATACTCTGATGACCGCCCTTGACAAAACGGTTATAATAATTTCCCACCGCCTTTCTACGACCCGTATGGCGGACGTTATCTATATGCTTGAAAACGGCGAGATTATTGAACAGGGCAGTCACGACGAGCTTATGCAAACGGGCGGCAAATACGCCGAAATGTTTTTAAAGCAGGCGGAAAAATATAATTTTTAGGAAGTGTACGAATATGGACAAGGAAAAAATTTTAGAAGTATTAGGAAATATCATTGATATAAATAAAGAACAGCTTTTAAAAACTTCAGTTGATACGAAACTGACCGATTTGGGGCTTACTTCAATTCAATTCATTCAATTTATTGTGGCTATTGAGGAAGAATTTGAAATTGAAATTTTAGACAGCGATCTTATAATGACAAATTTCGAAACGGTAGAAATGCTTTTCAGTACATTAGAAAAGTATTTCACCCCCAAAAGCACTTTAAAAAAAGTACTTATTTGTGATTGCGATAATGTATTATGGTACGGCATTTCAGGCGAAGAAGAAATATACATAGATGCTATAATCCTGAAATTTCAAGAAACCTTAATAGAATTATACAACCGCGGAATACTTATATGCCTTTGCAGTAAAAATGAGCCGGAAAATATAGAAACGGTATTTAACTCTCTTGAAATGCCGCTGAAAAAGAATCATATCTTAATATCAAAAATAAATTTGACGGATAAAGCCACAAACATAAAAGAAATTGCTCTTGAATTAAATCTTTCTGCCGATAGCTTCGTTTTTGTTGACGACAGCAAATATGAGCTTGACCTTGTATCTTCTATAATTCCCGATATTACAACCGTCCTTGCGGATTATTCTAATTGCGATTTTATAGAAAAAATCAAAGGATTTTTTGACGGGAGTTCTACAGATATTAACCGTACACAACAGTACAGAGATCAAAAAGAACGTGAAAAAGAAAAGCAGCGTTATGCAAGCGCTGAAGAATTTAATGCATCGCTCAAGACCGAGATAAAATGTGAAACGGCGTCACCTGCTCAAGCAGCACGAATATCTGAATTATCACAGCGAACCAATCAATTTAATCTTTCCGATGTAAGATATACCGAAGAGGAAATTAATTATTTTATCAGGGATGAAGGATATTGCGTGTATGTCCTTTCCGCTTCAGATAAATACGGCGATATGGGATTGGTTGGTGCCGCGGTGGTACGCAAAACAGAAAATCCTGTCATTATAGGTTTTTTTCTTTCTTGTCGGGTCTTCGGAAGAGGTTTTGAAGAACATTTTCTAAATCAAATCAAAAGCAATTTTGCTGTTCCAATGTATGGTATTTATAAAAGAACAGATAAAAACAAGAGGTTTGAAGATTTTTACTCTAAAAATGGAGTTGAAATATATGAATAAATATATCGAAGCCGTTCGCGATTTAGCAAACGAAAAACAAACAAGCTTTGATATTTCTGAAATATTATACAATCATGGTTGTATCTATCTTCTTTCAAAAATAAAGGGCAAGAATAAATATACAGATAGATTAAAAGCAGAGAATTTATTAAATAAAATATGTATTAACGAAAGATATAAAACCTGTTCTGCAGTCTTCCGCGAATTTAAAGAAAACAATATCTCCTATGCCGTAATAAAGGGCGCTGTATTATCTGCTGCGGCATATAATAATCCGTTTTGTCGACAATCAGGAGACATAGATATACTTATCAACCGAAAGGATATTGATAAAATAAAAGAAATAATGCTTCGAAACGGCTTTGTCCAAGGAAAAATTACCGAAAATGGAGTTGAGCCTTTCTCTCGCAAGGAAATATTATTCCAGACCGCTATGTCTCACCAAACTGCTCCCTTTGTTAAAAAAAACAAACAATAAAATATGTCCATATATTAATGTTGATCTTAATTTTGATATAATGTGGGGTGAAAGTGAAACAAAGGCAGATATGGAATTTGTTCTTCAAAACACTATGGAAACGGCAATACTGGGCGTGATATTTAATAAGCTCTCTCCGGAAATGGAATTCATATCGCTTTGCCTGCACCACTATAAAGACTTAAATTCCATTTATTTGCTATATGAGCGTGGATTAACATTAAGCCATTTCTGCGACATATATTTTTTCATTAAGAATTGTAACATAGATTCAGAAGCTCTTTATAATTATTGTTTAAAATTGAATGTCGGCAAATATGTTTACTATTGCTTATACTACACCAATCTTATATTTGACGATGAAATCATAAAAAAATATATGTTATTATTGCATTCAACTGAATCAGATGCAATTCTTAATTCCTTCGGCCTTTCCGATAAAGAACGGCAAAGCTGGGATATTGACTTTTTTACAAGGCTGTTTGATTCAAATATTAGTCAATATTTGGAAAATTCACTTTCTGAATCTGATTTGAAGAAAATAATTATAAATCAACAGCTTATGTAGCAATCACTTAGGATGTGTAAATATTGAAAAAGTTTATTACAGTACTAATAATAATTCTATCATCTATTTGTATATTTGCAACATTGACCAAGAGTACTTCTTTTAATATTGAACCCACAAATTTAAGATTTAGAAATGATTATTCTTCTATGTACGATCAGTTTCCTCCTAACCATGTTAAAATAATAAAATTGGAAATAATAGTTCATTTAAATAATACTGCTATTGATATTTCAGGAGAGTATATCAAGAATCAAACTGATTCTAATACCAAGAAAAGAATTGATGATTACATTGATTCATACTATATTCCTTTTGCTAATTATGATAATACAATCCTTTGTTTTTCCGAACGCACTTTATATATAATAACCGCAAATAATTACGAATCAATTAACACATTTGAATTTATATATAATGATAATAGTTTGAGAATATATGACGAATTTGGTCATTGTGATGTTTATAACTGTACATTCAAATACAACGATGAGGATTTTTTCTCTAATAACAGTCAAATCTCCAATAATATTAATGATGGCACCAATACCTCAACCGGAGAACTGAAACCTCAAGCAATACAGGAATCAGAATCTAAATTCATTTCATTTTTAAAAAATATTATTATTCCATGGCTTTGGGAAATAATATGTGCCGTGCTTTTTAGCATTTTAATTTGTGTTTTCATTTTCAGCAGAATGTCTTTTATCTTATATCGCAAATATAAAAAGAATTTAAAAACAAGCATCTTCCCACGAGAGCATACATGGTTTGGTAATAATACGCCCACTGAAATTTATATATCAACTAAAGTATTTATCGGTGATACATGTCAAGAATACGGCTTACTGGAGTATTTTTCTTCAGCTATTATGCAAGATGTATCAAAATATGTAATTCTCGGCAATGCAGGAGAAGGTAAAACATTTTCACTTTCAAGATTGATATTAGCCTTGTTGGATTGTTTTTCAATAGATAAAAATAATAAAAACGCTCGTAAAAAAATCAAAAAACTAATTCCTGTATTATTAAATTTTTCGCAATTGAGCGATTGTAAAAGCAACGATGACTTAATTAATGTGATATATAAAAACATTTCAGATTCAGTCAAGCTTAAAAGCAATATCATAAATAAGATTATATATTTCCGTTATAAATCAAAAATGATTAATACTATAGAGCATTACTTAAATTTAGGCAGATTTATTCTTTTAATTGATGGATATGATGAAATAGCCAATACAGAAGATCGACTTCATACCTCTAAAATGCTTATGGATTTTATGAATGAATTTGAAAAGTGTAACTTTATTATGACATCAAGAACACAAATTTACGAAAAAGAAAAATTCCTAAATATACCACCAGAAAATACATTATATCTCTCACCGCTAACAAAAGAACAAATACATAAATTTGTTTCAAAATGGAATTTTCCGAACGGAAAATCTTCTTCTGATTTATTTCAAAGAATCGTTAATACCAAACAATTAGAGGGAATAATTACTAATCCGTTGTTGCTGACAATGGTTACTCATACATATAGTAATTCAAATATTTCAACTTTCAATAGTAAAACCGAGTTATATAAAAGCTGTTGTAATTGTTTATTGTCCGAATGGGAAAACAATAAAGTATTTTTCAAAAGAATTATAAGATATAATACTATAAAAAATCCAAATATGAAAATAGAATTATTATCCTCGCTTGCATATGAACTGTATTTATCAAATTCTCCAAGTCTTGAAGAGGAAAGAGTCCTTCAAATTTGGGCTAATCATCCGAAAGAAAATTCCTATTTTCACGGTCAAACTCAAAATGTGTTAGATGATATAATTAACCAAAGCAGTATTCTTGAGCGTACAAACGACAGCATTAGATTTCGTCATAAATCTTTTTATGAATATTTTATTGCATTATATTTCTCACAAAACAATTATGACATAAAAAAATTGTATGAAAATATATTGAGTAATTTAAACATTTTATTCTTTTACTTCTCATTAGTACCGGACGAAAAAATTGTTACAGATTTTATATTGAATAATTCCGAATATAAAAAATTAATATGCGATATTATTCTTGAAAGACATATAAAATATAATACTGTCATTGAAAACATAGTAGATCCAATTATCGACAAAACTTCTTTTATCAATTTAACGGATGTTCAGACATTAGGGTACATTGCTAAACAATATCCCGTGGTCGCACAAAAAATAGAAGATGTATTGTTAAAAAAGCTTTCATCTACTAATAATAAAACCGAAAGAATCAATGTCCTTATCGGTCTTTTGATTTTTTGCAACAAAGAACTTTTATCTTCAATATTTGATAAGTATATATCAAAAATCGATATAGAGTACCTTGTGGAATATTCAGGAGAAAGCATTAATGATTTCGCATGTTTAATTGTACAACTGTTAGAGGATAATGATCACAAGATTAACTTTATTGAAAGTTTGGCGAAATCGTTTAGGTTTGATGCAATTTACAATATTTATAATAACAGTTCAAACGAAATAAAAGATTTTGCAGTAATTGGATTATTATACATGGGAAAAGAACCGGAATTGCTAAATTGGTTGTATACAAAAAAATTTGCTGACAGCATTACTCCAGATGAACAAAACAAAGTTAATAATATTAAAGAAAATTATGGTTGGGAAAACGATAGACTAAGTGATGAAGCACTTACAAATCTTTACACCCTAACTTATTTAAGTTCGCAAGTAATTCTAAACGGATTTCGTCCCAATATGGAATTAGTTGAAAACAAGTTGGCTTTTTTACTGTGTTTATTAATCAGCGATTCAAAAGGGAAATTGTACTATGAATTATTGAATATTGATAACTTATATATTAAATCGTATGTAGAACTGACTTATCATTGGAATCTGATAAAAAGAAGTAAAAAGAAAAGCAATTTTTTAAGAAAAGGAATTATAGACACTGTTAGTATTAATAGAATAATAATCGCATTGGTTCTCTCTTCAATTCTTATACAAATGCTTATTATAGTCATTAACTGCAGTAATTTAAATGAATTATCGAATGAAGGTTGGATATTTGTTAATATTAATAGCAATTCATTATTTCCTTTTAATACATTATATATATTAATGGTTGGGTTGTTTTTCATGGTTATAAGGAGTTTTAATGAACTATTAAAAAAATTTGAGTATAACTTTTTTACAATTGCTGCTTCTTTTGCTTTTTCTTTAATAACATTCATATTATTTTGCATCGTAATATATAATATAACTTTCAGATTGTTAACACTATTATCTATGATAATGGTAAGCATTTTAGAAATAATTAAACATAAAAACAATTATCCCTCTTTGAAAGAACCTCAATACAGTAAAATAATTAACTTTCTTAATGATGAATATCATTTTAATGACATTCATATAGGATAAACTATAAATTTGATAAGAGGAAAAATTGTGTTATGGACAATTTCATTCTTGTTGTTGTTGACAGTCAAACAGTAGAAATAATTTGCCGAGATTACTATCTCGGCGAATTTTATACTGTATTAACTTAATTTTTACTGTTACATTTAAAATTGATTCCAACTGCCCAAAAAGAGCATTTAAGTCAAAAAAATGAAATATAATTATCATTCGCTGTATTTATACAATTTCTTACACAGCTTTTTAAAATACTCTTTATTAATACTGTAAAAGACAGTTCTCCCTTCATATCTTGTGTTTACCATACCGGGTTTTGTCATTGACGACAAATGATAATAGGCATTAGTGCCGCTTAAACACAATTGCTGCTCAATATCCTTAATCGTTATTTCTCCGCTTGTTTTCATCATCTCTAACAGCTTCAGTCTGTTGATTTCCGTAAAAACATATCCAAAATCTTTTAAATCGTAGCGATTTTCGGTATCTATATTATTACTGTAATCCTCGCTTATCAATAATAAATAATTGCCGCTTTTCAGAGGAAAAACTTTCAATACTTCCTTGTCCAATAAAGAAACTGCACACACGGTATTATCAGAGATTTTATCAGTTAAATTCAGTTTATCCAACACTTTGGGTTCTAAAATACCCTGGTGAATTTTTGAAATGCTGAACGAATGATTTTCATACTTTCTTTTTAACTGTAAATTTAATTCCAACAGAGTCCTCATTAACTCGTGTACAGTTTTAACAGGCTCAATAAATAACGAATATAGAGAGCTTTTTAATTCATCGGGATATTTCGACTTTAAAATTAACTTGTTTAAATCATATAAAGACCTGAAATCGTTAAAAACAAATTTAATATTAACATCGCCGAAATAATAATCAATAATTCTATTTACGGAATTTTCACAGTCAATAAGCTTATTTTGAATAACCTCAATATTTTCATTGATCAATAATTCCTCATAGCTTTCAGCAAAAATATTCTGCATAAAGGAATACCCTTTGTCGCTCTTATAAAAGAAGGGCAGAATACAATCAGATACGCCTTTCCAGTCCAACCATTTATTTTCGTATTTGCTGTTAAAGTGTTCGGATAGAACATATATCATATCATAATAAATTCCAATATCAGAATGAATCATAAAACAATACCTCCGTACATTTGGAAAAAAGTATACTTTTTGATAAAACTTACCATAATAATATTCTTAGTTTAAAATCTTGATTTTAGACACTTTTTTTGATATAATTTCCTTGAAAAAATGTAAAATAATATGTTTTTTTAAAAATTTAGGTAAAAAATAATCGCTATCAAAAAGTATACCTTTTGATAGCGATTATTTTTTAGTCTTACTTTCTCTAAGCCGTCTATAGAAAGTTGCTATACTCATATTACAGCTTTTTGCCGCCTGTTCGGCAGTGATAGTTCCTTTATGCCATTGCTTAATCACCTCATCAAAATTCTCCGGCGTACATTTTGCAGGTCTTCCGAATTTTACACCTTTAAGCATAGCAGCCCTAATTCCTTCTTCTTGGCGTTTGCGGATATTTTCCCGCTCGTTTTGCGCAACAAATGATAACACCTGTAACACTAAATCCGCTATAAAAGTGCCCAATAAATCCTTTGCAGTTCTTGTATCTAACAGCGGCATATCAATCACCACAACATCAACTTCCTTTTTCTTGGTCAACACTTGCCATTGCTCTTGGATTTCTTTATAGTTTCTTCCTAATCGATCTATAGAAAGAATATACAATATATCTCCTTTTTTTAATTCTTTCAGAAGCCCCATATAATTCGGCCTATTAAAATCTTTGCCTGACTGCTTATCGATGAAGATTTTATCAACTCTTACTTTTTCCATTTCTAATAGCTGCCTATCCTCGTTTTGATCCGTTGAGGACACGCGTATATATCCATATTTGTTCATCGTTTGATCCCCCTTATTTTTAATTAAATTCATTATAATTATTGCCAATAAGAAGCGTTAATTTCGCAGTTGCTTTTATATGGACTTAATGTGTTTTTTCATTTTCAATATTTAAACAATGCAACTCCATTTTACCACTTTGCCACTATTTTTCCGTACACAAGTTTTCGCGTGTAGTCATACTTTGTAATAACCACGATTACTTGGTCGCCAATATCAAAGTCTTCATCGCATTGGTACATCGAATAGGTGCACAGGCAGTCAAGGTTTTCCTCTAATTTACAGAACACGCCGCCTTTATATTTGCCGGAAATAGTAGAAGCACGGCGGGAATTAAGCGGATGGCGAATCTCCACACCGTCAAAGGGGTGAGGCTCTGCCTCTTTTACGGATACGCGCAGTTGTTTGGTTTCATCGTCATATTCCTTTAGGATAGCGTTATGCGTTTCTCCAGGGTGGAACTTCTCACGCAGGTCGCTTATCATACCGTAGGACAAATCTCTTTGCGAAAGCGTCATATCAAAGCCGCCGCTTGTTGCAAGCAGATGTGTGGCGCCGACCGCTAAAACATTTACGGCAACCTTTTTTCCTGCTTTGGGAGCAAGCTTCAGGAAAGAACGGCGTCTTACGCTCATTGCAAGCCTTCGTGATGCAGTACAGCAATCACTTTCACGGTCAATTCCTGTTATGACATAATCTATAGTTGCACCCGTCATTGAACGGAGTACATGCTCGGGGCGGGTTGTTTTCTCGTCAAACCACACCTGTTGCTCGGGAATAAGGACTTTTACACGGTAACTTATAACAACCAGACAGTTAATAGCAACACGCTTGTTTTCTCCCGTTTCTTTGTCGGGGAGTGTTATAGTGTTGGTATCCATACCGACAACTCTGCCTGTAAGCACCGAGCCTGCTCGATAGGACGCGTATATCGCGTTCCATTCCTTTTGTTGTTCTTCGGATAAATCCTTGTCAAGTTCAGTTAAATCAAGATCTTTGAAATCCATAATTTATTCTCCTTCCTTCGAGTAAAGATAAAATTCATATTCACCGTTATTCTTTAGAACATAACAGTGTTCGCAGGCAACTCGAATACCTTGCATTTGTTCTTCTTTTTCGGGTACGAATACAAACATACGGTACTTTGCATATTCGCCTTCAAGCTGTGCGGATATAACTGCCTCGGTTCCGTATGCCACAGGGCAAATATCGTACCGCCAGAGCTTACTTCCGCGCCACTTGAAAAAGGTTAAGGCAAATATATCCTTGCCCTTTTTGAAAGGTTCGTTGAAATCCGGTCCGAGCAGAAGCATTATGTCAATAGCCTCAATAATCTTTTCATCCAACTTGCCGCTTCGTGAAAAGAGATACCCGTTGCTTTTCTTGATTTTTCTGCCGGTCAATAAAGGATATATGGTTCGTTCCAAATCTGCGTTCGGATATTTGTGCTTTAGAATTGCTTGGGCCTGGTCTTCACGGACTGCCCCGAACAGATTTAGTAGGTCCAAAATCACCTGTTGGTCTGCTTTCGTATAGGTCACCATCTTCATCGTCTCCTTCCTCAGCACCCCGAAAAGAATCCGGCGGTGCATATAAATCTTTTTGGCTCACATACCTGGCCGGAAGGCTCAGTATCAAATCGCTGTCCTTTTCGCAAATATTATTGATAATGGTTGACATTATGTACGCCATCGGATTGATTATTCGTTCCTCATTGGATTTCATAGTTTCAACCGTGGAGATAAGGGTATCGCAGTCAAGCAGATTTAAGTAACTGCGCACCTTGGCCTGCGGCAGTATTGCGTTTCCGATTTTAAGGCTTTCGGAATAATACAACCGCTCTATTGCCTGTATCAGCATTTGGCGGACATTCTCCGAAAATATGTTAAGCTCACAGCGGTTAAGGATATCCTGTATTGACTTTTCATCGTCGGTCTGTCCGTCCGTCATTTTTTTACGACCTATACCGCTAAGGTTTTCGTAAGACTGATTGACAGACTGACTGTTCTCAATATGACTGTTTTCAGTCTTTTTATTATTAATCTTTTTAGTGTGCCGATCCGGCATATCTTGAACTTCCGTATCGTCAGTTCTTGATGTGCCGTTTTGACAGTTCTTGATGTGCGATTTCGGCATATCTTGATGTGCCGTTTCGGCATGTCTTGATATGCCGTTTTGGCACATCTGCATATTTAGCGGGTTTGCGGACTCTTTTTCGCCGTTTTCATCATTATTTCCGTCAAAGCTTTCGCTGAATTCTGCGGCGTCTTCATCGGTAAGCTCTGCTTTTAATACATACAGAAGGTTAGGTGCGCCGAGACCTTGACGCTGCTCGTAAAGCAATCCGTTTTGAATGAGCTCCTTAAACGCCGATATAGATTTCTTATACGAAATATTAAGGGTGTTGGCGGCTTCTTCACGGGTATAAATGAGATAGACCTCGTTATCCTCATTAATCCAATCGTTTTTCTGGGATAAGGTCATACGGTTGAGCAAAAGCGAATAGATAAACTTAGCCTCAAGGGACATTTGCTTATATTTCGGGTTGGCGATGAGTGCAAGCGGTAAGCGTAGAAATTCACTTTTTACTACATCGTTCACCCTATATGTTCGATCTATCATACTTGATTATCCCTCTCTTTTTAATATTGTTCTAAATATTTTTAGGTGTTTCTTTCTTGTAATTGTAATTCTCAGCATTTTGATAAGAAATCTTTTTTGCAGGTGCATTATCCTCTGCGTCAAGCTGAACTTCCTCTGTAGTATCATCTTCAGGCTCTATAGGAATCTTTACCTGATAGTTAGGAACAGAGTGACTTTGTGCACCTGTTGCACGCTTAGGTTTCTGTTTTTCCTGTTTCTGCCACAAAGGTTCATAGTCAATCGCCTTGCAGGGTTTAAGCTTATCAAAAAAAGGATGCTCTTCCGGAGTAATCTTGCTGAGCTTCAGCGGCTTTGAGCCGCGAATTAAAAGTATTGCTTGGTCTTTTGGTAAGCGCCGAACTTCATCAGGCATCATTAAGGATCTGCCGGTGCTTGTTTTGTTATGCGTGTACGGTCGTGTTGTGTTCAGGACGGGAGAAAACAGCGGCGTCATAGGAACTACGGAATTGTTTATACGAACCGTTATTTCTCCGCATTGGTCGCTGATATGTTCTGCGGTCATCATATCGTTACAGCCGAGAAAAAGCTGATAATCGCAGTCACCGATGATTTCCTGCCATTCATTTTTGGGGTATCTGTTGGCTATCTGTGCGATACTCTGTATAGCCGCCTGAATGTTTATGTTTCTTGAACGGGCTACGGAGAATATCTTTTTGCTGTCTAAAAGACTGATATTACAAAACTCATCCATCAGCACATTAACACATACGGGAAGTCTGCGGTTGGGCTGACTTCGGGCAAAATCGAATAGTTTAACGAACAGCAATGAAAAGAACATTGAAGATAAAAATTCGAGTGAACTGTCCTGATCGGATATGATACAAAAGTAGGCGCACTTTTGTTTTCCCGGTAATGTAAGGTCGATTTCGTGGTGTTTGGTTATATCATCAACCAACTTGTTTTGGAACACATTTAAGCGGTTGCCGAGACCGATGATGATATTACCCCAAATCTGCTTATGAGCCTGACGGAAAATACCGTAGGGCGGCAGCGCAGGATGATCGGGCGGCAGACTTCTGAACTTTGCGTCAAGCTCCTGTACCGAGGTTGAGGACAGTATCTTGTAAATAGTGCCGAGACTGCGTTCTTCCACGGGCAGGAGCTTATCTGTGCCGGGATAGGTCATTGTGCCGACATAGTGCAAAAGAGCCATAAGCAGGTTTTTTTCCGCCTTAGCCCAGAAGTCGTCCTTGTCGCTTTCCGAGGAGGTGTTTCGTATAATGATTTCTGCCACATTCTGAACAAGGTTAAGATCGTTAGCGGTTTCGGTTACACAATTCCAACCGTCTGATGCAAACAGGTCAAGAAGATTGTAAGCACAAACGGTATAGCCCTCTCCTCTTAAAAATTCAGAGTACATTTCGTAAAACTCTGCTTTCGGATCGACCATAATAAGACTTTCACCGCGCTTTACTGCCTGCATAGCAAAAGGCATTACAAAGCCCCTTGATTTTCCTGTACCGGGTGAGCCATAGATTATTATGTTTTTGTTCATACCGCGAATATCCTTGAGGGATACATATTCGCCGTTATCCAATTTTCCGAACAGGGTTTCGTCTAAGGCGTCAATCGGACCCTTATTCAGCACCTCGGACAGCTCGTTTTTATTCATCCAGCCGGAGGTGCCGTGAGTCCCCTCGGGAAGAATCTCTATACCCCGTTCTTTGTCCTTTACTGTTTTGTATCCCGATAGAAGCTGATAGCCTTTTTTAGCAAACAGGCAGTACATAAGGACAACGAATATAGTTATCATCATGCCGTAGGGTGTGAAGACAGCACCGATGTTTTTGAAAGGGTTTAAGGTGAACCATTCTTCATTTGCGGCATTACGAAAATTCATTACAGCAACGCCTATGCACCGCACAACCATTCCGT
>CALXMI010000038.1 GCA_944389435.1 uncultured Opitutales bacterium
AGGCTTTGTCTGCAAATGATCAATTTATTGATATGAAAAACAGTTATCAACTTGCAGAAATTATATTTTTGCCGGATTATGAAGAAAAGAAAATGAAATTTCCGGTTATGAAAAAGTGTGCCGGTTATACATATAACAGAGATAATTGTTTTGCTCCTAAAGAGCTTTCTTTACCATGTCCGGATGATCATACAAAGTTTAAATATTGTAAATGTCCCGAAAAATATAAATATTCCAGTAATAACTGCGTCTATAAAGCTGAAGCTCCCTATTTTCCAAACGCAAACCGTCTTTTAAGCGGAACGATGTGTCGTGCAGACAACTCTTCTCCTTTGTTTGCTGAAAATTGTAACTGTATTTATTTTCGATATACAACAGATTCCAGTTGTGGAGATCCTAACAAGGTCATTGATAAGCGTTCTTACTGTCAAGAAAACGGTGGACTTATTCGCTATGAAAACTGTCGTTGCAATCCTGAGATTTACCCTTATTTGTTTAAAGGAAAGTTTCGTTCTCAAGAGTTTTTAGATGAAGTATATCAAAGATGCGGTAATGAAAATAACTTTATTAGTTGTCAAAATTATGGCGAAGAAGTTGCATTTAAATGCGCTGTCGATCCTTCATATAAATACGATAGTTATAATTGTAAACTTGAACATCCTTCTTATCGTACTTCAGGAGAATCTATTAAATTTACAAACGGCTATGGTCAAGAAATTACCTTGTACAAAGAATGTGATTGTCCTACCACCTTCAGCCCAAACTGCAATGGTGCTTTAGCTAGTAGCTTCTATACAACTGATGGTAAAATTTTGGAATGTCAAAAGAGAGTGCCTCTTTGCCAAATGGGATTTTTCAGAGGTTTTAACAGCGAAGGTCAGACTGCTTGCTTTGATAATATTCACGGCTCATTAATTCGAGTTACGGAAACTTGCATCAAAAGAGACGGAAGTAAAGTCTATCGTTGCGAATGTTCGCACAGAAGCGGAAAATTCGGATATTCAGGTGAGTTTTGCGGAACTTGCGTAAAAAATAGTCCTCATATTCTGTGCTTTGAAGATGGAAAAGAAATATCCAACAGCTGCTTGAACCAAATTTAGTAGAATCTACTTTTCTTCAGATTGTGTTGATACAGCTGTTTTATCGGCTTTTTCTGTTTGATTTTCTGCATAGATTTGTTGTGCTGCAAAAGGAATTAATACACTTCTTGCCGATTGTGCGGCCAAGGAAAGAGAATTGATTGCTAAGCGTTGTGCCGTTTGCAAGGATAGATATTCTGCGGAAACTTCATTCATATCAGCAAGCGTAAGCTTATCTGCTCCTTCTTCTAATATGTTAATCAAATTTTGTGTAAAACTCTCTCTATTGGTCACAATAGCATAATAGTTACCAATCTGGCTCATTTGTGCCCGTAATCTATTTGTTGCATCCGTAAGTTCTTCCATAGTCTTCTGAACATCTACCATTGTTAGCCAATTGGCCTCTTTGAGACCTAAACCCTTTAATGTTGAATTTACCCCCTTTATCACAAGCAATGAAGTCGGATTACTGCTAAATTTTATACTTAGTGTATTTTCTTTAAGTAAATTTACACCCTTATAAGATGCATCATTTGCAACATCATCTATTTCAGCTAAAGTCTGATTCAGACTTTCCATATATCCTTTTTGTTCATCTGTCAGATTTTCTTCAACGATTTCATTGTGCGGCATCAATGGCTCATTCATTCTCAAGTTTTGTGGAGGCATGGTCGAAGGAATATTTGATAACTTATTATTTTCTTCTTCTGAAGCAAAAATCTCCACTGCTTTACTCGCTAAACCAGAGGCTTGCGCTATTAATACTGCTTGAGTTTCCATACCAATATTTGCAGCTTGAATAGTTTGAATACCTTGTCCCATCGCATCTAACAATGAGTTTAAATCTGCCGCAGCATTGGTTAAGCTTTGCGCTGTATAATAGCTTGATGCATCATCTATGGCTGAATTGACTTTTTTGCCAGTGGAAAGCATTTCCTGAACTTTACTCATCTGATTACTGATATCATTCAAGGACAATAAATTGCTGCGCATGGCTAAAGGTAATGTGACGTTATCAACCATCATATACCTGCCTTGCGCTTGTTTGCGCTCTGTTTTGTATTGATTTTATAAAACGACAAAGATGTGATAATAATAATTTTTGAACTAAACGACAATGGATTAAACGGCAAATATTTAAAAACACCAAAACTACCGCAAAAACCTTTATTTTTGCGGAGTATTTTCTGCTCTTCTGCGTAATATGTCTCAGTTCTTGACACATCATTTTTCGCATCCTTGCCGTTAATTTCTATATATAAAATATTCTAAAATTATCAATTTTTGGTTAACATCAAATTGAGTATTTTTAATTGCAATTAAAAGCAAAATATATTATAATTATTAGTGTAGGTTTTATATTTTTGTGGAGTTTTGTGTTATGTTTAAGTTTAGTTTTACTAGACTTCTAACTTGTTCTTTTTTTATAGTAGGGAGTCTTTGTTCTTTTGCGTTTCTCAACGAAGCCAATTCCTTAGAATTGACCTCTATGCCTAAAGGTTCTTATCAATTAGCTCGTACCGTTTTCTTACCAGATGCCGGTGATGAAATTTGGCTTCCTGGAAATGGTGGATTTGGGTCCAATTATAACAAAGATGCATGCGACAAAATGGGATACCGTATAAAAGGACTTTGTCCTGATTATGGTAACTGCTCAGCTTGTCCTTTAGATAAGAATTCTCTTAAACTAAATTCTTGTAACAGTACCAGTTCTCAAAAATATAAAGTCTCATCCGATGGGTTAAGCTGTGAAAGATATTGTGATGTCAAGACATGTAATACATCTACATATTACATGACAACTTGTCCTGAAGGTATGGATTGTTCTGATAGATGTACAGAAATTCAATCTAATTGTCAGCAAATTTTACACTTTAAACCAACAACAAAATGTATTAGCGGATATCACTATTCAGGTGGTCGTTGCGTTAAAGACTGTGCTGAAGTAAAATGTGGCCCCGGATACGGCATCTACAAAGAATGGAAAGATCAATGTGCAGAAGGATATTTATGCACTAAACGATCTAATGACTACCAAACCACAGATTGTAAAACCGGATCTTGCTATCAATATAAAGGTTGTGATGAGGCTAAAGGATACTTTAAGCCAAGTTGGTCTTCTGGCGGTGAATGCCAACTTGCAAAATGTTTAAATACGGCTACAAATTGTAGTGGATTTCCTTTAACATCCTGTCCAACAAATGGTGTTTGTGCAAACTGCACTGTTACCAATAAGTTTTGTGATACTGACGGAACAAAATACAGATTAGATGGTTGTGTCTCTGGATATCACCTCAATTATGAAAAAACAGCTTGCGTTAAAGACTGCGTTGTTGATGATGAAGTTTCTTCCTACGATCTTGTATTTGCAACACCAAAATTTAATACAAATGCAGAATGTATAGCAAGTACCGGAGTAGCTACATGCGAACTTCGTTCATTTTATACAAGTACAACTTGTGCATACGCTACTAAATATATTCCTAAGACATGCGAATCTGGATATAAATTTAAACAAACATCCAGTGCTTATAAAGGCGGTACGCTTTTAACATTTAATTGTGAAAAGGCGTGTACAGTAAAAACATGTTCTAATTATAAATTAACAACATGTCCGACACATGCACATTGCTCAACATGTGTCGAAACTGACAATACCTGCGCTTCTAAGACTAAATATCAAATTTCTGACTGTGATAATGGATATGTTCCAAACAACTTGGAAGATCCATACTTATTGAATGATGAAAATGCTAATATTGATTTAGATTTTTCACAGACAACTTCTTGTACAAAATTCTTCAAGGCATGCGATACTGTTGGCGATATTATGTACCTACCTAATAACAAAAACGACGAACCAATGTGTGCTCTTGACCCAACAAGACCAATCAAAGCATTCACACCATTTGCTGTTGTAATTCATCCGAATTTAAGAGAGGCTGTTGCTTGGACAACTTCAAGTGATGTAACATTTGAAGAAGCTGAAAATTATGCTAGAAGTATTAACCCTGGCAACTATACAGTAGGACTTCCAACTCGTGCTCAATTAGAAACCATTGGAGATTACATTGAAATTATGGATCAAAGATTCATTGCAATAACAGGAGATCCTTTGGAAAAATTCTATACTTATTGGTCAAATTGGGGAGATGTTGATAATACATCAACACTCGTTTATTGGACATATGATTTAAAAACTAAACAATGGTCGCAAAAAAATCCTTCATTGAATAGTCATGCTGTGTATACCTTCTCATACTAGCACGAGTGGGAAATATCACCAAAATAAAAAGGTAGCAAATGCTACCTTTTTATTTTGGTGCGCACAAATGAGCCAGATTGGTAACTATAATGCCATAGTCACCAACCGAGAAGACTTTACGCAAGAGCTGATTAACGTGTTGGAAGAAGGAGCAGACAAGCTCACTTTAGCCGATATGAATGAAGTTTCTGCTGAATATCTTTCTTTACAAACGGCACAAAGCTTAGCGATTAATTCGCTATCGTTAGCGGCACAATCGGCAAGAAGCGTGTTAATTCCTTTTGCCGCACAACAAATCTATGCAGAAAATCAGGCAGAAAGCGGCACGGCTATGAAAGAGGAATAAGGATACAGAATTATTGAGCATCAAAAAAGTTCAAGTGAGTTTGGAAAGCATCAAGGTTAGAATAGTAAATTGTGCAAAAGGGAGCAAAAACCATAAAAATGAATAAGGTGTAAAATTTGCTCTAGGAGAGGATTTTCAATAAGAGATATATAATTTGTTATAAAGTTTTGGATATATGGTTCTATGGGCGAAAAAAAGGATATAAAAAAAGCGCATAAAAAAACTCAAAGCATAAAAAAACCTCACTATCTGGAAGATAATGAGGTTTTAATATAAACAACAATAAACAAGAAGGGAAAACAGTGTAGTTAGAAGATCTGGCAACGACCTACTCTCCCGTGCCTTAAGACAAAGTACCATTGGCGCTAAGAGGTTTAACGTCCGAGTTCGGAATGGGATCGGGTGGGACACTCTCGCTAAAATCACCAGATCATCTAACCGCACTGCTTTAGTAAAAAAAACGAACTATCTTCAAAGAAGATTATTTATGCGCTAAAAAATCAAGCCAATCATGCTATTAGTATTGCTTAGCTAAACACTTCGCAGTGCTTACACACGCAACCTATCAACGTAATAGTCTATTACGGCATTAATGGGGATACCTTGTTTCAAGGTGGGTTTCCCGCTTAGATGCATTCAGCGGTTATCCCGTCCAAACTTAGCTACCCAGCGTTGCTCTTGGCAGAACAACTGG
>CALXMI010000039.1 GCA_944389435.1 uncultured Opitutales bacterium
ACAAAAGTGACTCCTAGAGGGGTCAACATCAGTATACCTGTAACAAACGAACGTTTAATATTTTTCAACATAGTTCCCGTAACGGGGAGTATGGTAGCAGTTTCGGTTAGTGTTAGACAAGCAAAATTTTTATGTTTTGTATTAAGGTTTTCTATTCTCTGTTAAACGCAATCGATCCTTCTCAGTGGAAAATCATTGACGCTGTCTGTAAAACAGTAGAGAATGGCCACAATGTTTCACTGGACTCGGTTAATTTTTTTGGTAGCATGTTTTTGGATAGGAAGTCGTCCCTTGATAGCTTTTTTTGAAGCGGAGTCTGTGGCGATCCAATTCAATTTACCCACTTTAGCTGAAAAAAGCTTGAGGCATCATGTGCTGGATGTTTACCCAGCAGGTTCGGAATGTCGATTGTTGTTAGCAAAAGTAGCCATGCTGAAGCAAGAGTACGGTGAAATGCGTCGTCAATTGAATTTGTCTGAAATTCAGCCGCATAATCGTTATTTACATGTTCTTGCAGATTTAAACGAAGGTAAGACGGTTCGTTTGACACCCTTGCTATTGGCTCGCCAACAGGGATTTTTGGGGCAATTTCTCTCCGCCTATAATGCGATTGTGTTAGAGCCTGTAGGATCGTTTCGTTGGGCCCAATTTTGGTATCGTTACGCGACAGTGCTTTCTTCTAAGAACTACGCTGTTTTATACCATATAGGACTTGAGTTAAAATTTTCGTTTGAAGGCGTTTTTACATCGTTTGAAGTCAATGATGCAACCTGGCAGCACGTAACTGCCTATTTGTTTCATCGAAGGCAATATGCTCTCTTAGAAGATTTTTTAGATAAATTTTTAAAGGAAACAAAACGCCATCAAGAACAGTTTCAGGGTTTACTATGGCTTTTAAAGACGAAACGCGCTTTAGGAAAAGATCTCGAAGATATTGTTTTAAATTACATTCGTTATGGAAACAATACGGTCGAAGAATTGGATGCTATTTTTTCTGAATGGCGGTTGTCTGTTCCGGAGGCACAAAAGCGAGCAAAAGGACTTAAGCAGTTTGAGAAAATTTATAAGAAAAAAAATTCGTATTTCCATGTTCAGTACCTGCAACTTTTACAAGCCAGTTGCTTATTAGAGTCAGGTGAGCTTTCAAAGGCAAAAAAAATTTTAGACAAGAATTTTTCCAAACTTGATGCGCAATTGCAGGTATTATGTTATGAGTTGTTGGCTAAGCATGCTCTACTTCAAGAACATCCGCAGTATCGCTTGGCGGCCGATTATTTTTCAGAAGCAAAGCAGAGGGCTCCATCTATCGATAAAATGGTGACGTATGCCCGTTTGCAAGCAGAGTGTTACTGTTTGGATAAAGATTACAATCGTGCTTTTTATACCTACCAGGGTATTATGGCAAAAGCAAAACGGGTACAGCAAGGCAATGAAGTGGCCTATGAGTGGGTGCTTGCAGGTATTCTATGTCAAGAGTTAGCTCAAGAGTTGCAGAATCAATTTGACCTCTGTCGTTCCTTGGATCTTCTAACAATTGACCAAGAACAACAATTGAGACTTATTTTTGCACAGTCCCTGTTTATGAATAAAGATTATGATGCTGTAGTTGATTTTTGTGAAAAATGTGTATGGACTTCGGAACGCTATCGGGAGGCTGCGCAGCTTATCATCGGTAAGTGCCAATTTCTCTTAGGTGATTTTGAAGCCTCTAGTGTCGCTTTTTTAGGAATAAAGCCTGCTGTTCTTGAATACAAGGATTTGGCAGATTATTACCTATGGGGAAGTTATCTATGGTCGACCCTCAATCAGAGTGAAAAGGCATTCAATTGGCTTAAGCAATTTGAAGCATTAAGTCAGTGGACATCCAAGGAAGCTTTGATTGAAGCTCGTTTATTGCAAGCAAAGTTGTTGGCTAAACAACACGCAACGAGTAAGGCCAAGCAAGTTTTACTGGAAGTTGCTTCACCTGAAGATGCTTGGTGGCCTTTTTTAATGTTTCAAGCAGGATGCTATGCCGAGCAGGGAGATTTAAACGAGCAGCAAAATGCAATCCAGATTTTTCAGAAATTATACGAAACCGCTCCTCGTCATCCGTTGGCAATAGATGCGCGTATGAAGCAAGGGGTGTTGTTATTGAACTTAAACCAGATGGATTTAGCAATAGCCGTTTTTAATGATCTTTTGCCACATATCCAAGGAATTACGCATCTCTGGTGTCGTTACCTTTTACAGAAGTGTTATATTTTAAGCAAAAGGCAACCCTTAAAATTATCTCGCGCTCAGCTTAATCTTTTACTAAAAGAGCAAATGCCCTTGGAGTTAAAGTTAGAGATCACGTTACAGTTGGCCTTAGTTTTTAAAGATGAAGGCGATACAAATGGTTTGCAGAAGTTGCTTTGGGAAACGTGTTATCCATTATTAATGCACGATGAAAAAGAAACCTTTTCGGAAAACGAGCTTTATTGGTTAACGCGTTGTTTGCTGATATTAGCGCAAAACATGAAGGATAAAACGGCTGTTCGTCAGATTTACTCCTTAATGGTTGAAGCTCAATTGCCCAATGCGTCTCTCATTCAACAGTATTTAGAAAGCGAATAGGCACATGTGGGACGTCATTATTATCGGAGCAGGCATGTCAGGATTTGGGGCAGGGCTGCGTTTAGCTTTAGCAGGTAAGAAGGTCCTTTTATTAGAACAGCATAATTCCATAGGTGGCCTTAACGGATTTTATTATAGAAACGGTATTAAGTACGATGTGGGTTTACATGCCCTTACAAATTTTGTTTCGGTGGGTAGCAAAGGCCATCCGTTGACAAAGCTTTGTCGGCAGCTTAGGATTCCGTACGAACAGTTACAATTGAAAGAGCAGCGACTTACACGCATTCGCTTCCCTCAGGTTGATCTGACATTTTCAAATAATTTTGAGCAATTATTGTCAGAAGTGGACGAAAAATTTCCGCAGGAAGTCGATAATTTTCGGCGATTGGATGCGCATATCCTGCAGTTGTCGGATACGGAATTATCGGGGCCAGATTTTGTTTCTGCGCGTACCCAATTGAAGCCATTCATAAAAAATTCGTATTTGCGTGAAATGTTGTTACTACCTTTGTTTTATTACGGAAGCGCGCATGTGAACGATTTGGATTGGCGCCAGTTTGCAATCCTGTACAAGGCGATTTACAAAGAAGGTTTTTCGCGGCCTTTGGGGGGCGTAAGGACGATATTGCGCCTGTTGCGTGAACGTTTCCGTGAGTGGGGTGGTACCCTTCGTGTAAAAGCGCGCGTGGCTCATATTCAATGCGTAGGGCAAGAAGCCAAGCGTGTTGTGCTTGCATCGGGAGAGGTTTTGGAAGCCAAGCAAATCCTTTCATCTATTGGTTTACAGGAAACACGTCAGCTTTGTGGACAGGGTGGGGTGAACCATACACAGCCGGTCTTAACCTTTGCCGAAACTATTTCAACCCTAGATGCGTCGTCATCCTCTCAGGGCTGGCATGATACGATTGTGTTCTTTAGTAAGACGCCTGAGGTTCATTACGAAACGCCGTTGCAGTTGGTGGATTTTAACAGTGGTGTTATCTGTATTCCGGAAAACTATCAAGAACATGAATGTCCACAGCGGACAACCCTGCGTACGACTCATTTGGCCAATTATCATCAGTGGTCTCAATTAACAGAGGAAGCTTACTATGCCGCGAAAGCAAAATGTCTAGAGGCTTCACGTGCGTGTGCATTTGATATTTTGGGTTCAAAGCCCCAAGGAAGCTTTATAGCTGAAGATATGTTTACGCCTCGTACAATATTACGTTTCACGGGCCATCAACAGGGGGCCATTTATGGCTCGCCCCAAAAAATTCGAGACGGCAATATTGGCTATAAAAATTTATTCCTGTGCGGAACCGACCAAGGCTTTTTGGGTATTATAGGCGCACTTTTAAGCGGAATTTCGATGGCCAATTACCACTGCTTGAAATAAGTGTATGAGCTTCGATTCCAGCGTCTCGGTCGGTAGATTTTAAACGCCTCCGTTTTGCTGCCATTGATGCCAGGAATGGATTCCGACTGTGCAGGGTACCATGGGGAGAAACACGCGGTGGGTTTGCTGAGTTGAAGTGGGGGCGCTCCGTCCAGGAGGTGTTTGTGGCGTTTTCAACGGAAAACAGTTAGCTTGAAATCTTGGTGGCTGTAGCCCTAAATATGAATCCAACGCTGTACTTCAAAATCAGCTGTTTTTTTTAGGATTTCCTTTTGTTTGAACAGGTGTTCGAAAGGTGGAAAGAAGGTGTCGCCATCGTAGATGTCTTGGATGACGGACAAAATAATTTCTGAGCATAGAGGAATAAATTGTTCGTAAATGTGGGCGCCTCCACAGATCCAAACGGTGCTGTCCAGGGCTTCCAAATCGTGAATGGAGTCGATGGTCTTTACGCCGTCTAAGGGAACCGTTTGATGGGATAAAACGTAGGTGGTACGTTGAGGTAAAGGGCGTGCTCCCATGGATTCGAACGTTTTTCGGCCCATTAACAAGGTTTGATGCAGAGTTGTTTGCCGAAACCATTGAAGCTCCTCTTTAATACACCAAGGGAGCTGTTGGTTAATGCCAATGGTTCGGTTAAGAGCCATGGCTGCGATCGCTTTAAATTCGGCCATGGTTATACCGCCACCGGGGCTTTGATCGTTGGATAGGGATCGTAGTTGATCAATTCTATGTCTTCGAAGGTGAAGGCGTCGATGTCTGTAATAGCCGGATTCAGCTTTAACGTCGGCAGTTTTTTGGGCGTACGAGCCAGCTGCGTTTGTACTTGTTCAAGATGATTTTGATAAATGTGTGCATCACCCAACGTGTGGACAAACGTACCCGGTTTTAAATGGCAAACTTGAGCGACCATGTAGGTAAGAAGCGAGTAAGATGCAATGTTGAAGGGTACGCCAAGAAATAGATCACCACTGCGTTGATAAAGCTGACAACTTAAGGTGTTATCGCTGCCTACATAAAATTGAAAGAACGAATGACAGGGCGGTAAGGCCATTTTGTCGATTTCACCTACGTTCCAAGCCGAAACGATATGTCGACGACCAAAGGGATCGTTTTTTAAGCC